>JBAQYT010000134.1:0-37523 GCA_049787175.1 Candidatus Acidiferrales bacterium | reverse complement strand
CGCGCCGATGCCGAGCGCGAGCGTCAGCACGGCGGTCGCGGTGAAGCCGGGGCTCTTGCGCAGCATGCGAAACGCAAAGCGCAAATCCTGCGCGAGATGTTCGAGCCACGCCCACCCCCACGAATCGTGGCTCGCTTCGCGGAGTGCCAATGCATTCCCGAAATTCTTCCGCGCGTTCATATGGGCCTCCTCGGCCGAAAATCCATTTTCCGCATGTTCCTTTTCGCGCAGCTCCAGGTGCAGGCGAATTTCGTCGTCTATCTCTTCGTCAAATTGCTTGCGGCGAACCAGCATCGTTATTCGCCGCCTGAATTCACCGAGCCGGTTCACGATCTTTCTCCTCCGATACCCCGAGTTGCCACTTGCCCACCTAAAGGTGGGCGCTACAACTACTCGTATCTCAGGGCCACCATGGGATCGACCCGCATCGCCCGCCGCGCGGGAATGTAACTCGCCAGCAGGGCCACCGCGCTTAACAGCAAGGCCACGCTGACGTAGGTCAGTGGGTCGGAAGGGCTGACACCGAAGAATGCGTCGCTGAGCGCCCGCGCCAGCGCAAACGCCAGGAGCAGGCCCACAACTACGCCCACCATCACGATGACGATGCCCTGGCGAAAAATCATTTTCAGAACGTCGCGCCGTTGCGCTCCTAGAGCCATGCGGATGCCAATTTCGTGCGTGCGCTGCCCTGCGGAATACGAGACAACGCCGTACACCCCGACGATCGCCAGCGTCAGGCCGAGCAGGCCCAGGATGCTGGCTAGCGCCGCTCCTATTTGGAAAAGCAGCAGGCCATTGAGCGTGTAAAGCGCCTCTTCCATTGTTTGCACGTCGAACAGAGGCAGGCCCGGCGCGAGCGCAGCCACTTGCTGTTCAATCACGGCGGTCATGGACTCGGGCGAGGCAGCCGTGCGCACTTGCAGGCTCGCGTACGGCGGCGGGTCTTGCGTTATGGGCAGATAGAAAAAAGGATCGATTGGCCCGGACAAGCTCGCGAAACGCGCGTCCTTGGCGATCCCGACGACCTCCAACGGTACGTTCCCTGCTCCCGGCGATTTGAACTTGCGACCGAGTGCGTCTCCGTTCGGCCAGAATTTTTTCGCCATGGCTTCGCTGACAATCGCCACTTTTGTGGATTTCGCAGTATCGGCATCGGTGAACGACCGGCCGCGCTCGATGGGGATGCTCAATGTCCGGAAATAATCCGTCGAGACGAAGTTGGTCGCCACAACAGGAGATGGCTCGCCGGCGGGTGGCTGATAGCCTTGGATGTCTACGGTGTTGTTCGTGCCGACGTAACCGAAGGGGATGGCAAAGGAGAAACTTGCGAACTGCACTCCGGGAAGCGCCCGGACGCGATCCAGCAGATTCTTGTAAAAGGCGAGCGCCTGGGTGTTGTCGTACCCGATGTTGCTGGGGTCCATGCTGAGGTTCAGAACGTTATGGTGATTGAAGCCCAGGTCCACCTTCTGAACGGCGCTCAGGCTTCGCATGAAAAGAGCGGCGATAACCAGCAGCGCCAGCGAGCCGCCCACCTGCGCCATCACTAGGACGTTGCGCAGTCGCTGCTTCCCTCCGGTGATTCCGCGGCCGCCCTCGCGCAGCACCTGGTTCACGTCGGCCCGGGAGGCTCGCACGGACGGAACGATTCCCACAATCACTCCGGTGAAAAGCGCCGCGCCGAAAGCGAACAGGAAAACGCGCCAGTCGAAGCCGAAGTTCAGATCAATCGGAATCGAAGTCTTCAAGTTGATGGCGGCAACCGCGGCGCCACCCCAAATTCCCAGAACAATTCCCGCGGCGCCGCCGAGCAGGGCCAGCAAGACGCTTTCGGTGAGCGACTGGCTAACCAGACGGCTTCGCGGAGCGCCAAGGGCCGCGCGCAGAGCCATTTCGCGCTGCCGCGCTGCGGCCCGAACCATCAGAATATTTGCCACGTTGACGCACGCCAGCAAGAGCACCAGCAGCGTCAGCCCCAAAAAAATCGTCCCGGCACGAACCATCTGCCGCCCGCTTTGCGGATCGGGGCGCGCGAGACGCTCCGGATAAGCGCTGAAGCGGATGCCGGCATCTTCTTTCGGATACTGCGCGGAGAGCCGCTGGCTTACGACTCCCAACTCGGCTTGCGCTTGCCGCACAGCCACGCCGGAGCGCAGGCGCGCCAGCGCGAACGCCGAGGTTCGCCCGCGATTGGTCATGAATCCGGGGTCGCGGCCGCCGATGGCCAGCATCCCGTAGGGCAGGAAGCCTTGTGCATCAAGCAGCGCATTAAGCCCGTGAAATCCCGGCGGCGCCACGCCGACGATAGTGACCGGATGTCCGTTGATCGAAACTTTCTCATTCAAGACGTCACGGTCGCCATTGAATTGCGATTTCCAGTAGGCATAGCTGAGGACAAACACCGGATCGGCGTTCTCAACGCGTCCCTCCGTGGGAAGAATCAGCCGTCCGAGATACGGTTTCAGGCCCAGGCTCGTGAAGTAATTTCCGGTCACATAGTTGATCAAGAGCCGTTTGCCTTTGTTGTTGATGATCAGCGCATCCAAGCCGACTTCGTAGGCAAAGACATCCGAGAAGACACGCGAAGCCTGGCTCTGAACATCCTGGACGTTCGGATAGGATATCTGCTGCTGCACAGGCCCGCTTTTTTGTTGGAACGCAAGAACCACCAGTTGATTCGGCTGATCGACGGGCAAGGGCCGCAGCAGCAGGGAATTCACCATGCTGAAAATGGCGGTGTTCGCGCCGATGCCGAGCGCGAGCGTCAGCACGGCGGTCGCGGTGAAGCCGGGGCTCTTGCGCAGCATGCGAAACGCAAAGCGCAAATCCTGCGCGAGATGTTCGAGCCACGCCCACCCCCACGAATCATGGCTCGCTTCGCGCAGCGCCAATGCATTCCCGAAATTCTTCCGCGCGTTCATATGGGCCTCCTCGGCCGAAAATCCGTTCGCGGCTTGTTCTTTTTCGCGCAGTTCCAGATGCAAACGAATCTCGTCGTCCATCTCTTGGTCGAACTTCCGCCGCCGCACCAGCATCGCTATTCGCCGCCCGAATTCACCAAGCGATATCATTGTTCGTGCTCCTCAACAGCAACGCCGTCTTCCTCCGCGGCATTTTGGTTTTCCGGTCGCTGTCACTCGTTACTGCATCTCTCACGCCGTCTGGATCACGCGCGTGATCGCATTCACAACGCGTTCGAATTGCGACTGCTCGATCTGCAACTGCTTGCGGCCCGCGAGGGTCAGCCGGTAATAGCGCGCGCGCCGGTTTTCCGCCGTCGTTCCCCAGTATGCTTTTACCCAGCCTTTCACCAGCATCCGTTGCAGCGCCGGATAGAGCGAACCTTCTTCCACTTGCAGCACGTCTTCGGAATTCTGCTGAATGGTCTTGGCAATCTCGTATCCGTGCAGCTCGCCGCAGCGCGCCAAAGTTTTCAGGATTAAGAGGTACAGCGTTCCGGGCGGGATTTCATCACGGCGCATGAAGCCTCCTCGCATAGGTCAACAATGCATAGTTAGACTATGGTAAGGTAGATTGGTTAGCCAGATTTGTCAAGCGGCTGCCGCCGCTATCGCCATAAGCCTTGCAATGTGCTATTTCAGATTGGCGTCCGCCAGACTGAGACGTGGCAACGCCCTGAATCATCTTTCGGTTTGATTTCAGGGATTTGCCTGCCGCAAACGTGCGGCAAGATTTGGATGCAACATGGCGGAAACACCAAGAACGGATTTGCGCGATTACCTGGCAGCGGAGAGAACTTTCCTGGCGTGGATTCGCACGGGGCTGGCCTTGATGGGTTTCGGCTTCGTGGTCGCGCGCTTTGGCCTGTTCCTGGAAATGTTGCAAGCGCGCCAGCCCGGCGCAACCACGCAATCCACCGGTCTCTCGCTTTGGTTCGGCACTGCGCTGATCGCACTCGGAGTGGTCGTGGACGTGGCAAGTTTGTGGCGGCATCTTCATTTGTTCCAGGCGCTGGATCGCGGCGAAACGGGTGTGAAGCGCCCGTCATCGCTGGCGATTGGAGTTGCTCTGATTATGGCAGCCGTAGGCACGGCGATGGCGATTTACCTGGTCTTCGTTCGTGGCCCGCGCTGAAGATCCGTGCGGACACGAGCCATAGGAGAATCACAAGCCAATGTTGAAACTGCGCACAACTTTCGCGGTTCTGATTCTGACGCTATCCATTTCCTTTGCGCTGGCGCAGCCGCAATCCTCTCCACGCGCGACCGTCGAAAAACGCGTCGATGTTCTCCTCAGCCAAATGACGCTGGAGGAGAAAATTGAGCTCATCGGTGGAACGAAGAACTTTTTCACGCAGCCGATTCCGCGCCTCGGCATTCCGTCTTTGAAAATGTCCGACGGCCCCCTCGGTGTTCATGATTATGGCCCCACAACCGCCTATGCCGCGGGAATCGCGCTCGCCGCTTCCTGGGACAGCGATCTGGCCAGGCGGGTCGGCGCCTCGATGGGACGCGACGCCCGCGCGCGCGGCGTAAATATTGTTCTCGCTCCCGGTTTGAACATCTATCGCGCGCCGATGAACGGGCGAAACTTCGAATACTTCGGTGAAGATCCTTATCTGGCGTCGCGCATGGCCGTGTCCGTCGTGGAAGGAATGCAAAGCCAAGGTGTGATCGCCACGGTCAAGCATTTTGTAGCGAACAACATGGAATACGACCGCCATCACATCAACGCCGTTGTGGATGAGCGCACCCTGCGCGAGATTTACTTGCCTGCTTTCGAAGCAGCCGTCCGGGAGGCGCACGCCGGCGCCGTCATGGACGCATATAACCTCGTCAATGGCGAGCACATGACCCAAAATGCGCACCTGAACATCGACATTCTCAAAAAAGAATGGGGATTCGACGGGATTCTCATGTCGGATTGGGGAGCGACTTACGACGGCGTCGCCGCCGCAAACGCCGGGCTCGATCTGGAGATGCCTTCGGCGCACTACATGACGCGGGCCAATCTTCTCCCCGCAATCCAGCAAGGCAAAGTCACAACTGCGACCATCGACGACAAAGTGCGGCGCATTCTTCGCAAAGCGATTCAGTTTGGTTTCTTTGATCGTGAGCAAAAAAATCCAAACATTCCTCTCGACGATCAACGGAGCGATCAAGTCGCCCGCGAGGAGGCTCGCGGCAGCATGGTGCTGCTCAAGAATGACGGGAATCTGTTGCCGCTCGACAAGACCAAACTGAAAACCATCGCCGTGCTTGGCCCGAATGCTTATCCCGCGGTCATTGGCGGCGGCGGAAGCTCCCAGACGGAGCCTTTCCATCAAGTCAGTTTCCTTGAGGGCGTGACCAACTATTTGGGCGCCCGCGCGAAAGTGTTACATCCGGCGGTCTCCGCAAAAAACGCCCTTGATCCTCAGATGAAATCCTTGGTTGCGACAGCTGGTGCCGTCATTCTGTGCGTTGGTTTCAGTCCTGACACGGAAGGCGAAGGCGCGGATCGCACCTTCGCGCTTCCCAACGGCCAGGACGACCTCATCCGTCAGGTCGCCAGCGTCAACAAAAACGTGATCGTTGTGATCACCGCAGGCGGAAATGTCGATATGACTGGATGGATCGACCGCGTGCCCGCAATTCTTCACGCCTGGTATCCGGGACAAGAAGGCGGGGCAGCTCTGGCGGGCATTCTCTTTGGCGATTTCAGTCCATCCGGGAAGCTTCCGGCCTCATTTGAGCGCCGCTGGCAAGATAATCCTGTTTTTCACAGCTACTACGCGCAAACCGACAAGCGCGTGACCTACACGGAAGGAATTTTTCTTGGCTACCGATACTACGACCGCTCCAGCACAAAACCCCTCTTCCCATTTGGTTTCGGCCTTTCCTACACGCATTTTCGGTACAGCCACCTGCGCATTTCTCCCGGTGAAAGTTCGAATCCTGAGTCTGTCACCGTCTCGTTTGACGTGAAAAATGCTGGTGATCGCGCCGGCGCAGAAGTCGCGGAACTGTACGTGGGCGATTTGCACGCGAGCGTTCCGCGCCCCGTTAAGGAATTGAAGGGTTTCGCCAAAGTCTTTCTGAGGCCCGGCCAGAAGAAAGAAGTCACTCTCACGCTCAATCGCCGGTCCTTCTCTTATTACGACGTCAAGAACAAGCAATGGACCGCGGAGCCAGGAGACTATTCGATTCTGGTAGGAAGTTCGTCCGCACAGATTGAACTGACTGGCTCGTTTGCTCTGACCAGGTGATTTTATCCGAGGGTGTTCAGCGAAGAGTGCCGCGCGAAGCTTGGTCCACGCCTCGGAAAGCGATTCGCCGAAGTTCGCGCCCGCGAATGGCACCGGTGCATGGCCGGCCGAATCAAGAATCTTGCCGCAATCCAGAAAAAATGGCGGCGCCGCTTGCGGAGTTCGAAGCGCCAGCCACTGAGTCTTTATTATTTTGGCTCGGGAACTTCCGGCTGCGGATAAGCTTTCTGCAAATCCTTCTGATACTCCGCGAAAAGCGCCTGGACGCGCGTGAATTCCGTCTTCACAGCGCTGCGCAACTCCGCGTGCGTTGCAAAATCGTACAAAATCGCCGCCTCCGTCTCCGCGTCGATCATGAAGCCGTTGTGGCCTACGTCCGTTGTCGCATCGGCCAGCATCCCGTAAGTATGGTTGGAAAAATTGGACGATTTTGCGTTGACTCCGATTCCGGGAATTTGGCTCGATACGCTGCCCGTTTCTTCGTAGCCTTGCGGCTTGCCGGGTTCGGGAATAATGCCGGTGGCTCCGAACTGTTTCATATAGGCGAAATCCAGTTCGCCGAGCGTCGCAATGGAAATGCCATCGCGCTGCGAGCCATAGTGATCGATTTTGACTTTCGTGCCGGTGGCCAGAGCAGCTCCACGCGCGGCGTCATTTACCATTTTTGTGACCTGATCCAGATAGACGGAATCGGGATAGCGAATGTAAAAATCCGCTGAAGTTTTGTCCGGCACTACGTTGGGCGCGGCGCCGCCTTCGGTGATCACTCCCTCGATGCGCGTCTCGGGACGCATGCTCGCGCGGATGCTGTCGATGTTGTCGAAGAGCTTGATGACCGCCTCGAGCGCGTTCCGTCCGTTCCACGCCGTCAACTCATGAGCCGGCGCGCCGGAGAACGTATACTTCACGCCGTCGATGTTCATGCAGCATGTGCCAAAGCCCGGCGCAGGACGCGTCGTGACCATCAGAGAGTGGCTGCGCACGATAATGTCCGCGCCTTTGAAAACCCCGGCATTCCACATCACCGTCTTGGCGTCGGGAGGCATCATCTCCTCGCCCGGTGTCCCATACACGGTCACCGTTCCGGGCGTATGCGAGCGCGTCAGAAATTCCGCCATGGCAACTGCCGCGGCCATTCCCACGGGCCCTTGTGCGCTGTGCTGGTCGCCGTGGAACGGCCCCTTCGTTCCGCGCAAGGCGTCATATTCCAAAATCACCCCCAGATTCGGTCCCGGCGTGCCGCGCTTGTATTTGGCCACAAACGCCGTCGGCAGCCCCGCGACGCCCGTGGTCACATCGAAATCGTGCGCGCGCAAATACGCGGTAAGCTTGGCGACGGCTTGCGTTTCCGTGAAACCAATCTCCGGGTGCTGCGTAATCCAGTCGGCCATGGGCAGCAATTCCGTCTGCATCAACTGCTTCACGCGCGCAACCACCTTGTCGCGGCCGCTATCATCCGCCGTGAGCTTCACCACCATTGCCGGGACGTTGAGCGATTGCTCGAGCTGCTGGATTTGTGTGACCACATCGCGCGCCGCTTCGCGCTCCGTGTCCGTCTCCTGCGCCTGGCTCACTGACGCCAGCATCGCAAATGCCAGCCCGCAGAAAATCATTTTGCGCATCGCCGTCTCCTGACTTCGTACACACGCGGAACTCGCGCTCCGTAGTGTGCGGGTTCATATCACAACTTGCGCAGCTCTGCCAGAGGGAATGGGCTCAGAAGGGAATTCTGGAATTACGCGTCGGAAAGCGACTCGCCGAAGTTCGCGCCCGCCTCCGCCGCCGGCTTCGTCTCCGCCGGATCAAAAATCTCGCCGCAATCCAGGCACTCGCGATACTCCTCATGCTCGTCTTTTGCCACAAGTATCGTTCGCGTATGTTTGCAGGTTTCTGTGCGCATAGCAGGGCTTCCACTAACAAGAATATTGTAACACGCGCTCCAGGCGCTGGCGCCGTGGCGAGCTGCAACGTTAAGGACAGAACTCGCGGCGCAAAGAAAAACGGGCCGCCCTTTCGAGCGGCCCGTCACTGCAATCAAATCAAGCAATCCAAGCTAGAACCGCAACGTTGCTCCGATCTGCAGGACGCGAGCGCCGGTGCCCGAACTCCCGGGAACTGTAGACCCAACTTCCCCGAAAGTTGTCGCGTTGATGTCCTGGTCTCCAAAAACGAACGTGGGGTGGTTGAATACGTTGAACGCGTCGCCACGCAATTGTAAGGACACGGACTCGTGGATCGGAATGGTCTTCAGGATCGACAGGTCCTCGTCGAAGAACATCGGGCCGTTAAATTCGTTCCTCGACAGATTGCCAAGTTGTCCAGGTTGCGGATTGCAGAAGCCATTGGCCACGATTGGCTGGCAGGCCGTTCCGAAATTAAGGAATCCCAGCCCGCTGCTTGGATCGATGAAACTGGGATCGATCATCAGGACGTCGCCAGCAAATGGGCCGCTGGTCGGGAACGAGAGATGCATGTCGCTCTTAATCTGCGAACTGCTCATCCCGAGGATGGCTGTTTCATTGCCGGACCGGCTGGAGCGATTCACCGTGCCAAGCCCGTTAACGCCCGGGTCGCCAGTGTAGAAGGAAAATGGCGAGCCGCTCTGCCACGTCAAAAGCGAAGAAACAGCCCACCCGCCGATAAAGCGATTCAAAATACCACTATTCGACCCAAACCTTTGGCCTTGTCCGAACGGCAAGTTATAGACAAAATTCGCCTTGAAAGCGTTCGTAACATCGAAAGCGGCACGCCCTCTTTCGATCTGCGGGTTGGCATTGTCCAGCAGCGGCGAGAAGTCCGTTTCTGAGCCATCCGCGTCGTCCAACACTTTACTGTACGTATAACTGCCCTGGAAAATCAGATCATTCCTGAAACGGCGCTGGACCTGTACCGCCCCAGCGTTGTAACTGGAGCTGGAGAAATTCTCGAGCAAGTCGCCGCCACGAATGAACTCGTTGGGCGTGAACTGCCCGGGGAATGCCTCGATGCCGTCAACATGGTACAAATCCGCCAGCGTGCCCACCTGGCCGGTCTCGATATCACTTTCGACTACGCCCGCAGTTAGGAACCCGCCACCTGGAAGTCCCGCGAAAATATTATTAGTGGGAAACGCTTCGCTTCCCGTGCCTGTGAAGGTCGGATTGCAGCCGCTGCCGGCAGCGATCGACGCGAAGCAATTATTCCGCGCGACGTTGAACGCGCTGAGCAGACCGTTCTGATTGATGATTACCTGGTTGACGTCAATTCCCCGTATCAAGTCTGTCGCATGGTTACCCAGATAGGACACCGTAACCGTGGTGTTCCATCCGATGGCACGCTGAACCGAGAGGTTCCAGTCTTGGACGTAGGGAGTTCTCAAGTTCGGCGAAATCGCAAACCCAGCATTGTTCCCAGGGCCGCCAAGGTTTGCGTCGTTCTGCGCAAACGTAGTCGGGACTAGGAACGGAGGCGCCGGAACGATCGGGGCGGCGGGCAGACCATTGCCTCCGCTAATCGTGTTGACCGCGTTATTGTTCCCGTTAGTGGACGAAAGGCCTGCATCTCCTGTCAGGGCGTTGTTCACAGCCGTGGCAAGGTCATCATTCACATAGTGAATCGTGTACCCGGCGCGGATGGCCGTCCTACCGTCGCCGAAAGGATCCCATGCGATCCCAATGTTTGGGCCGAAATCGTGGAGATCCTTGTTGTAAGGCCGGCGGCCCGAGCTGCCTCCCACAAAGCCCACCGTGGCGTCGGACAGCAGGGTCTGCTCAATTGACTCCCCGACTGCGGGGATCGGCTGCAGCATCAATCCATTGGCCTCAGTGAACGGGCTCAGATACTCATAGCGCAAGCCATAAGTGATTGTGAGATTCGGACGGAAGCGCCATGCATCGTTGGCATAGAACGCCCAGTCATTCTGAGCATAGTTGCGCTCATCGGTGGCGCCGGGAACGAAGCCAGACGACTGGCTGGTGACATTAAACGTCTGGGCAGTTGTGCCCACGAAACCGCCCAAAGTGGCCAGTAAATTGTTGGCGTTATTCAGAGCGGTCGCCGAAATGGGCGCGGAGAAATCACTGTTAAGAAGCGTATCAGGATTGGCTGGGCTGAATCCGATCTCCAAATTCGTCGAGGTTCCGCCATTGTTCACCGCATCGATCGTCACGCGCTGCAGTTGCATGCCGAAGGAAAGCGAATGATTCCCGTGCAGCAGATTGGCATTGTCCTCGTAGGCCCACGTATGCGTGTCGCGGCCCTGGAAAAAGAAGTTCGGCTCGGGATTTGTAACGAATGGGCTCCCGTTCGAGTTTGCCGGAAGTGTAACGTAAGAGGCGCCGAACACTTGAGATGTATTGAAGGTGGCCGGAGCGAGGTCGTAACCGAATCGCACTTCATTGGTAAAGTTCGCTGTCGGGCTCCATCTCCACGCCGTCGAGAAGAAGTTGCTGGCATCGTTGTTGCTGACAATAGGAACCACATCAAACGACGTATCGATGTCCGGCCGGTCAAAAAGTTCCTTGTTCCAGTAGTAGGTTGTGGAAAAACTTTGGTGCGCCGTAGGCGTATAATCCACGCGCAAACCCGTGTTCTTGAGCGTGGAATCGTCCCGCGCGTTAAACGAGAATCCGGTGGTATTCAGCCCGTCGCCGACGAGAGTATTGTTGCCGACAGTCGTCGGAATCCGGGCTATCAGAGCAGCAATTGCTGGGTCAATCGCAAACGCGGGAGTACCGCGGCTGCTGTTCTCCAGGGTAAGCAGGTTTACCGATTCCATTTGCCCCGGGGCGACTCCTGAAGGGCAAGGAGTTCCTGCATTCGGAGGGGCCACGCAGTCGGCCGCATACCGAAATATACCCTTCGTTGCGCCAGCCGTCAGAATCGTCGAATCCTGGAGTAGCGATTGGAGGTCCTTGAGTTCCTCAAAAGAGCCGTAGACGAACAGTTTATTTTTGATGACCGGGCCCCCTACAGTGGCGCCATACTGATTTTGGTTGAGGGCAGCGTTCGGAATTCCAAATGCGTTGTTGAACCAGGGATTTGCCGACCACTTATTGCTCTGGTAATACCAGAAGCCCGAGCCATGCCAAGCGTTTGTTCCGCGCGGAGTAACGACGCTGATGGCCGAGGAACCGCCGCCAACGGATGCGTCGCCATTCTGCGTGGTTATCTCGAACTCGCCGGTTTGGCTCAGAAACAGTTGATTGGGCGAG
Organism: Candidatus Acidiferrales bacterium; assembly: GCA_049787175.1. Taxonomy (GTDB): domain Bacteria; phylum Acidobacteriota; class Terriglobia; order Acidiferrales; family UBA7541; genus DAHUXN01. The sequence continues at coordinate 26,123 of JBAQYT010000134.1, read as the reverse complement.
AACTCCGTACCACTGATGCGGATGAAGTTATCCTGAATATTGATGCCATCCAGCGTAACGTTCGTGAACGAGGTGCGCTGACCATCAATCACGGCGCCGTTCCCCGTTTTCATGTTATCCACAACACCAGGTTCCATCAGGATCATGCCCGCAGGCTGACGGTTGTCGATTGGCAGATCGGTTAACTGCTCCTGATCGATGTGGGTAGTTACCGAGGCGTCGGTTGTCTGCACCTGGGCGGCCGCGTTCGCTTCCACCGTCACCGTCTCGCTCCTTGCGCCGATCTCAAGCACAATGGGAGGAACAGAAAGTTGCGAGGATGCGTCAAGTTTAAGATCCTTCACCGAGCCGACTTTGAATCCCTCTTTGTTGACGTCCACTCGGTAAAGCCCGAAGGCCAAGCTTTGCACTGCATATCCACCGTTGGAAGCCGTCTGGGTCTTGTACTGCACCCCCGTATCCTGGCTTGTGATCGTTACGTCGGCCCCTTGCACGGCCGCTTTCTGAGCGTCCACAACGGTTCCCACGATCGAACCGGTGGGCACTTGCGCAAATGCTGAAGTGGCGCCCAGCGCAAAAGTCAGTAACGCAAGCAAGCAAGCTCTCCGTGCAAAATGAAAATTCATGGCTCCTCCTGGCGGAGTCTGTTCAAAGTCTCTTGGAGCAGAGGTAAGGCCCCACAACTACAGTTGCCTAAGGCACGAATCGTGCCAAGTGTCCGTGTATTCTCTGGTTAAGTTTTAACTTCTTGATAATAGACAGAATGAAAGCAGGCGTGTGGCGGGCGAGAATCGCTCTTATTTCGACCTAATTCGAATTATGGGAGGTCTGTATTTCCAGTATCCGAATTATTGTATTCTCTCGCGGGGCGCTCCGAAGCGAGGTCCTTCAACCGACGCCCTTCCCGCACTGGAATCCGGGGCGCGCTCGTTAGTATCCGGACTCGCGGCAGTTGACAAAGGCGCAAAAGAAAACTATGCATGCATGAGGCCCTAAGCGCCGCTCGGAGCGAGACAGCACTTTGCCATATGGGACCATACAGCAGCAGCGGCTGAACGCGGTGTTTTTCTATCTGGTCATCGCGCTGCTCCTGTATTTCACCTATTTGGTTTTCGAGCCCTTCCTTGTGCCGCTGTGCTGGGCCGCTGTTCTCGTGGTGGTCTTTGACCCGCTGAACAAGCGCCTGGAACAGAAGTGGGGACGCACCCGCGCGGCCGCCGGGTGCACCATTCTCGTCACTCTCCTGCTCATCGTCCCATCCATCGGTGTGGGAATCGCCTTCATTCATCAAGGCCTGCAGGCCGGTGCGGCCGTACAACACGAATTCAACAACGGCGGTCTCAGCCGCCTGGACCGCTGGTGGGAATGGCTGGGAGCGCACGTTCCCGGCCAGACACCCGAGAGCTTGGCGCAACTCTTGCATCGCGCCATCGAAGCCACCGCGACCTTCCTCGCCTCCAAAATCGGCGTCGTCTTGCGCAACGTCGCCATTTTCATTTTTGATCTCGCCGTCACGATCATCGCCATGTTTTATTTCTTTCGCGACAGCGCGGAAATCATGGCCCGGATCCATCAGGTTTTGCCCTTTGACCGCGAATCGCGCGAGGAAATCGTCGGCAAATCGCGCGACCTGATTTTCGCCAGCGTCACCATGACTCTCGCGGCTGCCGTAATTCACGGCTTGGCCGGGGGTTTCGGGTTCGCGATTGTAGGCATCACTGCGCCGGTTTTCTGGGGTGTGGCCATTGCATTTTTTTCGCTGCTGCCGGTCGTCGGAGACCTGGTCATCTGGATTCCCGCGATGATCGATCTGATTGTCACCGGCCACTGGGGCAAGGCCATTCTTTTAGCCGTTATCCTGACCATCGTTGCGGGTATTGTGGACAATTTCATGCGTCCGTTGTTTCTCAGTGGACGCGCGCGCATGAACGGCCTCATCGTTTTCATTGCCGTCATCGGAGGCATCGCCGTCTTTGGTTTGCTGGGAATTGTGCTGGGCCCAATCATTGTCGCCGCGGCGGCCAGCGTTCTCGACTTGCACGCCAAGACCAGCCATCGCGCGGAAAGTTCTTGAGCGTATCGTGTCCTTGTCGCTCCCCCCGCGTGCGGATTCGCTATTCGCTACACCCTTCACACTTTCATCTCCGTTTGCCGGTGGCGCACGTATAATGCACAGGCGCCAAAGGGAAACTCGGCGCGCTTGGCCCGGTTTCAGAGAAACGCGATGACTCCAAAAACTCCTCAAAGCAAAGAGCTTTCCCCTGAGCAACTGCGCTGGCGCTGCGATCCGGCGAAAGTGCCTTACGCCACGTCCGCGGAAGCGCCCTCTATAGGCAGCGAAATCGGCCAAGAGCGCGCCTTGCGTGCTCTCCGCATGGGCGTCGACATGACCGCGCAGGGCTACAACGTCTTTGTCTGCGGCCTCACCGGAACCAGCCGTGGCGGCATGATCGTCCGCATGATCGAAGGCATCGGGCCGAAGACGCAGCTTTCTCCGGATCGCTGCTACGTCAACAATTTCAAGAATCAAGACCGCCCGCGCCTGCTCACCTTGCCTCCCGGCCACGCCAACGCTTTTCGCAAGGAAGTGCAGTCTGGAATCGAATTTCTGCGCCGGCGCATCCCGCAAGTTTTCGAAGGCGAGCCTTTTCAGCGCCAGAAAGCCCGCATCGTCGACCGTTACACGCAGCGCGAAAAGGAATTGATGGACGATTTCACGCATCGCATCGCCCGCGAGCAATTCGCGCTCGGCCGCATGCAAGTCGGCGCGGTCGCGCTTCCGGAAATTTTCCCGGTTCTCGAAGGCGCCATGGTGCCCATCGAAGAAGTCCCCAAGCTTGTCCAGGAAGGAAAAATCGAGACCGCCGCCGCCGAGGAGCTTGAGCGCAAATACGATCAATTCCGCCAGGAATTCACGGTCGTCTACCGCAAAACGCTCACTCTTTCGCGCGAACTCGCCAGCGAGATGAGCTACCTCGAGCAGGAAGCCGCTTCCGTTCTCGTCGACGGCGTCATCGAGGAATTAAAGGAAAAGTACGCCGACTCCCACGTTGCCGAATACCTCGAGGAGGTTCGCCATCACATCCTCGACAATCTCGAGCCTTTCAAGGAGCGTGAAGGCGAGGAGGACCAGCCGCAATCGGAAGCCGCCGCGGCTTTGCGTCCGGAACGCTCCGACCGCGATCCCTTCCGTGTCTATGGCGTCAACGTCATTCTCTCTCACGGCGATCACGAAGGCTGCCCGGTCATTTTCGAAACCATTCCCACCTACGCCAATCTTTTCGGCACCATTCACCGCAGCTACGACGCTCGCGGCGGCTGGAACTCCGATTTCATGGACCTGCGCGCCGGCTCGCTGCTGCGCGCCGACGGCGGCTTTCTCATCATGTACGCGCTCGACACGCTCACCGAACCCGGCGTCTGGCGCACTCTCAAGCGCACTCTGAATCACAGCAAGCTCGAAATTCAGCCGGTCGACGTGTTTTTCCCGTTCAGCACCGCCGCCATGAAGCCCGAGCCCATTGACATCCGCGTCAAAATCGTCCTCATCGGCGACCGCGACATGTACGAACTGCTTTTCAACTTCGAGGACGACTTCAAGAAAATTTTCAAAGTGCGCGTCGAATTCGACGAGGAAATGAAGTGGAGCGATGAAGTCATTGCTCACTATTGCGGGCGCCTGCGCAAGCTCTGCGACGACGAAAATCTTCTGCCTTTCAATCGCGAAGCCGTCGCCGCGCTGATGGAACACGGCGTGCGCCAGGCCGGCCGCCGCGGAAAAGTCACCGCGCGCTTTTTCGACATCGCCGACGTCGCTCGCGAATCCAGCTACCTGGCGCAGCAGGAGCATCAAACGCTAGTCACCGCCGCGCACGTCCGCCAATCGCTGGAAGCCAAAACCGACCGCCATAATCTGATCGAAATGAAAATTCAGGAGATGATCGAAAAGGGCCTGTTGCTCATCGATGTTTCCGGCGAACGCGTCGGCCAGGTCAACGGCTTGAGCGTCATGGAGCTGGGCGGCTACGCCTTTGGCAAGCCTGTTCGCATCACCGCTTCGGCGGCCCTCGGCAAATCCGGCATCATCAATATCGAGCGCGAATCACACCTGAGTGGCCGCATCCACGACAAAGGCATGCACATCATCTCCGGCTATCTGCGCCGCATGTTCGCGCAGGATAAGCCGCTTTCGCTCGCCGCGAGCGTCTGCTTCGAGCAATCCTATTCCGGAGTCGACGGCGACAGCGCCAGCTCAACAGAAATCTACGCGCTGCTCTCCGCGCTCGCCGCCGCGCCCATTCGCCAGGACTTGGCCGTCACCGGCTCCGTCAATCAGCAGGGCGACATTCAACCCATTGGCGGCGTGAACGAAAAAATCGAAGGCTATTACGATGTCTGCCGTGTCAAAGGCCTCACCGGCAGCCAGGGCGTGCTCATTCCCATTGAGAATGTCGACGACCTGATGCTGCGCGGCGATGTCGTCGAAGCCGTCGCCAAAGGCAAATTCCACATTTTCCCCGTTGCCACCATCGACCAGGGCGTCGAAATCCTCACCGGCGTCAAAGCCGGCGGCCGCGACGGCGGCGGGAAATTCGAGCTTGGCAGCATCTTCGCCCGCGCCGACGACCGCCTCCGCCTCATGGCCAAAACCCTCTCCGACTACGAATAACTTTAGTAATTCTCCGGGTACTTAGAAAATTGGAAGGTCGAACCTACGACGAATTTCCTCCGCGCGTCTATAGCCCAGTCCTTGCGATGCATGAGTGTCTTTCGCTTGCTGCAAGCCTCCGTGCATCCGTGAAGAGAACCGACCTGGTCGAATGCCGAGTATGATTTTTTTCTACACCAGCGGCTTCAATTCCAGTTTCGCCTCAATGGTCTTTCCGTTGCGCAGCAGGCTCAGTTGGTGCGAAGTCCCTTCCTGGCGCAGCAGCGCGCGCACGTCATCGAGCGAGTAATCGGACGCAGGGTTCCCGTCGATTTTCTCGATCATGTCGCCCACCGCGATTCCCGCTCCCGCCGCCGGTGATTTTCGAGCCACCTGCGCCACTTCGAATTTGTCGAATGCCGGCGGGATCGCGATGATCGTCAGCCCGCTCATGTCCGCGGTAAAAATATCAGGAAAGCTTTTGTCCGGCTCCAGAATCAGCAGCCGCGCCGGATAGTTCAAAATCACCGTGAAGCGGTTCAGAGTTTCGCCGCCGATCGCGCAAATGAATTGCGAAGGAACAATCCCCGCGCCCTCGGCGGATTTCGTGGGGAATATGCCGATGGGATCATCGAAAGTGACTTTTCCAAACTGAAGTTCCTGCACGCGGCCCAAAAAATCGCTGACGTCCGTGTCGCTGGCGGCGTCAACGCCGGGGAAAGGCAGCATCCTTTCCGTCAAGCTAGAAAGCAAATGCGCCGCAGCGAAGTGCGTGGAAAACGCTACCGGTTCGGTTTGCGCCGTGGCAATGGCAAGGAGCCCGGCGAACTTTCCGCGATGCCGCACGGTCACTTTGCCGGCAATCGCCGGAACTCCCGCCGCAACTTCCACCGGAATTTGCGCGCCGGAGCCGCGGTATTGGAAAGCTTTCGGATCGTAAAACTGCACAGTCTGGGTTTCGTAGCCGATTTTGAGAATCAGGCGGCTCAGGACATCCACGCCAAGGACTCCCTGCACGGCATGGCCGATGCGCGCGGAAAAATCTCCGAAGGAATCGAGCGCTAGCGAAGGCAGCGAAATTTTCAGTCCCGGAAATTCCAGAGTGACGTTGGAAAAAGATTTCGGCAGCGCACCTCCTGCGGCTGGGGAGTACAAACCAACCGCCACGGCGCGAACATCGTCGATCGCCGAAGTGGCGCGCGCCGTGTCCAGTACGAACCACGAAGGCTGCGAGCCGTTCACGCGTACGGGCACCAGCACCAGCGCGGCCGCGATCTGCGCTGGAATTTGCGCCACATTCCCGCTGAACGCAAATTGGATTTGCGCCCCGCCGCCCGCCTGCGAAGACGAGAGAGTTGGCGTGGCACTCGGCTTTTGCCGCTGCGGGATTTTTTCGCGCGCGAAAGCCGCCCCGCTCAGCGCAAAACAGGCCAGCGCAAAGCAAATGAACAAGAAAACAATTTTGCGGCTTACGGTTGCGGCTTTCGTTGCAATGAGACGAACCATCGGCGAATTACGTGACATCCCTTCGCAAGACCGCGCAACGCTCCGCGCTTCGGCGAAGAGTATCGCCAGATGTTCGCCACAGCGCAAGCGCGTGATTTATTGGATGTAAGAATCGAAATAAATGCCGGTCGAATCTTTCCATGCGCCGCCGGCGGAAACGTGCAGATACCGGGAAAAAACAGCGGGATCGATCCCCTGGAATATTTGCGCGAGGGGCGGCACGGGTCTATTCGCGTTGCGTGCGGCCCCCCGCATCTGATCGTTGAGGTTTTTCTCGGTCTCCGAAAAAAGCTCCTGCCAATTATAGTGTGCGTAATTCGTGTACGACAAGCTGTCCAGTTTCGCCGGCAACAACGCTCGCGCTTTCTGGAACTCCGGATCCGCTGTCAACGCATCGGATGGCGCCGAACCGGCCGCGGCATGAATGCGTGCAACAGCATGGCGCAAGACTTCTTGTTCCTTGGAAACGAGCAGCATGTCCGGCGTCAGAGCGAAATCGATAGTCGAGGAAGCGGCGGATTTTGCCCCAAGAGCGCCTGCGGAAATGGTGACCGTAAGATAAGTTACATCTCCTTCTTGATTCGTGCTGGTCTGTTCGCCGGGCATGGCATGTTGCAAGACGTGGAGGACTTTTTCCGGGTCATGGATCGTGAAGGCGTAGAAACTTTGCCCTGGATCCGCGGCATTGTCCGGATGAATTACGGCCGTCTCGCCGGTGAATAAAGCGAAGAACTGGTCTGGCGGCATCCCCCAGGTGGAAGAGAGGAAAGCGACGGCGGCGGCCATGAAAGGCGCTCTGTCTCTCGGCATGCCCGCGGAGACCGCGGTGAAAAGGGAATTGTAAAGCGCGGCATAGTCGATCACCGAACCTTGAAACGACGAATGGGACGATGCCAAGGAAAGTGTGGCGAATGAATCGCGGTTATTGCCGGCGACATTCAAAATGCTGCCCTGCGAAGTATCTCCGAGCACGACGCCGCGCGTGCGCGTGGTTTCCTTTTCGAAGCTGACGCTGAAGCACCCGGCGCGAATGCCGTCCAGATGAAGGGACCTGCTGAATGCGCGAAAATCAAAGCCCGAATTCGAAGGCATCGACGGCATATGAAATTGCGCCGGAAGAACAAGAGCGTTCAGGATCGAAGAATGCGCGAGGCCCTGGCACGCCGCTGGAAAATCTGGCGATTGCGTGAACGAAACGGCGGGAGCTTGGCCCGCTCCAAAGCGGGGAAGCAGTTCCTCCATTGCGTGCCGCGACCCAGCGAAGATGTAATAATGGCCCGCCTGCGCCTCATAAGAAGTGCTGCTTTTCGAAATGCGTTTTTCCACCGTGACACCCGCGATGGAGGCCGTGCTCACTTGCGGCGGTTCGGTCGCATCGGCATCGCGCTGGCGGCGTAGCTTATCGACGAGCTCTTGCTTTCCCGTGGCGTCGTAAATCAAGAAAAAACTGACGGGAATAGGGTTCTGTTCTGCTGAATCTCCAGGGCTATTTAAGAAGCCGGCGACCGCCGGGTTTTCCAACGCGGAAAATATCTCCGCCGTTTGCTCGGGCGTCAGACCGCCAGACTTCTGCGTAGCTCCACCGTGGTGGGAAACGGCGCCGATCGATCCCTCCAGGAATGCGGAGAACGACGGATCGTGCCACAGACGCAAAACGGAGTTTGTGTTGCTCACCGATTTCAGCGATGCAGTGCCGCTCCAACTGACATAAGCCCACGCATCCGCGGGAAGCCTGTCGACCATGGGAGCCGTCTGCGCGAAAACAGGAGACGCGAAAAGCAGCAGCGGAAGAACCAATACAAAGAGCCCTATCGCGCGCGCCCCTTCGGCAACGGAGCGTGATTTCCGCGAGCGGCTGGATTGCTGCAGACAGGCGACTTTCATGGAGTGCTCCTTTTCGCTTTGACCGGCGGCAATGCGCGTGTGGGTTTCCTGGCAAATGTTATTGGCTCGCGGGATTCGGCGTTGCGGGCGCGCCTGCCTTCGGGGTCGAGAGGTAGCCGGAGATGGAATTCTTTTGCACGTCATAGACCACGATTTCATACAGCGTGCGCGTGCCCCGCGTGTAGAACTGGATCGGCTCTTCCAGGGTTTTGTCTTTTCGCTCGACGCTCTTGTCGTCGGCGATGATGTCAAGCGTGAACGTTTGGTGCTTGGCATTGATTTTGCGCAGCGTCAACTGTACCGGGCCCACGTGCTGCGGAAGTTTTTCCTTGGTCAGTTTGAATTCATAGATGTTGCGCTCGTTGAGGCGCTTGAGTTCTTCCACTTCTTCGTGGTTGCGCGCGATCAAGCCGCTCTGGACACCGAGGTCGCCGACCGCCGTGGTGAGTTTGCTTTTTGTGTCGTCCAGATCTTTGCGCGTGGCGGCGACGTCGCTCTTCGTGCCATTCAATTCGTCGGAAACCTGCCCAAATTGCGTCGATGTTTGCTGCTGCACCTGGCCGATTTGCTGGCGCAAGGCGTCATTGGCAACCTGCTGTTTTTTTTCGTCTTTGCGGACCGATACGGTCATGCTTCTGGCGCTGGCCAGCTCGTCTTCCGTGAGGCCGAGCTTTTGCTCGGTGACCTGAAGTTGGGTTTTCAGGTCGGCGATGGCGCCGTTGGTACGGTCCAGTTCGGCGGCCAGGGCCGTCGAGCGCTTGGCGGTCGCGTCAAATGCCTCAGCGCTTTGTTTCTTCTGCTGGACCAGCGCATACACGAGGTAGCCGATGAGCGCAAGTACCACAAGGAAGACGATCATGACCCAGCGTGGTGTATAAGCGTACGGTTCCGGCGGGGTTCCAACTGTCTGGCTCTGTGGAACTTCAGGCAAATCGGTCATCGGTTCTCCTCACAGTGTCTTTCGCTGGCCATAAAATTATGGCCAAGGAATATAACAAAGTCTACGAGCGCGGAGCAGGGCTGTGCCCATGCGGCCAGCGTGCTTCGACCGCCGTGAACAGTCCGCCGCGCGGCGTGAATTCGCCGCGCACCAGACACCGCGCCGGTTTGGTGGCTGCGACGATGTCGCGCAGCATGCGATTCACCGCGTTTTCATAAAAGATTCCGAGATTGCGGTACCCCAGCAAGTACATTTTCAGAGCCTTGAGCTCCAGACAAACTTTCCGCGGCTGGTATTGAATGATAATCACGCCGTAATCGGGCAGCCCGGTCTTGGGGCAGACGGACGTGTACTCCGGAAAGCGGATGGTGATTTCGTAGCCGGGGAAGTGATTGGGCCAGGTGTCGAGCGCGGGAAGCTTGGCATGAATTCCCGCGCGGGCGTGAGCCTCAGTGTAGTCAGGCATTTGTGTCTCCGGCCGATATTCTACAACGAGCACGCAGCGTGCTGCCAAAACGGAAGGAAAATAGTGACGAGCGCCGCGCTATTTTGTGCAATTCGCCAACAAAATTGGTGCATGAAACCGTTGAAGTGATTGCGCCGGTTGTTTATGCTGCGCATGGGGAAGAGTCTCGGAGGCGGGTAAAGAGAGAATGATTTGTCCCTCGTGTGGACAGCAGGATTGTGCGCGGTCGCAGCGAAGAGGATTTCTCGACCGCCTGGCGACTCTCGCGACGCTCCGGCCGTGGCGATGCATGAAGTGCAAGCGGCGCTTCTATGCCCGAAAAGTAGCTTGGCATTTCATGCGCCATGCGCACTGCCCGCGCTGCGGAAATCTGGATCTTCAGCATATTGCGAAGGATTGGGTGGAAAAAGGCAGCCTGCGATGGATTTTTCGGCTGATGAATGCGCCCGCGTACCGCTGTGATCCTTGCCGGCACAGATTTTTTTCGCTCCGCCCGCTTCGTGAGGCCCGCACGCGGGAAACCGAAACCGCCATTGACTAGCTGTTGACCAACTGTCCGCCGTTAAGCCGCCATGCAAGCCTCGAATCTTCGCAATCCATCAATTCTCCGTTGCGACTCGCATGCTGACTATCCTGCGCGCGCGTGCGCTGATGCTCAGTTACGATTCCAGCGCGGGGCGAGTTGTGCGGCGCGAGGCCGTGCGAAGTTGCACACCTTTGACGATCACGTAAAGTACGGGGATGAACAGCAGGTTGAGCGAAGTGGCGAAAATCATTCCGCCGAAGACGGTCGAGCCCACCGATTTGCGCCCGGCAGCTCCCGCTCCGGTGGCCAGCACCAGCGGCAACACGCCCAGCAGAAAGGCGAAGGAGGTCATCAAAATTGGGCGGAGACGGATGCGAGCGGCTTCGATCGCCGCGTCGTAGAGGTCCATGCCTTTTTCGCGCAACTGTTCGGCGAACTCGACGATCAGAATGGCGTTTTTGCTCGATAGGCCGATGAGCATCACCAGACCGATCTGGCAATACACGTCGTTGATGTTTCCACGCAGGGCTTGAAACAACAGCGCACCCAGCATAGCCATCGGAACGGCCATCAGCACGATGAACGGCAGCGTAAAGCTCTCATACTGCGCGGCAAGTGTCAGATATACGACCAGCAAGCCGAGTCCGAAGAGCGCCGCGGCCTTGCTGCCCGACTGAATTTCCTCCAGCGACAGACCGGACCATTCGTAAGACATTCCGCGCGGCAAAATTTTGGCGGCGAGGGTTTGCATCTCATCGATCGCATCGCCGGAGCTGCGGCCAGCCGCGGCGGAGCCGTCGATTTCGGCGGACCGGAAGAGGTTGTAATGAGTGATCACTTGCGGGCTCGCTGCTTGGGAAATGCTGACCAGATTGTCCAGAGGAACCATGCTGCCCGAACCCGAGCGCACATAGAACTGATTGATGTCGCTGGGATGCGAGCGATACTGCTTTTCGGCTTGCACATAAACGCGATACGAACGATTGTTGAAGGTGAAATTATTGACGTACACGGAGCCGAGAAAAACTTGCAGGGCGTCGGTGATCTGGCCCAGCGGAATATTCAGGCTCTTGGCCGTGCTGCGGTCGATTTTCACGACGAATTGCGGATCGTTGGCGGTGAAGCTCGTGAACAAACCATTGAGGTTTGGATCGCGGTTGCCGGCCCTGACGAGTTCCCCAGTGCGCTCCTGGAGTTCCTGGAGAGACGCCGCGCCCTGATCTTCGACTTCCAATTGGAAACCGCCGAAATTTCCGAGTCCTTGAACCGCGGGAGGATTGAAAGGCGCGACCACGGCCCCGGAAATTGCGAAGAACGGACCACGCAGGCGATTTATGAACGCGGGAGCGCTATGAGCATCGCCTCGGCGCTCATCAAACGGCTTCAGATTGACGAAAACCATGGCGTAATTCGACGCAGCCCCGGAAAAACTGAAACCGGCGATGGAAAAAATGTCCGCCGTCTCCGGCTGGCGCTGCAGGATGGCTTCGACCTGATGGCAAATGTTCGACGTGTAATCCAGTGATGCGCCCGAGGGTGCCTGGACCAGGATCATGATGTAGCCCTGGTCTTCGTTGGGGACGAATCCGCGCGGCACTTTGTTGAACACCCAATAGGTCAGCCCGGCGAGAAGGAGAAAAAGCACCGTCGTGGCGAATTTCCAGTTGAACAAATGCCGCAGCGTGGCGCGATAAAGATTCGTTCCGCCGATGACCATGCGGTTGAACGGAGCGAAGATGCGTCTGCCCAGACGGCCTTCGTGCCGGTGCCCAAGAAAAATGGCCGAGAGCGCTGGAGTGAGCGTCAGGGCATTGAACGCGGAGATAGCCACGGAAAACGCGATGGTGAGGGCGAACTGACGGAAAAGAATTCCGGTCGTCCCGGGGAAAAGCGCCACGGGAACAAAAACCGATACGAGCACGAGGGAAGTAGCGACCACGGCCCCGGCGACTTCGCCCATGGCCACCGAAGCGGCGCGGTGCGGCTCGGAGATGCCTTCGTTAATGTGGCGCTGAATATTTTCAATGACCACGATGGCGTCGTCCACCACAAGCCCAGTCGCCAGGGTGATGCCGAACATGGTCAGCGTGTTGATGGAAAAGCCGAGCAGCTTGACGAAAATGAAAGTGCCGACGAGCGACACGGGGATGGTGATGGCCGGTATGAACGTGCTGCGCCAGTCCTGCAGGAAAATGAAGATGACCGCGATGACCAGGACGATGGCTTCAATCAAAGTAATGATAACGTCGCGGATGCCTTCGCTGACGGCGGTGGTGGTGTCGAACGCGAAACCATATTTCAGGCCGGCAGGGAAAGTCGGGGCGAGCTTTTCGAGCGCGGCCTTGCAAAGTGTGTCGACTTGCAGTGCATTGGCATTGGGAAGCTGCTGAACCGCGAGGCCGATGGCTTCGTGGCCATCGATGAAGAGATTGTTGCTGTAATCCTGCGCGCCGAGTTCGGAGTAGCCGACATCTTTCACGCGCACCAGCGTGCCATCGCTGCCGGTCTTCAAAATGATGTTGTCGAATTCCGCGGGCTCAACGAGCTGGCCCATGGCGCGCACGCTGATCTGGAAGGTCTGGCCCGCGGGCGCGGGCGGCTGGCCGATTTGGCCGGCGGCAACCTGTACGTTTTGTTCCTGAAGTGCGTTGACCACATCCGTGGCGGTGAGCTGGCGAGCGGCTAGCTTTGCGGGATCCAGCCAAATGCGCATCGCATATTCGCGCTGGCCGAAGATGGTGACATTGGCAACTCCCGGAACGCGCTTGATCGCGTCGCTCACATACACATCCACGTAATTGCTGATGAACAGGCCCGTGTATTTGTTTTTCTCGGCGTAGAATGCGGCGGCGAAGACGAAGCCGGCGAAGCCTTTGGTGATGGTCACGCCGTTGGCATTGACCTCGGCGGGTAGGAGTCCCGCAGCGGCCTGGACGCGATTTTGCACATCCACGGCGGCAAGGTCCGGATCGCGGGTCACGTCGAAGGTCGCGGTGATCGTGCTGGTGCCATTATTGCCGCTCGTGGAAGTCAAATACTTCAGTCCTTCCACGCCGTTGATCGAGCGTTCCAGCGGAATGGTCACCGCCGATTCGACGGTTTGCGCGTCCGCGCCGGTGTACGCGCTGGTGACGATCACCTGCGGCGGCGCTAGGTTGGGAAACTGCGCAATGGGCAGCGTTGGAATCGCCACGGCGCCGCCCAGCACGATGATGAGCGCGCAAACCGTGGCAAAAATCGGCCGTTGAATAAAAAAATCAACAAACACGCCGCATCTCCGTTCGCTGCAAACAGCAGTTCAAGGATTTTGCGAGGCCGGAGTTTTTCAATGCGGGTCCGCCTGAACGGATGAGTTTTCGATCGTTTCTTTTACCGGCATGCCGTCAGCCAGAAATTGAAGGCCGCCGATGATGAGGTGGTCTCCGGCGCTCAGGCCGCTGAGCACCACGTAGTCGTTGCCGATGATATCGCCCACCTGAATCTGCTGCTGCCGCGCCACGCTTCCTTTCGCGCCCTGCTCCGCGAGGAACACAAAAACTTGTCCATTGATGCGCTGCGTCGCGATGACAGGAACCTCCAAGCCTTTGTTTGTGCGCCAGGTAATGCGCGCGTTGACGAACTCGTCGGTGCGAAACGCATGATTCGTGTTGGGGATGGCGGCTTTCGCCAGCACGGTTTGCGTTGTGTCATCCACCTGGGGCGAGACAAAAAAGATCGTGCTATGCGCGATGATTTTCCCGGAATCGTCCAGAATGTCTACAGGCTCGCCGATGTGAAGTTCGCCCGAATGCTCAACGGGAACATAGATGTACGCTTCGAGACTTCCGGGCTGGTCGACGGTAGTCAGTAGAGTGGTATTGGTAACGCGATCGCCCACATGCACGGGGATATCCCCGACGATACCGTCGGTGGGCGCCGAAACGTTGTAATAGTGCAGTTGTGCTTGTTGCTGATTCACTTGCGCGTCCATCGACTTGGTTTGCGCCAGCGCGGCGTCGTAAGTGGTTTTGGCGGTGTCGAAATCCTGCTTACTCATGATGCCGTCCTGATAAAGCTTTTGCGCGCGCTCGTACTGCACTTGAGCATTGGCAAGTGTGGCCGCTTGCGCGTTACGCGCAGCGACCTGGCTGTTTAACGTTGCCTCCTGGACTTGGGGATCGATTGCCATGAGCGGCTGGCCCTGCTGAACATGTTCTCCGGAATGAGCGAATATCTTTGTGATCCACCCTTCCACTTGGGGGTTGATGTCCGCGGACCGGCGCGACTTCAGTGTGCTCAAGTATTCAGAGGAATCCGGAATCTTGACCGCCTCGACGATCTCTGACTTCACGGCCGCGGCGGGGAAACTGCCACCCGGCTTAGCAGACGGTCTTGCGCAGCCCCATCCCGCGCTCAGGAACAAGAGAGCCACAGACACAGGCCATCGCCGCGCACTGCGGAGCGCGTATAACGACTGGGAATTGGAAGTACATCTATTCATCCCTAAACACACCTAGTAAGGACCCGCGCCTCTCAGTTAAAACGCGCGAGTTGACGTTAAGTTACAACATAGTGCCACACCCGCAGACTCGCTCCAAGGTTTAGATGTGCCTCTAGTAGTTCGGGTTCGCGGGAATTCAGCGCAAACTCCCTAACCGGATTTTCTCCGCAGTTTTCTTATACGAATCCATTATGTACATCGCATCGGACAAGCATTGTACTAGTACTCATTTTGTGATTATACGATTTTTAGTACGATAATTTTTCCGTCATTCGTATTTTTTTGTTGACAAAGGATTCCACTCGGAATATTACCTGTGTCATTAAGTGGGTGTGGGCGCAGGGGTGAGCGCCAGAATCAAAATGAGAATTTGGAGGTCCGTGAAAATGCGAGTTCCCTTCAAGAATCTGTGTGTTCGTGTGTCTTTCACTTTTCTTGCATTTGTAATCGCTGCGGCGGTCATGGTCATCGCTCCAAGAGCGGCTTGGGCCCAGGGCACAAGCACTGGCACGGTCACCGGTGAGGTAACCGACAATACGAATGCCATTGTGCCGGACGCCGCGGTGACTATTACACTGAAGTCGACGGGCACTGTGCGCACGACCACGACAAACAATGAGGGGCACTACATCTTTGTGGACGTTGACCCGGGATCTTATGACGTCAAGGTGACTAAGCAAGGTTTCTCCGAAACCGTCATTGCTAATCAAGTCGTCCAGGTCGGCACGCAGTTGACCGAGAACGTCAAACTGCAAGTCGGCTCCGTTTCCACGACTGTGACCGTGACGGAAACCGCCGGCGCCGAATTGCAGACCATGAATTCAACGATCGGCACGACCATTCAGCACCAAGAGCTCATGAACCTGCCGAACGTCGGTCGCGACGCCACCACCTTTGCCACTCTTCAGCCGGGCACCAACATAAACGGCAATACCGCCGGGGCGGTCACTGACCAGAACACCTTTCAGCTCGATGGCGGCACCATCACAGACGATATGTCCGGCGACAACAATACCTACATTACCGCCTTCACGTCGAATACGGCTGGCGTAGGCGTGATGCACAGCCCCGGCAACGCTCAGGCGCCTTCGGGCGTTATCCCGACCCCCGTGACCAGCATCGAGGAGTTGAAAGTCGGAGTCTCCAACCAGACCGCGGACTTCAACCAGGGTGCCGGCGGCCAAATTCAGATGGTCACTAAGCGCGGCACCAATGCTTTCCACGGCACGGTTTATGACTATTATCTCGACAACAATTTTGGCGGCGCGAACACGTGGGACGACAATGCCGCCGGTGTAGTGCAGCCTACTGCTCACTATAGCCGGTTTGGAACGGCGGCTGGCGGGGCTATCCCAAAGGTGAACTTCCTTGGCGGGAAGTGGTACTTGTTCGGCAACTATGAAGGCTTCCGCTACCCATTCGCCGAAAGCTTCAGCCGCAATTTCCCGACGGCGTCACTTCGCGCGGGCCTGATCAAACTGGATGGCGAGGTGGTCAACCTGAATCCAACAGCCACGGTTGATCCTGCAACGGGCAAAAGCTATGCCGCAAATACGGCGACCTGCATCGCCACGGGTGGGTGCGGCAGCATACCTCAGGGCGGCACGGATCCGTGCCCTTCGGCCAATGGCTGCGATCCGCAACACTTGGGAATCAATCCGGTTGTCCAAGGGCTTTGGAATCAGTATCTGCCGCTGCCCAACGATTTTCATACCGGCGACGGCGGAGGCAACCCCGCCCTGGCTAACTACGCTGGATACTTGGGGAATATTTCCCTGCCGCAGACCAGCAACTTCGGCGTTGTGCGCCTGGACCATGACTTCAATGCCAAGAACCATTTCAATGTCACCTACCACTACTATAAGTTTGTTAACCTCACTGCTAACCAGTGGGATGTGGGCGGATTCTTTCCTGGTGACACAAAGGGCGACTACACAGCAACCGCGCCCCGTCCGCAAGTACCGTGGTTCTACACGGCCGGCTTGACCACCAATGTCACCTCGAACCTGACCAACGACTTCCACTACAGCATGACCCGCAACTTTTGGGCCTACGGCACGAATGGCGGCGTGCCCAACGTAGCGGGTTATCCTGCAGCGCTTGAAATCGGCGGCGGCGACAACTCCGGCGGCGGCGCCAGTGCAAGTAACACTGACCCTATCTTCGATCCCTACAACACCAACAACCAGAATACCCGCACCCGCTTCTGGGACGGACACGATAATACGTTCCGTGATGACCTGACCTTCATTAAGGGCAACCACCTCTTCCAGTTCGGTGGGCTGTACGAGCATAGCTGGGAAGAGCACCAGCGCATCGACAACGGCGGCACCATCAACATCTACCAGCAAGACATACTCGGTACCGGGAATAACGAAAATCTGAAGTCCAGTCTCATCACTGGAATGACGAACTATACCCCGACTCAAATTGTGGGTGCGGCCGATAATGAAGAGTACGGCAACCTCTATTCGGCGGTTTTGGGCATGGTGGATCAGACCCAGGTCCTTTACACCCGCAGCAATGGGACCAGCCTGGCCCTCAATACGCCGAAGTCGTGCGCGATTGCCGCACAGCCTGCTACATCAGGCTGCATGGCCTCCCCGCCAGCCCTCAACCAGAGCATCATTCCCACGTATAACCTTTATTTCGGTGACTCATGGCACTTGAAGCCAACTCTTACGCTGAATTACGGCTTGGGCTACACAATTGAGATGCCGCCGTACTCGCCCAACGAAGCGCAGGACATTGCCGTCGATTCGGAAGGCAATCCCCTGATCACGTCGCAGTATTTCGCGGCTCGCAAGGCGGCCGCACTACAGGGCATCTCCTACGAACCGGAGATCGGCTTTGCCACCATAAACAATGTTGCGGGCGGTCCGAAGTATCCCTACAACCCATACTATGGTGGACTCAGTCCGCGCATTTCGGCGGCCTGGAATTTCAGCCCGAACACCGTAGTCCGCGGTGGATGGGCGCGCATCTTTGGCCGGCTGAACGGCGTGGACCAGGTTTTGGTCCCGATTCTTGCTCCCGGTCTGATGCAGACAGTGCAATGCCTGGGTCCACAAGCAACGGGTGGATGCGGCGGCGACGCTTCGACCGTTTTCCGTGTCGGCCCGACGGCTCTTGGATTTGACGGGACAAACGCGCCGATAGCTGCGCCTCCTGCCGCCCTGCCGCAGCCGTGGTACCCCGGCGTCAACTCGGTGGCTACGGGCTCCAGCGAAGCGCTTGATCCCAGCTTCAAGCCGAATCGCTCGGACGAGTTCAACCTCGACATTCAGAGGCAGCTCACTCCGAAGATCCAGGTGGAAGTGGGCTATATCGGACGCATCATCCGCAACGAATACCAGGCATACGACCTGAACGCCGTGCCCTACATGATGACCGAGGGTGGGCAAACCTTCGCCAGCGCATGGGGTAACCTCATGCTGCAAACGAACGAAGGTGCGAACCTGACGCCAGCAACGCCGAATGGGCTCCCAGCCGGCGTCAGCCCTCAGCCCTTCCTCGAGGCCGCCCTGGGCGGCCGAAGCTCGGCTTATTGCTCGGGATTTACGAGCTGCACAGCGGCGTGGGTTGCCAATGAGGGCGGCAATTTCAGCGACGCAGGCGTCCACGATGCTTGGCAAGATACTTCCAGCGCCGGGGCGTGGGTGTTTGGCCGAAGCCTCATGAACGATCCTATTGCGAATTCGCCCTGTTCCCAACCCCCGCAGAGCATCGCGAACTGCGGAGCAAACGGCCAGGCCACGAACCTCTACGAGAATGCCAGCGACGGCTATGGCAATTACAATGCCGGCTTTGCCAGCATCTCGTTCTTTGATTGGCACGGTCTGACCATGAAGTCTAACCTTACCTATAGCAAGTCCTTGGGCACGGGCGCGGTGGTTCAAGCGACCAGCGAGTTCACGGTTACCGACCCATGGAACCTTAATAATATGTATGGCTTGCAGACTTTCGACGAGACGTTCTCCTACAACCTGTACTTCAACTGGGCGGTGCCCTTCTACCAGCACCGCAACGATATGCAAGGCCGATTGCTCGGAGGCTGGAGCATCTCTCCGCTCTTCGTTGCGGGCAGCGGCTTCCCGGATGAAGTCGTCACCTCTACTGATTGCGAATCCTATGGTGAAAGCGGCTGCATAGGTGGCGAAAGCACGTTTGAGAACGCCGTCGCCCTTGGGCCGGTCAATTACACGAATAGCCGGAAACAGGGAATATACGGCGACCCGGCCAATGGAATTGGTGTATCGACCACTGGCCAAAACGTTTTGAACAATCCCGCGGCGACCTTCGCTCTGTTCCGCAATCCGATTCTCGGTGTGGACGGACCCATCGGCGGAGCGGGCAACATGCGTGGTCTCCCGTTCTGGAACCTGGACGCGGCCCTGAACAAGACGTTCAAATTCACGGAGCGATTCAGCGGCACATTCTCATGGTCGGTCACCAACGTGTTCAACCACATGCAGCCTGCTGATCCGTTCTTCGCGTTGTACGATCCTGCCGATTTCGGTGTGCTCGGCGGCGGCGGCAACGTCCAGGGCAACATTCCTCGCGAAATGGAGTTTGGCTTCCACGTCGACTGGTAGTTGCTAACGGTTGTCCCACAATTTACGAGGCCGGGAGCGATCCTCCCGGCCTTTTTTTCGCGCCTGCTTCCTTGCGGCCTCGTGATTTTGTTTTCCCGTTTTATGCGCAGGGACGCGTCTTTTTTCGCGCACCTAAGCCCGTCTCGTGATAGATTCCCCAGTTTGCGCGGAGGTAACAATGAGCTATCGGAATCATCTGTGTACTTTGCTCTGCTTTGCGGCATGCGCCATCGCCGTGCTTGTTTTTTCCTCGGGAGTCCGTGCGCAGGATTCGGCTCCTGAGAATCCGTTTGCTCAACTCCAGTACCGTTTTGTCGGGCCTATAGGCAATCGCGCCGACGCCATTGTCGGCGAGCCCGGCAATCCCAATGTCGTGTACATCGGCGCGGCTGCGGGAGGGATTTTTAAGACCAGCAACGGCGGCATCGACTGGCAGCCGATTTTCGACAAACAGGACGTCGCCGCCATTGGCTCATTGGCCATCGCGCCATCCGCCCACAATATCGTCTGGGCCGGCACCGGCGAGCCATTTTTGATCCGGCCCGATTATCCGATGGGCGACGGCATTTACAAATCGACGGACAGCGGCCGCACCTGGCAGCACATGGGCTTGGACCTCACCGGCCACATCGTCCGCATCATCGTTGATCCGCACGATCCCAACACAGTTTTCGCCTGCGCATTAGGGCAAGCCTACCGCCCTCAGAAAGAACGCGGCATTTTCCGCTCGCGCGATGGTGGCAAGACCTGGCAGCAAGTTCTCTTTGTGAACGAAGACACCGGCTGCTCCGAGCTCTCCATGGACGCGCACGATTCGCAAACGCTCTTTGCGGGCATGTGGCAGGTCGAAATCCGTACTTGGGACCTCAACAGCGGCGGCCCCGGCGGCGGCGTGTACGTTTCGCATGACGGCGGAGATACCTGGAAAAAGCTTTCCGGCAATGGATTGCCCGCGGCAAATGTGCCTGTCGGCAAAACGGCAGTGCAGGTCGCGCCCAGCGATTCCAACCGCGTCTACGCACTGATCGAAGAGAAGACGCCAAGCCTTTATCGCTCCGACGATGCCGGCAAAACCTGGACGCTCGTCAATCAGCAGCACGTAATGTCCGAGCGCGCGCCCTATTACGTCCGATTTGCCGTCGCGCCCTACAATGAAAATCTGCTCTTTTTCGTCTCCGTCGGCTTCAGCATTTCCGTCGACGCAGGCCATACCAGCATCGTTCCCGGCTTTGGCGGTGAAGGAGGAACCAATCCCACCGGCCTTGGCTCCGCTGGCGGCGATAATCACGATGTCTGGTTCGATCCTCTGGATCCCAGCCGCGTCATGGTGGCCAACGACTCGGGCGGCTCCATCAGTCTCGATGGCGGCAAAAATTATCGCCATGTTCAACTCCCGATCGCCCAGCTCTACCACGTTTACACCGACAGCCGAATTCCCTACTACGTCTACACCAACCGCCAGGACGGCACTTCCTTCCGCGGCCCCAGCAACAATCTCGAAGGCGCCGGCGGCTTTTTCGGCGGCGGCATCTCCACCGGTGAGTGGACCCACGTCGGCGGCTGCGAGAGCGGATTCACCATTCCTGATCCCGCGGACAACAACATCATTTGGTCGGCGTGCTATGACGGCGAGCTCACCCGCATGGACTTGCGCACGGGTGAAGCCCGCAGCGTCACGGTGTGGCCCGACGCCAGTTACGGCTGGGCACCCGCCGACGTGAAATATCGCTGGCATTGGACCTTTCCCATCGATGTCTCGCCCCACGATCACAATCGCGTCTACGTCGGTAGCCAATACGTTCACGAAACCGATAACGGCGGCCAGAGTTGGCGCGTCATCAGTCCCGACCTCACCACCAACGACAAAAGCCATCAGCAGAATTCCGGCGGAATTGCCACCGACAACCTGATGACCTACGACGGCTCCACGCTTTACGCCATTGCCGAATCCCCTGTAACGGCTGGCCTGATCTGGACCGGAAGCAACGACGGCCAGGTGAATGTCACCCGCGATGGCGGCAAAAACTGGGTCAACGTCACGAAAAATATTCCCAACCTCCCACCCTGGGGCACCGTGGAAAACATCGAGCCCTCGCACTTCGACGCCGGCGCTGCCTATATCACCGTGAACCTCGAGCAGGTCGGCGATTACGATCCTTACGTCTACAAAACGTCCGACTACGGCCAATCTTGGACGCTCATCAGCGGCGACGTGCCCAAATCAATGAATAGCAGCGCGCACTGCGTCATCGAAGACCCTGTGCGCAAAGGCATGCTCTACCTGGGCACCGACAATTCCGTCTACATCTCCTGGGACGATGGCGGCCACTGGACAGCTTTGAGAAACAATATGCCGCCCGCGCCCGTCTATTGGCTGACGCTGCAGCAGCACTTTAACGATCTGGTGGTGGCCACGTATGGGCGCGGTCTCTATATTTTGGACGACGTGACTCCGTTGCGCCAATTCAACGGGGCCGGCGACGCTGATTTGAAACTTTTCAATCCGCGTCCGGCCTATCGTTTCCGTACCTTCGATAACACCCGCGAAGCCGAAACCGGCAGTCATGTGACCGGCGCAAATCCCGAGTACGGCGCGGACATTAATTTCTACTTAAAATCCGACGCAAAGAATGCGGAGATCACCGTTGCAGCCGGCGGAAAAACCATTCGCACCATCAAGCTCAAGGACCTCAATCCCGGCTTCAATCGCGTCTGGTGGGATTTGACTTACGATCCCGCCACGGAAGTAAAGCTGCGCACCAGCCCGCCGGGCGAACCCTGGGTGGAAATTCCCAAGGAGGGCTTCCGCCCACTGGTGAATTGGATTCACTTCAATGGTGCGCCGCGCGTCGCGCCGGGAAAATACACGGTGAAGCTCACGATCGACGGCAAGGATTCGTCGGCGCCGCTCACGGTCTTGCCTGATCCCAATACTCTCGGCTCGCAGCAGGACATCGAGTCCGAAGTCTCCTTCCTGCTGAAGATTCGCGGTGAAATGAGCGATGTCGCCGGGATGATCAATCACATCGAATGGACGCGAAAGCAAACAGAGGACGTCGAGAAAATGTTCGGTGGCGAAGACAAGTATGCCGCCGTTGTGAAAGCGGCGAAGGACCTCGAACAGAAAGAGATCGCGGCCGAGGGGAAATTGATGGACGTTCATCTCACTGGCCGCACCGAGGATTCTTTCCGCGCGCCGATGGGTTTGTACGGCCGCCTCACGAATCTCGGCGCGCTTTTGAACGGCGCTCCCGGTGAAGGCTCCAGCGGCGCCGATTTGCCGCCCACCGATCAAGCGCTCGAAGTGCACGCGCAGCTCCAGCGCGAAATCGCTGACGCTCATCAGGCGTTCAACGATCTCCGCGATAAGGATGTCGCGGCGTTCAATGCCACGCTGAAGGCCAATCACGTGGACATGGCCGTATTGCCGTAATCTGTCGCGACGATTTTTTCGTGGCGTTTGCCGTTTCAGAGGACGCGCAGCGCTTTAGCAACACAGCGGTTTCACTTCATGGGGGAGGACGGAATGTTAAGAGCGTCAGTGGTGCGGAAGTTCGTGCGGGTGCTCGTGAAAAATCTGGCTTTGGCTTTTTGCTTCATTGGCGCGCTCGCGCTCCTCGGCACCAGCCTGTCCACTGCCGATACGTCCGATGTGCCCGGGCGCGATCCCAAGCAGCCGATCGATCAGGAGTACACGCAGAAGATACAGAAGTACACCACTGAGCCTTACTTCACTTCGCCGCTGGTGGATTATCTGCCTGCGTCCAAAACCGTGCCGACGCCCGAGAAAGTGCTTGGCGACATCGCTGGTGCGCCCGGCATTCTTCCCGATTCCACGCAGGTCTACGCCTACATGCGTATGCTCGAGAAAGCCAGCCCGCGCGTGAAAGTCTTCTCCATCGGCCACACCGAAGAGGGCCGCGAAATGATTGCCGTCGCGGTTTCTTCGGAAGCAAATCTTGCGCATCTTGAGGAAAATCGCTCCAGGCTCGCGCAACTCGCCGACCCGCGCACGATTCATCTCGATGATGCCACCGCCGACAAGATCGTCGAATCCGCGGTGCCCGTCTACTACATCACCGGCACCATTCACTCCACCGAAACCGGCGCGCCCACCGCGCTGATGGAGATGGCCTACCGCCTCGCCGTTGACGACAGCCAATACATTCAGGACATTCGCGACCATGTCATCACGCTCATCACTCCCATCGTCGAAGTCGACGGCCGCGATCGCATGGTCGATCTGTATCACTGGCATCTCGCGCATCCCCAGCAAAATTATCCGCAACTGATGTATTGGGGCCATTACGTGGCTCACGACAACAATCGCGATGCCATGGGCATGACCCTCGCCCTCAGCCGTAACGTTCTCAATACCTTCGTCGGCTGGGACGCCCAGGTTCTCCACGACCTCCACGAATCCGTGCCCTTTCTTTATGACAACACCGCCGGCGACGGCCCCTTTAACGCCTGGGTCGATCCCATTCTCACCAATGAATGGGAAATTCTCGGCTGGCGCAACGTGCAGGACATGACCAAATTCGGCATGCCCGGCGTTTTCACCCACGGCGAATTCGACACCTGGTCTCCCGGCTATCTGATGTTCTTCGCCGCCATGCACAACGGCATCAGCCGCCTCTATGAAACCTTCGGCAACGGCGGCGCCGACACCGAACAACACACCCTCAGCCCCGACGAAACTTCGCGCACCTGGTGGCGGCAAAATCCTCCTCTCTCCTCGGTGCTTTGGTCCCAGCGCGACAACAACAACTACGAGGAGACCGGCCTGCTCACTTCTCTGCACTTCTTCTCGGACAATCGCCAGATGTTTTTGAAGAATTTCTACATCAAGTCAAAACGCTCCGTGATGAAGCCGCAAGAAGAAGGCCCCGCCGCCTATGTTTCGCCGGCGAACGATCCGCGCCTCGGCGCCCAGGCCGACTTGCTCCACGTCTTGCAGCTCCAGCACTGCGAAATCTCTCGCGCCACATCGGCATTTTCCGTCACCGTGCCGGCAAAAACATCCACCGGCCATTCGCACGCCATGCCGAAATCGGGCGCCGATAGCGATGCCGAAGCTGCCAAGACCACCACGGTTGATCTCCCCGCCGGCAGCTACATCATTCGCATGGACCAGCCCTACTCGCGCATCGCCGATGCGCTGCTCGATTATCAGTATTGGGCCCCCGACGATCCGCAGAAAACTCCTTACGACGACACCGGCTGGACCTTCGGCGAATTGTTCAACGTAAAAGTCATGCGCGTCACCGACCCCAAAGTCCTCGATGTTCCCATGGAGAGCGTCACCACCGTCGCCGCGCCCAGCGGCGTTTCCGGCAGTGGCTCCATCTTCGCCATCAACGCCAACGGCGACACCGCGCTTGCCACGCTGCGCTATAAATTAAAAGATGCGCAGATCGACGCAGCGGAAGAACCGTTTGAGGCCGATGGCCACCAGTTCAATCGCGGCACTTTCTTGATTCACAATATGAACGCTTCCGACTTGCAAAGCGCCGTCGCGGATCTTGGTCTGCAAGCTTACGGCCTCGATTCCGCTCCTTCCGTGAAAACGCATCCGGTGCGCGCCGCGCGTGTGGCCCTCATGCACACCTGGCTCAGTACCCAGACTGAAGGCTGGTGGCGCCAGGCCCTCGATACCATGCACATTCCTTACGACTACATCAGCACCCAAACCGTCGCCAAGGAAGCGGATCTCAATTCGAAGTACGATGTGATTCTCTTCCCGCCGGTCGGCCGCTTCGTCAGCCCGGACTTAATCGTCAACGGCATCTCCACCGACTGGGGCAATCCTCTGCCGTGGAAGAACACGCCGGAAACGCCGAGCATCGGCAAGTTGGACTCAACCGATGACACGCGCCCGGAGCTTGGCTGGGAGGGCGTTGCGCACCTGCAGGACTTCGTGAAGAAGGGCGGCGTCCTGGTCACCGTCATGGACACCGCCAATCTCGCCGTTGCGCTCGGCTTCACTCACGGCGTCACCGTGGGGCGCTCGCAGCACGAACGCATCATCGGCAGCGTTGTGCGCACGGACATCGTCGACTCTTCAAGCCCCATTGCGTACGGTTACGGCGATAGCCCGCTCTCCGTTTATTGCTCCAATTGTCCTGCCTTCGACGTCAGCGCCACTGTGGGCCGCGGTGGTTTCCGCCGCCTCGGCGCGGAGATCAATGGCCGCCCCACGGGCCGCGGCACTATCGGCGATCCGGATTTTGTCGTTGGACGCAAAGATGAACCTGCTCCCGTCGAGCCAAGCGTCCAGCCGTGGCAAGCCGAACAGGTCACCACGGAACAATTGCGCAATGGCGTCGGCGTGATTCCGCCACAGTATCGCCCCCGCGTGATTTTCCGCTACGCCGATTCGCATGACCTGCTCGTCTCCGGATTGGTCGAGGGCGGCGACGAAATCGCGCAGCGTCCCGCGATCGTCGACGTTCCCATGGATTCCGGCCACGTCGTGCTCTTCGGCAACAATCCCGTCTATCGCGGCGAAACCCTAGGCACCTACTCGCTGGTGCTCAACACCATCATGAATTTCGACAACTTGAACGCAGGCAGAAAACTCGATAAACAGTAGTTGCGGAATGTCGTTGCCGGGTGCCCCATCCTTCGCGCTCTCTGCGAAGGGTGGGGCCTTTGTTCATCGTTTCACGTGGTCGGCGCCGGGTACCCCATCTTTCGCGCTCTCTGCGAAGGGTGGGCCTTTGTTCATCGTTTCACGCTGTCATCCTGAGGAGGCGCTTTCCGCCAACGAAGGATCTCGCCGTGGCCTTTGCCTCGGTACCGCGGAGCCGCATTCTTTGAGGTTCTGCGGCTTTTGTTTTTGAATTTTGCTCTTGTAGGGCCGGGCTTGCCCCGCCCGTCGCGGCTCCCCCGAGTCGCGCCATGGGTGACCCATCCTTCCTGTTGACATCTTACCCAAACAGGCATACGCTCCTGTTAAATGTCTACCCAAGATAACAAGGCCCGAGATCGTCTCGAACTTCTCCAAGGCACCCTCGATCTTCTCATCCTCCGCACCCTGATCTTTGGCTCGCAGCACGGCCAGGGCATCGCGCGC
>JBAQYT010000133.1:0-7859 GCA_049787175.1 Candidatus Acidiferrales bacterium | reverse complement strand
AAAGATAGGCATATTCGCGATGGCCGGGCGTGGCGGCGATGCGCGCGGCAACTTCATATTGAATGACGATGTGAATGGAGTCGATCTGTGCGGCGCATGAAAAAAGGCGCGTGAGGATGGGAGAAGTAATGTAGTAAGGAAGATTGCCGTAGACGCGGAAGCGGTCTTTTGTGACTGACGATAAGTTGACGGAGAGAATGTCGGACTCGATGATTTCGACATTCGGCCATTCTGCGGCGGCGCGTTGGCGGAGGTGTGATGCGAGAATGGGATCCGTCTCGATGGCGACGACGCGCGGCGAGTGCTGCGCGAGAAATTCGGTCATTTCGCCGTGGCCCGGGCCGATTTCAAGCCACGTAGTGTTCACGTCAGTGGGAAGCGTTCGTGCGATGCGTTCGCGCCACGCGGGACTGTGAAGGAAATGCTGGCCAAGTTTTTGACGAGACATGGAGGTTGAAGTTTAGCAGGAATGCTCTGCTTCGCTTCTAAAGACTAGGCAGGCGCGGCCACAACGACAAAACGAGGAGAAGGGCGACCGCGTAAAAAGGTATGGTTTCTTGGAGTGTCTTACCTCCTATCCGAAAGCACAGTCCGAAAACCGCAATGGATTCTGACATGGCTATAAGAACGGTCCAATAGGTCATCCAATGCCTGAAAGCAGAAACGTCATGTGGCCGAGCTTTTGCGAGTTCGACACCAGCGGGATATCGTTTCATCCGAAACCATGCAAAAGAAACGAAATTTAGGGTGGCAAGGGTGACAAAAACTCTTCCGGCATGCTTAAAATGCAGCCATTCGAAGCCCAGCATTGTCTCGCCGATGTATCCGTAGAGTACGATCGAAATAACGAATGCAATCCAGATGGATCGCATCTGAAGAAGCATTTCCTCTTTTGTTCTCGGAAGAGCCATCCGTCTCTGAAAACAGGGGGAACTATATACCGTTTCTGCAAATTTGAGAACGCATAGGGCGGCCGCTTTAGCGCGTGTATAATTTGAGTGAGGTGAAATGAAGATACTGTTTGTATCGCCGGAGGGGCTGCCGTTTTCGAAGACGGGCGGGCTGGCGGATGTAGTGGAGGCGCTGCCGCGTTCGCTGGTGGAGAGCGGGCATCAGGTTGCGGTGCTGCTGCCGCGATATAAAGGCAACCAAGCCGCACGCACGATTGTGCCAAGCATGAGCGTTCCGCTCGGCACGATGATGCGCTTTCCGGCGATCAGCGAGGCGGGAACGTTTGAAGGCGTTCACTACTACTTTGTGGACGATGCGGAGTATTTTCAGCGCGAAAAACTCTACGGCGACAAGAGTGGCGATTACACGGATAACGCGCGGCGCTTCGGCGAGCTGAGCCGCGCGGCGATTGAATTTGCAAAACAGGTGTGGATGCCGGACGTGATGCATTGCCATGACTGGCAGGCCGCGCTGGCGCCGATTTATTTGCGGACGCTCTATGCGCGCGATCGGGCGCTGGCCGAGCTTCCGGTGGTTTTCACGGTGCACAATCTTGGTTACCAAGGGCTTTTCCCGCGCGCGACATTGTCACTGCTGGGATTGCCGGAGGATCTCTTCCGCATCGACGCGCTCGAGTACTACGGCAAAATCAATTTGCTGAAATGCGCGCTGATTTTCTCGGATTACGTGACCACGGTGAGCCGCAAATACGCCCAGGAAATTCAGACGCCGGAATATGGCTGCGGGCTGGAGGGCGTGATTCAGTCGCGTGGAAATCGCGTGATGGGAATTCTGAACGGCGTTGATTACACGGCGTGGAATCCGGAGACAGACACAAACATCGTGGCGACGTATTCGGCGAAACTGATGGACGGAAAGAAGCTTTGCAAGAAAGACCTGCTGTCAGCGTTTCAACTGCCGGCGGAGAATATGGCGCGGCCGGTGATTGGAATGGTGTCGCGGTTCGTGGACCAAAAGGGCTTCGATTTGATCGCGGAAACCGCGGCGGAATTGATGAAAGAAGATTTCGCGCTGGTGGCGCTGGGAAACGGCGATGCGAAATACGAGAAGCTGTTTCAGGATTTGGCGAAGCAGTATCCTTCGCGCGTGGGCGTGAAGATCGCGTACGACAACGTGGTGGCGCACAAAATCGAAGCGGGCGCGGACATGTTTTTGATGCCATCGCAATATGAGCCTTGCGGGCTAAATCAAATTTACAGTTTGCGGTACGGGACCGTGCCTGTGGTGCGCGCGACGGGCGGGCTGGACGATACGGTGGAAGCGTTCGATGCCAAAACAAACAAGGGAACTGGATTTAAATTCGAAGCGTATGAAGGCGCGGCTCTGGTAAAGTGTATCCGCGAAGCGCTGGCCGCGTACACGGATTTGCGGCAGTGGCGCTCGCTGCAGGCTAACGGAATGGCCAAGGATTTTTCGTGGAAGGCGTCGGCGGCGCAGTACGTGAAGCTGTACGAAGCGGCCAAACAGTCGAGAATCCAAGCGGTGGCGGCGACATCTAATACTTAGCGGACGGAAATTAGCGAGACAATGTCCGCTCTAAATTGAGGGAGATATGGGGCAAAACGTAGCAGCGGTGAGTGATGCGAATTTTCAGGCTGAGGTGCTGGACGCCAGCAAGACTCAGCCGGTGATGGTGGATTTCTGGGCCGAGTGGTGTGGCCCATGCAGGGCGCTTTCGCCGACGGTGGACGCGATTGCCACGGAGCGCGCGGGCAAGTTGAAAGTGGTGAAGATGAACGTCGATGAGAACATGAACACTCCGGGGAAGTACAACGTTCGCGGCATTCCTACGCTGCTGATTTTCAAGGGTGGCCAAGTGGCCGAACAGATTGTGGGCGCGGTCCCGAAAGAGAACATCGAGAAGGCGCTGGAGCGGCACCTGCCGCGGGCGTAAGCGCGTTCATTCGTTTCCAAATTTGGCATGCGGGCATGGCCGGGGCGCGACTTGCGCCTCACATTCCGGCTCTATTGCCTTCCCGCCGAGCTGAGCGTAGGATGATAATTCTGCGCGGGCCGCAAATCCTCTCCGCATTGTTTCCGAAGTAGACTGGAGAGGGCAGGGTGCGGCTGGGCGACAAAAAGACGAGACAGGACGCATGAAAGCGATTGCAGTAGTAGGCGCGCAATGGGGCGACGAAGGCAAAGGGAAGGTTGTCGATTACCTGGCCGCTTCGTTCGACTATAGCGCGCGCTATGGCGGCGGCCACAACGCGGGCCACACGGTCATCATTAATGGCCATCGGTTTGTTCTGCAATTGATTCCGTGCGGCATTCTGCGGCCGGGAAAGAAAGCGGTGATCGGCGCAGGGGTCGTGGTGGACCCGGCGGCGCTGGTTGCCGAGGTGGATAGCATCAGCAAGGGCGGCGTCGACGTCAACGGACGGCTGTTTTTGAGCAACCGCGCGCATCTGATTTTTCCGTTTCATCGCGAACTCGAAAAATCCGCGGAGGCGGCACGCGGGCCGCATCGCATTGGGACCACTTCGCGCGGAATTGGCCCCGCATACGAAGACAAAATGGCGCGCTGCGGGCTGCGCGTTTGCGATTTGATGGATATGGAAAGATTCGAGCGGAAGCTCGCGCACGTGATCGAAGAGAAGGATGCGTTCAGCCGCGCGTGCTACGGGCAAGGACTCGACACGCCGGCGATTCTGGAGACGTATCGCGAGCTCGGCGGACGAATCCGCGGGTTCGTTGTGGATACGTCGGCGCTGGTGAATCGCGCGCTGGCCGACGGCAAATCGATTTTGTTCGAAGGCGCGCAGGGCACGATGCTGGATATCGATCATGGGACGTATCCGTACGTGACGTCGTCGAGCGCAACGGCGGGCGGCGCGTGCACGGGGCTGGGCGTGGCGCCGACCCAAGTGACCGGCGTGATTGGCGTGACGAAGGCTTACACGACGCGCGTTGGCGGCGGCCCTTTTCCCACGGAGATGCCAGACCTCGACGCGCAGGCGGTGCGCGACCGCGGAAAAGAATACGGCGCGGTGACCGGGCGTCCACGGCGGTGCGGTTGGCTGGATTTGGTGATGTTGCGGTACGCCGTGCAGGTCAACGGGATCAATTCCCTGGTGGTGACAAAGCTCGACGTGTTCGATACGCAGAAGGAAATTCAGGTTTGCGTGGGCTACAAATACAAAGGCTCGAAGCTTGCCGAGATGCCCGCCGAAGTGGAAGTCCTCGCGGAAGTGACCCCTGAATACAAAACTTTGCCGGGATGGCAGCAGCAGACGGATCATATTCGAGTGGCGGACGAATTGCCAAAGGCCGCGAGCGGCTATTTGAAATTCATTTCGGATTCGCTGGGCGCCGAGATCGGCATGATTTCCACGGGGCCTGAGCGCGATGCGACGATTATTCCTCCTGGAACAAAACTGGCTTCCTGGTTGTGAGTTTTCATGCTGTCCTTTCAAGACGCGCGAAGCAAAGTGATCGAAGCGTGCCGCGGCCTGCGGCGCGTTCCTCCCGCGGAAACAATTGAATTGAAGAGCGCGCTGGGACGCGTGCTGGCGCAGGAAATTCGCGCGGACCGCGACTATCCGCCGTTTGACCGCGCTGCCCGCGACGGCTTTGCGGTGCGAGCGGCGGATTGCGAGAAGGCCGGCGCGACGTTGCGCGTGATTGGAGAAGTTGCGGCGGGCGCATCGTTTCGCGGGCGAGTTGATTCGGGCGAGTGCGTGCAAATCATGACTGGAGCGCCGGTGCCCGAAGGCGCAGACGCGGTTGTGATGGTGGAGCAAACGCGCGCGGGCGCGGAACGTGAGGCAGTGGTCATTGAGCGAATTGCAACAGCGGGCATGAATTTCACGCCGCGCGGTTCGGAATCGCGCGAGGGCGATATTCTGCTGATGCCGCGCGCGCGAATCGGCGATGCGGAAGTGGCTGTCGCGGCGCACGTGGGATGCACGCGGTTGCTCGTTTATCGTAAGGCGCGTATCGCGATTTTATCGACGGGCAATGAGATCGTGGAGATTGGCGCGCAGCCAGAGCAGTTTGAAATTCGCAACAGCAACGGCGCGTCGCTGGCTGCACAGGTGGAATTTGCAGGAGGCGCAGCGATTCCATTGGGAAATGCGCCGGACCGCGAGGATGAACTACGCAAGAGCATCGAGCGAGGATTGCGCGAAGATATCCTGGTGATCAGCGGCGGCGTGTCGGCGGGGAAGTATGATTTGGTCGAGCCGGTGCTGCGCGATTTGGGCGCGGAATTTCTCTTTGATGCGGTCGAGATTCGGCCCGGGCGGCCCGCGGTGTTTGCGATTTGCCAGGGCAAGCCGGTGTTTGGGTTGCCGGGGAATCCGGTGTCAACGATGGTGACTTTCGAGCTGTTTGTCACGCCTGCTTTGGATATTCTGGGCGGCACTGAACCGCGCGCGTTGCCGCTGCTGAAAGCGAAGCTAACAGACGCGGTTGAACAGCGCGCGGCGTTGACGCATTTTCTGCCCGCTCTTTTGGAATGGCCGGAAGGCGAAGCGACGGTGACCGCGCTGCCGTGGCAGGGGTCGGGCGACATCGCCACCGTAGCGCGAGGGAACTGCTTCCTGGTGGTGCCGCAGACCAAGCTGAAACTCGCGGCGGGAGAATGGGTGGACGTTCTGCCGCGGCGCGGGATATTGTAGAAGCCTTGAAAAAACGCACGAAACATTCGCTGACGCACTACGACTCCCGCGGCCGGGTACGCATGGTGGACGTGACGGCGAAAGCGCCGACGGAACGAAAAGCGGTGGCGCACGGCTTTGTGCGCATCGCCGGGAACGCGCTGGCAAAAGTGCGAAAGATGAAAACGCCGAAGGGCGATCCGTTCGAAGTCGCGCGAATCGCGGGGATTGCGGCGGCGAAGCGCACTTCGGAGTTGATTCCCCTTTGTCATCCGCTGCTTTTGACGCACATAGATGTTGCGACCGAGCTATGCGAAAATGGGGTGGAGATATTCGCGAAAGTGACCGCGACGGGGCCCACCGGCGTGGAAATGGAAGCCCTGACCGCGGCGGCCGTAGCGGCGCTGACGCTCTACGATATGTGCAAAGCGCTGGATCGCAGCATGGAAATTTCGCAAGTTTACTTGATGGAAAAAACGGGAGGGCGGAGCGGCCGTTATATTCGGCCGAAGTCCGCGCGCGGGCGGCGATGAAAGACGTAAAAGTTCTCGTTGTGGACGATAACCCGCTTGTGCTGGACCTGATTGCCAAGGGGCTCGAGCCGCACTGCGAAGTGCGTACCGCCGCGGACGGCGCGGACGCCTTGCTGAAAATCGTGGACGACACGCCTGACTTGGTGATTTGTGATTACCGCATGCCGGGGCTGGATGGGCGCCAACTGTACGAAAAATTGCGCAGCCGCTTTGCGTCGCGCCCGATTCCGTACATTTTTTTGTCGAGCCGCAGCGACATGGACGAAAAACTGCGCCCCATGGTCGAAGGCGTGGAAGAATTCATCGCGAAGCCTTTCTTCCTGCACGAACTGGTACGGCGCGCGAAAAAAGTGATCGACCGGTTGCAACTGGAGAAGCTGCAGAAAACTTCCGCGCGGCCCGGCGTGATTCAGGGGCGATTGGAAGAGATGAGCATGCTGGATCTGATGCAGTCCCTCGAAATGGGCCAGAAGACCTGCAAGCTGACGGTGCGAAACGGAAAGAAAGCGTGCGAGATTTATTTTGCCGGAGGGCAATGCCAGGACGCGCAATTGGGCAAAGAGAAAGGCGAGCCGGCGGTCTACGAGGCGATGCGATGGCCCGGCGGGGAGTTCGAAATTGATTTCAACGCGGCCCCGTCGCGGACGACCATCGAGCGCTCGACTACCGGCCTGCTGATGGAAGCCATGCGGCTGATGGACGAGAGCCAGCAGGGGCTCGGCGAAGGCCAGCCGGACGGGGCAAACAAATAGCGCGCAGCGCAATGCCAGAATGCGAATTTCCATCGTCACAATCAGTGATTCAGTTTCCTCGGGGCAGCGCGAGGATCTTTCCGGCAAGGCGCTCGCGGAGCGCTGCGGGGAACTGGGCTGGGAAGTGATGTCGAAGTCGATAGTGCCGGACGACGAAGCGCTGATTCGCACGCAATTGCAGGCGCTGGCGGATACCGGGAAACTGGATGCGGTTTTCACAACGGGGGGAACGGGCTTAGGACTTCGCGACGTCACGCCGGAGGCGACCGCTGCGGTCGTTACCCGGCAGGTTCCTGGCCTGGCGGAATTGATGCGCCAGACCGGCGTGCAGAAAAATCGCAACGCGGCGCTATCACGCTCGATTGCCGGCGTTCGCGGCGCGTGCTTGGTGATCAATTTGCCGGGTAGCCCGCGCGGCGCGGTGGAGTCGTTCGACGCGATTGCGCAACTGCTGCCGCACGCCGTCGCCGTGCTGCATGGCGCGCGGCACGATTAATTGTGCGCGCGTGAAGCCGACCTGATCGATGGATCCCAACTCATCCCGCAAGAATGTTGCAAGCGCGGCAAAGCAGATCGCAATTGCCATGCAGATTCCGTTCTCGCTGGTCGTACCGGTTTTCGCCGCAGGCGGTATCGGCTACCTGCTGGATCGCTGGCTGCACACGAAATTCATCCTGATGGTGGTGTTGGGGCTTGTGGGATTCGGCATCGGGCTTCGCGAAGTTTTGAAATTGGCGAGTGCGGCGGACAAGAAAAATGGCCAATGACGCGGAGCACTTGGCGATTGAGCGGCGCATCGAGCGTTTTCTGCTGATGCTGGGCGCCGCCATGACCTTTGGCGCCGGAATTGGCTGGGGCTTGCGTGCCGCGGAAGCCTGCGCCGTGGGCACGGCAATCTGCTGGTTGAATTTCCGCTGGTTGCGGCAGGGAGCGGCCGCCGTGATGCGCCTGGGAATCGCGCAGGCGGGTGCGGAACAGGTACACGTGCCGCGCAGCGTTCA
>JBAQYT010000116.1:0-2432 GCA_049787175.1 Candidatus Acidiferrales bacterium | reverse complement strand
CCGCGCGCGCTTCGCGCTCGAAGCGTTGTTTCGCGTCGGCATTCTGGGTTAATTGCTGCGGCAGGACTTTGATGGCCACGTCGCGCCCGAGCCGCGTATCCCGCGCGCGATAAACCTCTCCCATCCCGCCCGCGCCAACCGGCGCGCAAATCTCATATGGGCCCAAATGTGTTCCCGCTGGGAGGCTCATAGCGCCGCAGATTATGGCAGGATTCCTACCTCAAAACCACTTCGCAAGCAGCTACGCCTTTCCGCAAGGCTGTATGCATTTTTGAGCACTTCCCCTCCCGCCCCTTGTTTCTTGTGTCGCCCTCCTCCGCCAGATCCCGCTCGAATTAGCCCAGAAACTTACCGTGCGCTTTCGATCATGCCGATATTCGCTGCGAGGACTGTCTGTGCGTCGAAGGCCAAGTAGCGCCCATCGGGAGAAACGTCGAAATAATCCGAGTCGTTCCGTCCCAAATTCTCCCAATAGGAATTGATCAGGAGAATGGCGGCGGGAACGCGCGTGGGATTCTCGCCATTCCAGCCAACTTTCCATAAGACGGCGTTCAAATCCGGCTTGTCTTGCAGCACGTAGAGTTCGTTTCCGGGTCCACGGTCAAACCAGCCAACCCAGCCGTGGAAAATCTGGCGCGGAGGGCTCTTGAAATCATCCACCCAGAGTCCCGCATTGGGGTCGTCCTCGCGGCTTGGCCTCATAAGGTAGGCAACCGAATGGCCGTCAGGGGACCAGCGCAGGAGCCCTCTCTTGCTCACGGGAAGAGTGGCAAGCGTCTCGGTTCTGTTATCTCGGGGGTCAAAAGTCTGGACCTGACCGTTGGGGCCCGGAAAGAGCAGACGACCGTCGGGTCCCACATCGAAAACGTCGCTCGTGGGCGTCACCTTAAGCAACGTCTGTGGCACCCCTCCCGAAACCGGCACGCTCCGGAATTCAATCGGGTCACTGTCGGACAGATAGATGAGGCGCTGATTATCGGGAGTCCATCGGGGGAATATGTTGATTCGCCCATCCTGAACCAATGGCACGGGGCTTGAGCCGTCGGCGTTGGACACCCAGATGCCTTCCCTTTCGATGCCCTTGAGATTGGAAAAATAGGCGAGGCGTTTTCCATCGGACGAGTAAACGGGAACGAGCTGATTGCGCGCGGGATCGGTTGTGAGCAATTTCACGGTCCGCTGCTCAGGCTTCACGCCGAGATCCAACTGGGCGATGTTAATGTTCTCTCGCCAAGTGGAGAACACAATCCGCTTCCCATCCGACGAAACGTCGAGTTGTGCGTCGTCGCCTTGCCCCGCCGTGATCTGCTGCGGCACGCCACCCGCAGCGGAAATTTCCCAGATGTTCATGGTCCCGCCGCGGCTTGAGGCAAAGTAAATAAAGCGCCCGTCCGGAGACCAAGCGGGCGAAAGGGCTAGCGCGTGGTCGTGGGTCAACTGACGCGCTTTGCCCGAAACGACATCTGCAACATCCAATTCGCCATAAGGACCCGTCGTCTGAAGGACGAAGGCGAGCTGACGGCCATCGGGGGAAAAGCGCGGCTCGGCGTCGGCCCAGCTAGACTGTGCCGGCACGGCCTGGCGGGGATTCTCGCCGGAGATGCCGGAAATCCAAAGCGCGCCATCCGCCATGTTCTTGTAGGCGAGCGAATGGCCGTCGGGAGACCAAGCCGGATCGGCCGCGTTCAGAATCATCCGCCGCGGCGTTCCGCCGAGCGCCGGAACTTCCCAGACGTCCCAGATCCCTGATTCATTGAGCCTCGCGTAAGCAATCGTGCTTCCATCAGGAGACCAAGCAGGCCGCGATTTCAGGTTTGGATCGCGGGTGATTTGGACCAGATTCCCGCCCTGAACCAAGCCCACGTAGATGTTGTAGTTTCCGTCGCGGTTTGAAACGAAAGCTACGGAGCGGCCGTCGGGCGAAAGTGCCGGCTGCGCCTGCACTCCGGCAAAATTGGTAACAGCGCTGAAATGCATGGCGGAGAACGGCGGCGCAGGCGCCACGAATTTCCACACCGCGAGGCCGGAGAGCAATGCCCCTGCGAGCAGCGCAGCCGCAACCCATGGCACTGTGCGCCGCCATGCAGGAATGGACAATTGCGGCGCGGATGTATGAGAAGACGATGTGTCCCCCCGCGCACCCGAGAGAATTTCCTCGATGGCGATGCGGGCGTCGCCGATCGCTTGCAGGCGCTGGCGCGGATCTTTTTTCAGGCAGCGCAGCAACAGCTCACGCACGCGCGGCGGCGTCGCGGCGGGAAGTAACGACCAGTCCGGTTCGCTCTTGATGACCGACGCCAGCGTTTCCGTCACCGTTTCGCCGGTGAATGCCATCTTGCCCGTCAGCATTTCGTAGAGCACGCACCCAAACGCCCAAATATCCGTCCGCCGGTCTACCGATTTCCCTTTCGCTTGTTCTGGAGACATGTACG
>JBAQYT010000092.1:0-2169 GCA_049787175.1 Candidatus Acidiferrales bacterium | reverse complement strand
GTTGATATGAGAATCCGTAGAATGCTAATCCGTGGACTGCTGTTCTTGCTTGCCCTGCCGGCGCTGGCGTTGGCGCAGTCGTCCGGCCGAGCGCACCTGACGTCGAAGCTGGCGGCCGAACGGAACCTTCCGTTCAGCAGCGGCGTTATGGTCGGCAACACGCTCTATATCGCGGGCACGACCGGCGTCGACGCCAACGCGACGAACAAGACCGTCAGTCCGGAAGAGGAAGCTCGCTTGGCGATGAACCAAGTAAAGCAGGTCGTCGAGCAAGCTGGCATGACCATGGACGACATCGTCTCGGTCCAGGTATTTTGCACCGATCTGGCCAACTACGATGCGTTCAATGGGGTCTACAGAACTTACTTTCATGGAAAATATCCGGCCCGCGCCTTCGTCGGCGTGAATAAGTTGCTGTTCGGCGCCCGCTACGAGGTGATGGGGATGGCCATCAGGTCCCGCAAATGAGGCGCAAAGGAAGAAAGACGCTGCTTCCCGCGTCCGCCGCGTATCGATCTCCCATTCGCGGACTCTTCCTCTGTGGCGCGGGATCGCATCCGGGAGTCGCCCTCGTCGGCGCCTCCGCCTTCAACTCCTCCCGCGAAATCATCCGCGCCCGCCGCTCCCTCCGCAAATAACCGCGCGCCTGCCTTTCGTAGGGGCGGGGCTTGCCCCGCCCGGCGCGACTCCGCGAGTCGCGATTCTGTTTTTTCAGCGGCATCAATGCCAAATCAGAGGTGGTCCCTGAAAAAAGCAGAATCCCAGGCACACATCTCTCGATGTGGTGTGGCCATCTTGCTTGGTCTGCCCTTGCGTCTTGGAAAACCAATCTACAATCTGTTGCGGAACCTGCTTCGCATCCGTATTGGTAAAGCTCCAGACGGGCGGAAGCTCTGAATAAACGAACCATCGGTCCGCGTTCCATGTCCAAGGAGAGACATTTCTCGAATGGCCCGAATTTCCGTAGCGTCCCGAATGGATAACGGCATCGATCGCTTCCATGCTTTCTGCCGGAACGTCGCCGGATTCGCCAGTCTCCTCGAAACTATACTGAAAAAGCCTGCGCTCATCTTGCAGTAGCCAGAATCGTCCGTCCCTTGCGACGATTACGGAGGTTTCATGGAAGTGCAATCCGTGTTTTTCCACATGCACGACTCGAAAGAGCGGCCGATTGCCATAGAGATCGTAAATGGGAACTCGATACGGCGAGACTGCCGTGAAATACCATGCGCAAAGAATCGGGAGCAAGACCGCGAATACCAACCAGCTTCGTTCGCACACAGGTTTGCCTGCGATACGCCATCTCGCAGGTGTCAGTCGCAGCAGAGAATAAATGATCGCCACAATTACGAGGATTATGGCAACAAGCCTGACGGTGGGCTCGATAAGAGCCCTTGCGGGCCCCGGTTCGTTAAACAAAACCCAGGAATTAACGAAGCGATAGTCATACATCTCCCATGGGAGAAAGAAGCGCAAGGCGATTCCCGCTGCAATCAGGCCTGCCAACCATCCG
The DNA here is from genome assembly GCA_049787175.1 of Candidatus Acidiferrales bacterium. GTDB lineage: Bacteria > Acidobacteriota > Terriglobia > Acidiferrales > UBA7541 > DAHUXN01. The sequence goes on along the minus strand of JBAQYT010000092.1, from coordinate 656 downwards.
AGCCGGCGCTTAAAGATGACAAGAATTGCGCCCAGCAGAAACGCTGCAGGTGCCACAAACGCCGCCCAAAAGGCTGGCTCTCCCCACATGTGCCAGCGGGAAGGTGGAGAGCCGCCCCACTTTGCCATTAGCGGGCTGCATAGCAGTGCGCATGCGGCTCCCGCGCACACATAGAGTGCAACTGTTACAGTCTTCATTCCTTCTCCCGGGCCGACCCGATTTAGAACACCACTTTACGTGAATAGACACCGGCCAGGGCGCTATCGTTTCCATTTCCTTCGTCGAGGTTTTACCTTGACAATTTAGTTATAAAGTGGTACACATACCCTGTGCGGCCAATTCGCCGCCATGCCACCGCTTCGGTGGCTTTTGCTTTTTGAAGAACTGCTCGTGAAAGGACGGCAGACAGGCCAAACTGCTCTCAACCCCACGTGCCAACAAAATCGCTTGCAGCGTCCGCAACCATCACAAAATTCAGCCCTTCCCGCGCTCAAGGCGAACAAAAGGTTAATCGGTACACAACACAACAGTCGCGAACCGCTAACTCGCTGAAAACAGACCACATGACAATTTCTAATCGGGACTGAAAATGCGCTTTTTTTACTCACTCTCAAATCGCACCCCTGCACTGGCTAAGACCCCCGTTTGCTCATCAC
>JBAQYT010000089.1:0-21460 GCA_049787175.1 Candidatus Acidiferrales bacterium | reverse complement strand
AGACCGCCGCAGCGGCCAAATCATCGCCGGGCCCGCCCCCGTCTTCTCCGTTACTTTCGCTGATGGCTCGCAGATTATTTCGTCCGCGATGCGCTTGCTTGAACCGCCAAAGATCGAAAATCTTCTTGCGCTACCTCGCGCTGCCCGTTTCTCCGAACGCGTGCCCGGCCGCGCCGTGACCGCCTCTTTCGAAAACGCTCAGTATGGCTTGCGCGCCTCGTGGCGCGCCATTCTCCGCGACGGCTCGCATTACATTCGCCAGGAAATCGAATTCTCATCGACGAAAGAGAGTCTGCCCATCACCGCGGTCACCATCCTGGATCTCCACGTCGCTGGCGCAACAGTTTCCGGAAGTGTCAACGGTTCCCCGGTGACATCCGGCACGTGGTTTTTTGGATTCGAGCATCCGTTGTCGCAAAGCGCCGTCGAAGCCGGCCGCCTGCGCTGCACGCTAAAGCGCCAGTTGCCGCTCGAACATGGCCGCTCGGCATCGTATTCGTCGGTGATTGGCACAACGGCCGCTGGACAACTTCGCCGCGATTTCTTGCGTTACGTCGAACGCGAGCGCGCTCATCCCTACCGCACATTTCTGCATTACAACTCTTGGTACGATCTCGGCTATTTCACTCCGTACGATCAGGCAGGAGCGCTCGATGTGATTCGCGCCTTTGGCGAAGAGCTTCACGCGAAGCGTGGCGTCGTTCTCGACTCTTTCCTCTTCGACGACGGCTGGGACAATCACAAATCGCTTTGGGATTTTAATTCCGGATTCCCGGATGGCTTTACGCCTGTGAAAGCTGCCGCGGCGAAATACGGCGCCGCGCCCGGCATCTGGCTTTCGCCGTGGGGCGGCTACGATGGTCCGCAAAAGGAGCGCCTGGAATACGGCAAGCAGCAGGGCTACGAAGAAAATTCTGGCGGCTTCGTGCTTTCCGGCCCGCGCTACTTCCGCCGCTTTCGTGAAGTTTGCCTGAAGATGATTCGCACCTATGGAATCAACCAGTTCAAATTTGATGGCACCGGTAACGCCTCCACTGTTTTTCCCGGCAGCGAATTCGACAGCGACTTTGCCGCGATGATCAGCCTGATCGGCGACTTGCGCGCGGCCGAGCCTGATCTCTACGTCAACCTCACCACGGGAACCTATCCTTCGCCCTTCTGGCTGCGTTATGCGGACTCAATTTGGCGCGACGGCGACGACCATTCCTTCGCGGGAGCCGGCTCGAATCGCCAGCGGTGGATCACCTACCGCGATTCCGCGACTTACCAGTACGTTGTTCGCCGCGGCCCGCTTTACCCGTTGAATTCGCTCATGCTGCACGGCCTCATCTACGCGCGTTATGCTGAAAAGCTCAGCGACGATCCGGGCCACGACTTTCCGGATGAAATCCATTCCTATTTCGGCGCCGGCACGCAGCTTCAGGAAATGTACGTGACGCATTCACTGCTTTCCGACTCGGATTGGAACACGCTCGCGGAAGCCGCACGCTGGTCGCGCCACAACGCGGATACGCTGGTCGACACACACTGGATCGGAGGCGATCCCGCACATCTGGAAGTTTACGGCTGGGCGTCGTGGTCGCCGCGTGGCGGAATTGTCACCCTGCGCAATCCGGACAAAGCGCCGCACACATTCGACCTCGATGCGCAATCCGCGTTTGAGTTGCCGCCCGATGCTTCGCAATCTTACGCCGCACGCAGTCCTTGGCGCGGCGCTGCCCCGCTCGACATCAGTCTTCGCGCCGGCCAGCCACACACCTTCAGGCTGCAGCCGTTTGAAGTCCTCACCTTGGAAGCGGCTCCGCGATGACTTTCACGCTTGCCGATTGGCTGATTGTCATCGGCTATCTGATTGGCTCGGTTAGCATCGGCCTGCTTGGCAAGCGCTACCTCGGCAACGTTTCGCAATACCTCGTTGCCGGCCGCGAACTCGGCCTCTACGTCGGCATCGCCACTCTGGCAGCCACCGAGATTGGCACCATCACCTATATGTACAACGGCGAGCTCGGCTATCGCTTCGGCTTCGCATCGTTCGCCGCCGCGTTGATTTCCGGAGTAGTCATGATCGTCGTCGGACGCACCGGCTTCATCATCAGCCGTTTCCGCCAGCTCAAGTTGATGACCGTGCCGGAATTTTTCGAGGTGCGCTACAGCCGCGGACTCCGTCTCGTCACGGGAATCCTGGTGGCTCTCGGCGGAATCCTGAACATGGGCGTGTTCCTGAAAATCGAAGGCGAATTCCTGACCATCGTCAGCGGCATTCCCCAGCGCTACCTGGTCGCCGTAATGACCGCCATTTTGCTTCTCGAGCTTCTTTACACCGTGATCGGCGGCATGGTTTCCGTGGTCATCACTGATTTCTTGCAGTACTCGCTGCTTTCGATCGCCACAATATTGGTCACGATCTACGCCGTGCATTTTGCGGGATGGAGCAACATTGTCCACAAAGTCACTGTCACCATGGGCGCGGCTGGATTCAGTCCAATCATTAACCCGAAATTCGGCTGGACTTTCCTCGTATGGCAAATTCTGTTGTGGCTTTCCATCGTCACCTGCTGGCAAACCACCGCCATGCGCATTTTCTCGACGCGCGACGCTCGCACTTCCAAACGCGTAATGACCTGGACCGGCTTCATTTTTCTGGGCCGCGGCATGCTGCCCATGCTGTGGGGCATCGCTGCGCTGACGCTCTTCGGAACGGGCATGCTCGACAAAGGCATTCCGCTGCCGATGATTCACGGCCACGCTATGGCGCCCATCGACGCCATGCCTGCCATGCTAGCGCGCATCTTAGGACCCGGCGTGCGCGGAATCGTGGTGGCCGGCATGCTCGCCGCAACCATGTCCGTGAACAGCTCGTACCTCCTCGGCTGGAGCGCGGTGATTTCGCAGGATGTAGTGCTCCCCCTGCGCGGCATGCTCGGAAAATCGCCGCTCGGCTCGCGCGGCCAGCTCTTCCTGAATCGCGTCGCCAATCTCTTCGTCAGTCTGTTTCTGATGTTCTGGGGTTTGTATTACACACCTCCCGGCGCCGTGTACCTCTACTTGAACATCACTGGCACGATTTTTCTCGCTGGCGCGTTTGTTTCCGTGATCGGCGGGCTTTACTGGGCGCGCGCCAATACTCTTGCTGGCTATCTCGCGATGATTCTCGGTGCCGCTGGCGCGATTATTCCGTTCTTCTTCCTCCACTGGAATGAAAACATCACCGGCTTCATGGCTTTCGGCCTCGCCGCTTGCGGTTTCTTGCTCGGCTCGCTGGTTGGACGCCCCACGCCTCCATCCGAGGCAATCCGCACGGCCGGCACTTTCGTGAGGGACGTGCCATCATGAAACGTTGCGGAGGAACACGATGAAGTATTGGGAAATTTTCTGGATACTCTGCCTCGTCGTCGCCGGCGCGACCTTTGCCTTCATCACGCTCGTTGTAATTATCAAGGGCGGCCCCGATCTTCGCGAAATGCTCCGCCAACTTCGCCGTCAAAACCTCCAGCGTTGATTTATTCATTCCCGTTGCCTCGTCTCGCGCCTTGGAGCAAAATGACGCCGCCTGCAACTCCGCAAATCGGGCATGGCAGTTGATTCTCGATCTGAGGACAACAAATGAAGAAGATAGAGTCTTACGTACTCATCGCCGGATTATTCCTCTGTGCCGCTCCTCGGCTTCGCGCGCAATCAAGCTCGTCTCTCGCTCCGGGCGTTCGCGAGTTCGTAAAGGTCAGCGCGCCGGTCATCGCCCTCACGCATGCCCGCGTCATCGACGGCACCGGCTCGCCCGCGCGTACTGATCAAACAATCATCATCTCTGGGGACAAAATCCAATCCATCGGCGACTCCTCCACCGCTGCCGTGCCCGCTGGCGCTCAAGTTCTCGACCTTTCCGGCAAGACCGTCATTCCCGGCCTCGTCGGCATGCATGAACACATGTTTTATCCCGCCGGAGGCCGCACCGCGGTCGCGCTCTACAATGAAATGGGCTTCAGCTTCCCGCGCCTTTACCTCGCTTGCGGAGTTACGTCGCTGCGCACCACCGGCAGCATCCAGCCTTACACCGATCTCGAATTGAAAAAGTTGATCGATGCCGGAAAGCTTGCTGGCCCAAAAATCCACGTTACCGGCCCATATCTCGAAGGTGCAGGCTCGTTCACTCCTGTGATGCACACGCTCACCGGTCCCGACGACGCGCGCGAGACCGTCAATTATTGGGCCGATGAAGGCGTCACTTCATTCAAGGCCTACATGAACATCACGCGCGCCGAGCTCGCCGCCGCCGTCGAGGCCGCCCACAAGCGCAACCTCAAAGTTACCGGCCATTTGTGCTCCATCGGCTTCAAGGAAGCCGCCGCCATCGGCATCGATAATCTCGAACACGGCCTCATGGTCGACACCGAATTCGATCCTGGAAAAACTCCCGACGCTTGCCCTTCGCAGCAGCTTACCGCGCAAACCCTCGCGCAGATCGACATAGAAGGCGCGCCGGTTCAGGACACCATTCGTGACCTCGTCGCGCATCACGTTGCCGTCACTTCGACCATCGTCATTTTCGAAACCGATGCCCCGAATCAGCCACCGCTTGAACGCCGCGTCATCGACGCTATGCTCCCCGAAGCTGCGATTGCCTATCTGAGCACGCGCTCTCTGATCGGCGGTAACGCGAATTCGGCGTGGCCGGTCCTTTTGAAAAAAGAAATGCAGTTTGAATATGACTTCGTCAAGGCCGGCGGCCTTCTCCTCGCTGGCGAGGACCCCACTGGCTACGGCGGCGACTTGGCCGGCTTCGGCGATCAGCGCGAGATGGAACTTCTGGTGCAGGCCGGCTTCACTCCCGCCGAAGCGATTCACATCTACACCGAAAACGGCGCGCGCTTCCTCGGCGAAGATGACCGCATCGGCACCCTCGCTGCTGGCAAGCAAGCCGACATTGTCGTCACCGATGGCGATCCTTCCGCGAATATCAGTGACATTGAAAAAACGTACCTCGTATTCAAGAACGGGGTCGGCTACGATTCCGCCAAGCTGATCGAGTCGGTTCGCGGGACCGTCGGTCTTCACTGATTTTGGCCGCGCGGCCATCTAATTTTCAGCTCACCGAAAAAAGGGAGACTTCCATGCAAAACTCTTTTGCAGAACTTCGCCATTTCGTTTGCGTATTTCGCGGCGCGATTCTCTTTTTCGTCTTGGCGTTCTTTGCCAGTCCCGCGCTGGCGCAAATCTCCGCACCCTCTCCGGCCCCAACGAGCGAAATCTCCTCGCAGCAATCGCAAGGCATCTCTTCTTCACTGACGAGCGATCCGGGGCCTCTGTTTTTCGGGAAAGGCTTCCTTCGCGGCTATGGCGACTTCGAGCTCGCGCCGCCGCACAACGAGCCTGACCTCGGCCGCTGCAACCAGCCCCAGCCCACGTGCTCAGCCTTCGCGCGCTATATCGCTGCCGGCTATCTCGAATTTCAGCCCTTCGCGCGCACCCCGCTTCGCCACGCCTATTTTTTCTTCGAACCTCGTTTCTTTTTTGGCGACAATATTCCTCAAGTCAAATACACCTACTCCATGGCGCCCCTCGCGTGGGAGCGCACCATGGGCCTTGCCATCGCTTTGCCGAAACACTTCGAGCTGCGCGTCACCAATCACGGCGTCACTTCGTTTCCGCCATTTAACGTAAGCCTCGGTCCGTACGACTCGGGTCCCAACAAAGAGCCGCTCGGAATCTACAACACCGTCGGCGTGCGCTGGTATTTCGGCGGCTACGATCATTCCAGTTCGTCGTGGTAGAGGTGCACCCACACATCTGGCAACTCGGGCGTCTTGTCGAATGAAGTGAAAAGTGGCAGCTTGAGCGGAGGATTTCTAAGCCGTCGGCGCTTTTCCTGTGCCGAACGCGAGCGCGAGCAGCGTTTTCTGTTCCATCTCGTGCGCTTTCGCCGAGCCGGTCGCTGGGCTCGCGCTGGCCGAGCGCTTCACCGAGCGCACGGCGTGCCCGCGCAGCACGCGCTCAAGTCGCGGCATTACGAAGTTCAGCGCGCCCATATTTGCCGGCTCTTCTTGCACCCATACAAAGTCGTGCGCCGAAGAATATTTGCCCAATACCGCCTCGAGATCTTTCTCCGGAAATGGATAAATCTGTTCGAGAAACACGATCGCCGTGGACTTGTCCTGCCGCCGTTTCCTCTCCGCCGCAAGCTCGTGTCCGATCTTCCCCGTGCACAGCAGGACGCGTTCCGCCTGCTCTCCTTCGTAATCGGGCAAAACGGCTTGGAATCGCGGCAACGAGAAATCCGCAATCGCTGAAGCGGCCGCCGGATTCCGCAGCATGCTTTTTGGCGTGAACACCACCAGCGGCTTGCGCCACCGCCTCAGCGCCTGCCTGCGCAGCAAATGAAAATACTGCGCCGCATTGGACGGCTGGCACACTTGAATATTGTCGCGCGCCGCTAACTGCAAATATCGTTCGATTCGTGCGCTGGAATGTTCCGGCCCCTGCCCCTCATATCCATGCGGCAGCAGCAGCACCAGCCCGGAGAGCAAATTCCATTTGTCCTCGCCCGCCGCGATGAACTGATCGATGATCACCTGCGCGCCGTTGGCGAAATCCCCGAACTGCGCCTCCCACAGCACCAGCGCCTCCGGAAAGTCCCGGCTGAAGCCATATTCGAATCCCATCACCGACGCTTCCGAAAGCGACGAGCTGTACACTTCAAACCGTGCCTGCTCCGGCGAGAGGTTCGCCAGCGGCACGAACTCTTTTTCCGTTTGCGTGTCGATTAGCGCCGCATGCCGCTGGTTGAACGTCCCGCGCTTGCTGTCCTGCCCGCTCAGCCGCACCGGCGTTCCTTCCATCAGCAGCGAGCCAAACGCCAGCGCCTCTGCCATTCCGTAATCCACGGGGGTTTTCCCCGCGCCCATTGCCGCGCGCTGCTCCAGCAGCTTTTTCACTTTCGGATGAATCGCGAAGTCGCTCGGATAGCTCGTCAGTTTTTCCGTCAGCGCGCGCAACGCTTCCTGCGTCATGCCCGTGTCGATCTCGAACTCCGCCTTGTATCGGCCGCCTTCGTAATTGTCCCAGTAGCCTGGCAGCCGCCACATCTTCGGAATTTTTTCCAAGCTGGCCGCGTTTTTCTGCGCCTTCTCGAATTCCGCGCGCACTTCCTCCACCGCGCTTGTCGGATCGGCGTCGGTCCTCTCCGCGTACAATTTCCAAAGCGGCGGATGCGCCTGAATCTTGCGGTACCGCAGCGGTTGGGTGATCGTCGGGTCGTCGATTTCGCTGTGGCCGTATCGCCGGTATCCAATCAAGTCAATCACCACCGGGCTTTGGAATGCGTAGCGATATTCCACCGCCATCCTGGCGACGCGTACCACCGCGTCAGGATCCTCGGCGTTCACGTGGAAGATCGGCACGGGCAATCGCTTCACGATATCCGAAGCGAATCGCGACGACTGGCACTCCGCCGGCACCGCCGTGAATCCAATCAGGTTATTCACAATGATGTGCACGCCGCCGCCGGCCGAAAATCCGTCGATCATCAGGAAGTTCAGCGTCTCCGCCCAGATTCCTTGCCCCGCGAACGCCGCGTCGCCGTGCATCACCACCGGCAGCACCTGCGCGATTCCCTTCTCTCCGCGTCGTGTCTGTTTGGCGCGCGCTCGTCCCAGCGCCACTGGATCCACCGCTTCCAAATGGCTCGGATTCGACACCAGATGTATTCCAATCGGCCGCCCGCTCAGCGTCGTGTATTCACCCGTCGCGCCGATGTGATATTTCACGTCGCCGCCGCCTAACTCGCTGCGCGCATCCACCTCCTCGAATCGCGCGAAAATGTCCTCCGCCGGACGCCCTACGATGTGAATCATCACGTTCAGGCGTCCGCGATGGCTCATTCCCAAGACAATTTCTTCCACGCCATTTTCCGCCGCGCTTTCGATTGTCTCGTCCAGCAGCGGGATCAGCGACGTCAATCCTTCCAGCGAAAATCTCTTGTTTCCCAGGTAGCGGCTCTGCACCACCTGCTCGAAAAGTTCCGCCCGCACCAGCCGCTCCAGGATGCGCGCGCGATCCGGCTCCGGCGCCGCGGATTCCATTCGTTCTTGAATCCACCGCCGGCGCTCGCCGTCAAGGATATGCATGAAGTCCGCGCCGATCGTCCCGCAATAGATCCGGCGCGCTTCATCGGCCGCTTCGCCTGTGAGCTGGTCCAGTTCCGGTACAGGCTGCGGTTTCAGATCCCCGAGCGGGTCCAGGTCCGCTTCGTAATATCCCCAGCGCCGGAACGCGTCGAAAATCGCTTCGCGCTTTCCGTTTCGCTTCTCGGTTGTGATGCTCTCTTCGATGACCGCTGATTTGTTTTTCAATTCCGATCCTTGTATGAACCCGATACGCTAATTCGCTCGAAATTTTTCGCGCCTGCTACTGCGATTCGCGCCACGCTCCCAGCATTTTGCGCACCAGCACGAGCTGTCCTAAATGATAAGCGTTGTGATCGGCGGCTAAAAGCGCTTCGCGCAAAATTGTCTGCCCATCGCCATGGGCAATGCGCTCGAAAAGATTCGTCTTCGCATCGCTCACCAGCTTTTTCATTTCCGCCAAATCGCGTCCAAACGCTTTCGCGCTCTTTTCCCACGCCTCCGCGCTCGGCGGAGCTTCTGTCGCGGGCCAGTAGCCATCTGGAAATTGCGGCGACACATGCTTTACGTCGCGCGAAAACTCCAAAATATCCCACTGCGCGATGCGCATGTGCTCCAGCAATTGCCAAGCCGTGTGCGGCGCTCCTGCCGGTTTCGATCCTTGCAATTCCAGCGGCATTTCCGCGAAAGCCTTCTGCCAGCCCGCGTGCGCTTCTCTGCCGTCGAGCAGATTCGCAAGCTGCTCGCGCAGCGCCTTATCGTTCATCAACGAACCGCCGCCTCTTGCGTTCTTGGACGTGGCCGCGCGCTTGCTGGTTTTCCTTTTTCGGGAAGTTTTCACCTGAATATTCTAGGATGCTGCGCACTGCTGGTCAACGCATGCCTGAGCGCGCCGTCCGGCTGCCGCATCGCTTGCGCTTCGCCCTCTGCGGTCGCATAATTCCCCGCGAGCGCGTGCTACCGCCGTTTCTGCGGAGTGCGCGCCCCAATCACAGTCCTCAAACGGAGGTTCACATGCCGGCAACACCTTCAGAGCCAAAGACCACTCGCCGTCAATTTGCACAATCCATCGGCGCGATGCTCGCCGCTGCTTACGTCTCGCCAAAATTCATTCAAGGTGTCACCGGCGGCCGTCTCAAGGGTTTTTCCCGCAGCGATGCCATCCTTATCAATTCCAACGAGAACCCTTACGGCCCTTCATCGCACGCCATCGCCGCCATCACTGGCTCCGAAGCGGTCGCTTGCCGTTATCCCGACGACCTCTACGCCCGCGCCATCGAGTCCGTCGCTCGCCTGCATCATGTTGCTCCGGAAAATGTCGCCCTCGGCTGCGGCTCCACGGAAATTCTTCGCGTCTGCGACGCCTCTTTCGTCGGCGCGGACAAGCAGCTCGTGGTCGCCGAGCCCACTTTCGAAGCGGTCACCTATTACGCGCAAGTTTCCCGCGCCAGCGCCGTAAAAATCCCGCTCACGTCCGACTTTCGCCACGATCTCCCCGCCATGGCCAGCGCCTGCGCCAACGGCGTTGGACTCGTCTACGTCTGCAATCCGAATAATCCCACCGCCACCATCAACACGCGCGACGAATTCGCCGGCTTCCTCTCCAAAGTCCCGTCTTCCACATACGTCCTCGTCGACGAAGCCTATTTCCATTTTGTCGAAGACCCGCGTTACTCAAGCGTTGTCGACATGATTCCTCAGCACCCCAATCTCATCGTCACGCGCACCTTCTCCAAAGTTTACGGCATGGCCGGAATGCGTCTGGGCTACGCCGTCGCCCAAAAAGAAACCATCGACGCCATGCACCGCGAGCTTCTTTTTGACAACGGAAACGCCGCCGTCCTTTCCGCCGCCGTCGCCAGCCTCGCCGACCCCGACATCGTCCCGACGAACAAGAAGCGCCTCAACGCCACGCGTAAGTGGGTCACCTCCGAGCTTACGAAATCCGGCTATCGCGTGCTTCCCTCCGAAGCTAACTTTTTCATGGTGGAAATCGGCAGCGACGTTCAGCCTGTCGTCGAAGCCTTCCATCAGCGAAAAATCATCGTCGGACGCAAATTCCCGTCGATGGGCAATTGGCTTCGCGTCTCCGTCGGCAAGCCGGACGAAATGCGCGCGTTTTTGGCGGCGTTTCATCAGATCGTCCCCACCGCCCAAAAATCCGCTGCCGTGTAGACGCAGCTACGCGGACTCGGGGCCCTGCGCGGTGCACTCTCTCTGTTTGCTTTGTTTGGACGCGGGGAGTCAGGGGATTTCAGAAATCCCGACGCTTGGAGGCCAAAACAAAAATCGCCTCCGCGCGGCCTCACCACACCGCAACGGAGGCGAAAATTCCCTAACCTTGAACCACCAGCCTCGGACGCGCCATATCGCGTCCGCGTAGCCCTCTATCCCGCGGCTTCCGACGCCGCCGCTGCTCCCCCGATCGTTCGCCGTTGCTGGAAGCATTCCCGGCAATAGACAGGGCGCCCTTGCGTGGGCTTGAACGGCACCGTCGTTTCTTTTCCGCACTGGGAGCAAACTGTCTTTGTTTCGACGCGCTGCATGGTCGTCGCAGCGCCAACGCCCGCGCTCGCTCCCCCTTGCGCGCGCGCCGTCTTGCATGGTTTGCACCGTTTCGGCTCGTTCTTAAAACCCTTGTCGGCGAAGAACATCTGCTCGCCGGAGGTGAACACAAACTCCGAGCCGCATTCGGCGCACTTCAGTACCTTATCGTGGAATTCCATGGATCGCTCCGGGCCGTAGCCTGGCGGCGCTGAAATAAACGCCGCCGTGAATCGGATGATGCCGAGAATGATGGGAACTCCCTGCTTTTCCCGACGGAAGATCGGAACGAAGCTGGATCGAAGTGCCCAAGGATTTCCGCCTAATTAGTCCTGCTCTCTGCGCTGCTTCTTACGGAGACGCTTGCGTGATAGCGCTTCTTTGGCCCGGCGCTTCTCTCCAGGTTTCATGTAGTAGCTGTGCCTCTTGATTTCCTTGATGATGTCTTCGCCCTGGACTTTCCTTTTGAATCGCCGGAGAGCATTCTCCAAAGATTCGCCCTCTTGGATTACAACTTCAGCCACGCAAATTCACCCCCCGTTCGGGACGCAGTTATCAATATGTTGCTGAGTGGGCACCACCAGATTCCCGCCACAGGACAACATCTATCCGGCGTTTCTAGCGAACCCTACCTTGTAAGTCAAGCACTATATTTGTACGGTAGGCTACACACGCCGGCTCTTCGTCTCCCCCTATTCTCGCCGCAATTGACTAGCCTTGCAAACTCAAAATCGTGGGCCGTCGGGCCAGTTCACCGCTCGCCGTCGTGACCTCGGAATGCCCCTGTGCATCGTTGTGAATGCTAGAAACTCACGCGCATGTGTTGAATGTTGCTAGAATGGTTTTGCCTGCCCGCGGGTGCTCAATATGTCGTTGATGAAAAATGCAATTGGCGTGCTCCTGGCTGGCGGCCAGGGCGAACGCCTCTGGCCTCTCACACGCGACCGTGCCAAGCCCGCCGTTCCCTTTGGCGCCATTTACCGCATCATTGACGTCACCCTATCGAATTGCCTTAATAGCGACCTGCGCCGCGTCTTCGTTCTCACCCAGTACAAAGCCCTCAGCCTCAATCGCCATATCCGCCAGGGCTGGTCTTCAATGATGGGCGTTGGCGACTTCATCGAAATTCTCCCGCCGCAAATGCGCGTTTCCGCCCATTGGTATCTCGGCACCGCCGACGCCGTTTACCAGAACATTTATTCCATCGGCAGCGAGCCGTCGAGCTACGTCATCGTCCTCTCCGGCGACCACATCTACAAAATGAATTACCAGAAGATGCTCGAGAAGCACGTGGAAACCGGCGCGGACGTCACCGTCGCCACCGTCGAAATGGCCCCGCAGGATGCTGCCGGCAAATTCGGCGTCATCGAAACCGATACCGAAGGCCGCATCCTCGCCTTCTACGAAAAACCTGCCGATCCCAAACTTTCTCCGCGTCATCCCGGCAAAGTAGACGCCTCCATGGGCATCTATATTTTCAACACGCAGTTTCTTTTGCCCGCGCTCATCTCCGATTCGGAAGATCCCAACTCCTCGCATGACTTTGGCCACGACGTCCTTCCCAAAATCATCGGCAAATTCCGCGTCTTCGCCTATAGCTTCTATGATGAAAACAAGAAAGAGAATTTGTACTGGCGCGACGTCGGAACCGTCGACGCGTACTACGATGCCAACATGGATTTGGTCTCCGTCTCTCCCGTCTTCAACCTCTACGACAAGAGCTGGCCGCTCAAGACCTGGGAGCAGCAGTATCCGCCCGCCAAATTCGTTTTTGCCGATCCCTCGCGTACCGGCACGGCCCTCGATTCCATCGTCGCCGCCGGCTCCATCATCTCGGGAAGCCGCGTCAGCCACTCCGTCGTGGGCTACGACGTCCGCGTCAATAGCTTTTGCCAGGTCGAGGATTCCATCATCTACAATCACGTGAATATCGGCCGTCATTCGCGCATACGCCGCGCCATCATCGATCGCCACGTCACTCTGCCCGAGCACACCGAGATCGGCTACAATCTTGACGAAGATCGCAAGCGCTATCACGTCAGCGACAACGGCGTTGTCGTCGTTGTCCGCGAGGAATCCATGCTCGAGGAGCCTGAATAGCCCATCGCCGTGTCCTCTGCATTCCAACCCCGTTTCGGTCACGCTGCCGGAGAATTCCAACGCTATCGTCCGGAATATCCGCCCGAACTTTTCGAACGCATTCTCGCCGCCATTCCCTCCGGCTGCCGCGAACGCGCCATCGACATCGGTGCCGGTACCGGCAAAGCCACTCGCGCGCTTCTCCCTCATTTCCGCGAAGTCGTCGCCGTCGAGCCCGACCCCGGCATGGCCGCCAAACTCAGAGAAGATTTTCCTGCCGTCATCGTCCACAACATCACCGCCGAAGACTTCTCCCAACCGCCCGCGACCGTCGATCTTGTCACCGTCGCCAACGCCTTGCATTGGATGGACGCTCCGCGCGTTTTCGCCAACGTTCATTCCTGGCTGCGCCCTGCAGGAATCTTCGCCGCCTTTGATCGCCCGTTACCGAAAACCATTCCCGCTATCGACGTCATCACGCTCGCCGAAATGCGTGGCCCCTGGAAGCCTCACCGCGATTCGCGCCTCGGGAAAAAATATGTTTGGCAGAATCAAGTCCGCACCGCCGGTGGCTTCGAGATTGTCGGCGAAACAAAATTTTCCTACGTGATTCCTATGTCCCCCGCCGATTTCGTCGGCTTCTGGCGCTCCACATCCTACGGCAGCGCCTATGCGCTCACTCTCTCCAATCCGGAATCCTACTGGCGCGATCTTGAGTCCCGCTTCACCGCAGCCACCGTTGGCGCCGCGATTCCCGTCGACCTCAGCCCCACGCTCATCCTCGCTCGCACAGCCTGAGGCTCTGAGCTATCTCTGAATTGCGATTCCCGCAACGCAAATAGTGTAGCGAGGGCGCTATAATCCTGCCGACGATGAAAAAGACTGCCTGGCGGGGGTTGATCGAGATCGGCTTCATTGTCTTCCTGTTCTACTCAAATCTGTTGATGGGGGAATTTGAACGCGCTGGCATGGGACACAAGAAAGGGTTGGTTTGGGCCCTCTCGGATATTTTCACCGCCTCCAATTTCGAGATCGCCCTGATAGCCGCGGTGATCGGCTATATTGTTGTTGAATTTCTGCGTACGAAATTCTAGCGAAAGTGCTTTTCTCGCGAAGGAGAAGCCAATGCCTCGCACGAAAAAGGATCTCGCCGAAACCGTCGCCGCCAGCCTTTCCAGCCACCACCCATTTTTCGGCGCAAAAGGAAAACGAGTCGCGGCCAAAATCGCTCACGTCATCGGCCGCGAAATTCTCGATTCCCGCGGCAATCCTACCGTCGAAGCCGACGTCATCCTCTCGAACGGCCTGCGCGGACGCGCCGCCGTTCCTTCTGGCGCATCCACCGGCGAACACGAAGCTCTCGAACTCCGCGATGGCGACAAATCGCGCTACTCCGGCAAAGGCGTGCGCAAAGCCGCCGAAAACATCAGCGGCCCCATCGCCAAAGCCATCCTCGGTATGCCTCCGGAAGACCAGCAAGCCCTCGACCGCAAAATGCTCGACGCCGACGGCACCGAAAACAAATCCAAATTCGGCGCCAACGCCATTCTCGCCGTCTCCATGGCCGCCGCCCGCGCCGCCGCAAACGATTGCGGCTTGCCCCTCTACAAATATCTCGCGCGCTTTTCCCCTGCCAAATCCGCGAACATTCTCCCCGTCCCCATGATGAACATTCTCAATGGCGGCGCGCACGCCGATAATTCCGTGGACGCCCAGGAATTCATGGTCATGCCCGTCGGCGCTCCGAGTTTTCGCGAAGCTCTGCGCTGGGGCGTCGAAGTCTTCCACAATTTGAAATCTGTCCTGAAGAAAAACGGCTACTCCACCGCTGTTGGCGACGAAGGCGGCTTCGCGCCCAACCTGAAATCGAACGAAGAAGCCATCGAGCGCATCCTCGAAGCCATCACCGCCGCCGGCTACAAACCCGGCGACCAAGTCGCCATCGCCATCGATCCCGCCGCCAGCGAGTTCTACGATCCCGCCACCAAAAAATACATCTTCAAGAAGTCCGATAAGTCCCAGCGCACTTCCGGGCAAATGGTCGAATTTTGGACCGCCTGGACGCGCCAATATCCCCTCGTTTCTCTCGAAGACGGCATGGCCGAGCAGGACTGGGAAGGCTGGCAATTGCTGACGAAAACCCTCGGGAAGAAACTGCAGCTCGTCGGCGACGATATTTTCGTCACCAATCCTAAAATCTTCGCGCGTGGCATTCAGAAAAAAATCGCCAACGCCATTCTCATCAAGCTCAATCAAATCGGCAGCGTCACCGAAACCATCGAAGCCATCGAAATGGCTCGCAAGGCCGGTTACGCCTCGATCGTTTCCCACCGCTCCGGTGAAACCGAAGACACTTTCATCGCCGATTTCGTCGTCGCCATGGGCACGGGCCAAATCAAGACCGGCTCCGCCTCGCGCACCGATCGCATCGCCAAGTACAACCAGCTCCTCCGCATCGAGGAAGAGCTGGGCCGCGAAGCCAAATTCCCCGGCCGCCATTCCCTTGCGGTTCTCGATTAGGAATCGCGATTATTCCTGCGCAAGCTCCTGCAACTATTTATTGATTGGGCTCTACATCACCTGTAGTAACACACCTCGTGCTAGTCTAATGGACAGGCTTCTTCAGGCAACAAATGAGACTGTCAAAATCAGCGTGGGTGATTCTTGTCGCTTGGGTCGTCTTTGTCGGCGGATTTGCGATTCTTTCGCTCGCCCTGCCGCCCACCACCACCCGCGGGGCTGTTGCCAACATCGTCCTTTGCGTAGTGCCTCTTTTTGCCAATGCCTGCCTGCTCTGGAATGCGTCTTCGCCTTATCGCCGCCAGAATGACTTTTGGATGCTCCTGGCCTTTGGTTGCACTTTATGGCTGGCTGGCCAGTTGATTTGGACCTACGACACGCTGGTCTTGCACCACGTCAGCCATTCCATCACTTTCCTCGACATAATCTTTTTCCTCCATGCTGTCCCGCTCATGGCCGCCCTGGCCATGGCGCCCCATGCTCGCAAAATGCGGGAAGCCCTTCGCTACGGCTATCTCGACATGCTCCTGCTCGCCATATGGTGGCTGTTCGTCTATTTGTTCATGGTCATCGCATGGTCCCAGGACCCCGCCAGTGTTGGCCTTGAACATGTCCGCGATATCCAAGTTTATGCTCTCGCCAATTTGGTCTTCCTCGCCGGGACTGGCTTTTTTGCGCTCCGCGCAAGCAAAGGCTGGCGTGTCGTCTACGCGAATCTTTTTGGCGCCTCCGGGATGTACATTGCCAGCCTGTGGCTTACTGTAAATTCTGTTTCCAAGGAACACTACACTCCCGGAAGCTTGTCCAATCTTCCTCTCGTGGCCGCGTTTGTTTGGTTTGGCACCGCTGGCATTATTGCGCGCCGCATTTCGCCCGCTCCTGATTTAACGCACAGCGTGAAAATGCGCGACTCCCAATGGTTCGCCCGCCTCGCCATCTTGTGTGTCCTCCTCATGCCATTCATGGCCGCATGGACTCACTTTGTCAGCAACGCGCCCGCCCCGGTGCGGCGGTTCAGGCTGTTGCTGACCCTCATCACCATAATCATTGGCACCGCCCTCTTTTTTCTGCGCCAGCAGTTGGTCGATCGCGAGCGCCTCGGCCTGCTCAAGGGTCTGCAGGATTCCGTCGAAAATCTCAAACGCCTGCAAATGCAATTTGTCCAGGCGGAAAAACTCGCTTCGCTCGGCCAGCTTGCCGCCGGCGCCGCTCACGAAATCAATAATCCGCTGACCGCGATCCTCGGCTATGCCGATTTGATTCAGGCTGACCCCAGCGCCACCGAACGCTCCCGCGGCCTCGGTGAAAAAATTCGCGAGCAGGCCCGCCGCACCAAAGTCCTCGTCACCAACTTGCTCAGCTTCGCGCGCCAAGTCCCCGTCGAGAAACAGCTCCTCGATCTCAGATCCGTCGTCACCAGCGCCATCGAACTCCGCCAGCTCGATTTGCGCGACAAAAAAATCCGCATTGAAGTGGAAAATCCCGGCGTTCTTCCCGCCGTGCGCGGCGATCCCAACCAGCTTCTCCAGGTCTTCTTCAACCTGATTAACAACTCCGTCGACGCCATGGAGACTGTCGGCGGCGGCTCTCTCGTCGTGCGCATGCGCACCGAGCGCGGAAGCGTCATCCTAGACTTTTCAGATTCCGGCCCCGGCCTGCGCGAGCCGGACCGCGTCTTCGATCCCTTCTACACCACCAAGCCCGTCGGCAAGGGCACCGGCCTTGGCCTCAGCATCTGCTATGGAATTATTCAGGAGCACGGTGGCCAGATTTTCGGTTTCAATCGCGCCGAAGGCGGCTGCACCTTTCGCGTTATTCTTCCCGCCGTCCTTGCTCTGTATCCGCAACTAGTTTCTTCTGCGCCCGCGGGCTCCCGCCAGGCCTAAGTCACGTAATTCCTCATTTGCTCCTTCTCACTGTCTCTGAGTAGCACAGACCTATCACCGCTTGTCCTCCTGAAGCAAAACCACTCCATCACTCCGCTTCTTTCTTGTGTTTTTTCTTTGTCTGCTCGTCACTTGTCACTCGTCACTTATTACTGCCTTCTGTGCTACATTCACCCCCATGCCCAGCGAAATCGCCATCTCCACCGAAAATCTTACCCGCCGCTTCGGCGAACTTGTCGCCGTGGATCAAGTCAACCTCAGCGTCGAGGGCGGCCAATTCTTCGGCTTCTTGGGCCCAAACGGCGCCGGCAAATCCACCATGATTAAAATGCTCACCGGTTTGCTCGCTCCGACCTCCGGCAATATCCGCGTTCTTAATCTCGACCTCACCGCGCACTCCGTTGAAGTCAAAGCCAGCATCGGTGTCGTGCCTGAAGGCCTCGCGCTCTTCGGCCGCCTCACTGCCTCGGAATATTTGAATTTCGTCGGCCGCATGTATGGGCTCGATCGCTCCACCGCCGCGCAGCGCACTCAGGAACTCCTCGAATTCATGCAGCTCGCCGACCGCCCGAAGACCCTCATCACCGACTATTCGCACGGCATGCAGAAAAAACTTGCCATGGCCGCCGCCGTCATCCACGGCCCGAAAATCCTTTTCCTCGACGAGCCCTTTGAAGGCGTGGACGCCATTGCCGCCGGCACATTGAAAGCCATGCTCCAGCGCATGATCGCGCGCGGCGCTACCATCTTCCTCACCTCGCACGTCCTAGAAATTGTCGAGCGCCTCTGTAGCCACGTCGCCATCATTTCCAAAGGTAAACTTGTCGCGCAAGGCTCGCTCGAAGAACTTCGCGCTGGCATCGAAGCCCGTCAGGGCGCCACCGCGTCCTCCGACGGCAAGCTTACCCTCGAACAGATTTTCCTCGATATCGTCGGTGGCACGCGCCAAACCGACCGGGAGCTCACGTGGCTGGGATAAACGCCATTCCTGGCGTGCCTCAGCAGATTCGCCTCATTGCCCGTCTGCGCTGGCTGCTCTTCAAAAACTCGCTTCGCAATATCAAGGGCCGCCTCGAAGCCGTCTCCTCCGCCATTCTCTGGCTGATGATGAGTGGCCTCATTTTCGGAGGTGGCGTCTTTTTCGGAATCGCCACGTATTACCTCGTCACTCATGGCCGATGGTCATGGCTGGCTGGGCTTATGTGGATTGTCTTTCTCTTCTGGCAGATCTATCCCATTTTCGCCGCTTCCACTGGCGCGCAGTTCGACTTTGCCAACCTGCTCCGTTTCCCTCTCCGCTTCGCCAGCTTTTTGGCTTTGAGCCTCGTCTACGGCCTCTTCGATCCCGGCGCGGTCGCTTCGCTTGTTTGGCTTTTCTGCATGTGGATTGCCCTCGGCATCGCCCGTCCCGCCATGCTCGGCTGGGGATTGCTTGTCCTGCTCGCCTTCGCCGCCATGAATCTGTTTTTCGCCCGCATGCTGCTCGCGTGGATTGAGAAATGGCTGGCGCGCCGCCGCACTCGCGAAATCCTCGGCTTCATTTTCATCTTGATCATTATTTCCTTCCAGCTCATTGGGCCCACCGTCCAGCACTTCCAACGCCACCACGCGCACCTGCAAACCGGCTGGCTCCTCGCGCTCCTGCCTATCGCCAACGCCCTGCCACCCGGCCTTGCTGGCCGCTCCTTGCAACTCGGCCTGGCATACGACTTCGCCCACGCCGCGCAATCACTCCTGTTCCTTCTGCTTTACGCGGCCGCATTCTTATTGCTCTTCCGCGTCCGTCTGGCCGCCCAGTTTCGCGGCGAGAATCTCAGCGAAACTTCCGCCGCAGCGCCCGTCATCGCTTCTTCCCGCAAGGCGCCCTCGTTGGCCGCCGCAACAACAAGTGCATCATCTTGGGAAATCCCCGGCGTTTCGCGCCCCATCGCCGCCGTGTTCGACAAAGAGCGCCGCTACGCCTTTCGCAGCGGCCCCATGCTCTTGAACTTGGTCATCCCTGTCATCTTGGTCGTCTTCTTGGGCATCACCTTTCGGCAGCAGGACACTTTCCGCCATATTCCTGAAATGATTTTCCCCATCGCTGTTGCTTACACCTTCCTGATTCAAATGAACTGGGTCTTCAACTCTTTCGCCTTCGAAGGTGCCGGCATTCAATTCCTGCTCATTGCGCCAGTGCGCTTTCGCGATGTCATGCTGGGAAAAAATCTCTTTCTCGGTCTGGTTTCTGTGCTCGAAGCGCTCTTGGTATGGGCCGCGGTCAGTTGGATTTTTGCGCCGCCCCAGCCGGTCATTGTTGTTGCAACCTTCGCGGCGCTGCTCTACGCTTCGTTGGCGAATTTCGCCATCGGCAATATTCTCTCGGTCTGCTATCCCCGCCGCCTCGAATTCGGCGTCTTCCGTCAGAAAAAGGTGGCTGGCGTTACTATGGCCGTTGCATTACTCGCACAAGCCGTCTTGATCGGTCTTGGCGCACTCGTCTTCGCGCTCACGCGATTCCTCAGCCGCCCTGTGCTCGCTGTGCCGATTTTCCTAGCCTTCGCCATTCTCGCCGCCATCGCCTATCGCATCAGCCTCAGCCGAATTGACGCTCTCGCCATGAGCCATCGCGAAGCTCTAACCACCGAGCTCTGCCGCCAGGAATGAAACTAACCAACCTTGGGCGGCGTATACATGTCATACACATGCGGATTCGCATCGCGCGAACTTACGCCATGAAGGAGATCCTCTTTGAAAAGAATTTCCGAACACATTCGATGCTGGTTTGATCATGTAAGACTTGCCGTGCTCTTGCAATTTGTGGCTGCATCATTCCTGATCGCCCTGGTTGCGCCGGCAGTGAAAGCCCAAACTCAACCATCGCCATCCGCTTTGAAGCCGGAGCTTCAGCCTCTCTCCTTTTTCATCGGCCAATGGAATTGCCAGGGCGAGTTCCCTGCTTCCCAAAAACAAATCTCCGCGCGCATCTCTGTCTCCCCCGATCTCGAAGGCTCCTGGCTCGCTTTCCGTTGGGATGACAACGCCCCAAACGTCTTCCATGCCCTTGAACTTTGGGGCTTCGACAAAACCGCGCATCATTTCACGAATTTCATTCACGATAATTTTGGCGGCGCACGCCTGTTCAATTCTTCCGGCTGGGACGGCGATACGCTGACCTGGACCGGCGACGCGCTCGCGAATCCTCCGGCCCTCAATCAGCGCTTCGTGATCGAACGCAAATCCCCCAAGGAATTCGTCATCTCTTGGGAAGTAAGTAAACCGCAAGCCGACTGGGTCGTCGGCGACCGCCTCACCTGCCGCCAGTGAGGCTCGGAACGCGCAACGGATATGGTGTCACAGTCGCATGCATTGGCCTTCTCACTGTCGCGGCATTGGCCGTCAGTTGTGACGGGCGGCGGAAGCGGTCCGTCTACCCGGCCCGTCGCTGCACCGAGCGGCTTATCGTGCGCCAGCCGTGAGCGCTTTGTGCAAGGGCGACGTCAGCTTCTCCGCTCTCCATACAGTCTTCTCAAAAGCTGAATCTGGCCCGCGTGATAAACATCATGCATCGCGATGCCCACCAGATTTTGCCTCACTGTTTGGCGGCTGCCGCGGCAGGGTCGATCGAGCGATGAATCCTCCACTGCCGCAATCGCGCTGCGCAATTCCTTGTGCGTTTTCGCCAGCAAAGCCAAATCGCTCTTCCACTTCTTCTCCGCTTCACCTTTACTCAATCCTCGTGCGTCTCGCGCAAACCAATTCTTTCCCTTCTCCGGAAACTCATGCTTCTTGCTCCCCGTGAGCCGCTTCGTCACCGCATACTTCCAATACGTCGCATGCACCATAATTTCCCAGACGTTGTGCCGGCTCTTCCCCGGCCGCCACGCTGCTTCTTCCGCGCCCACGCCGCGAAGCGCGCCGCGCAGATTCGGCCCGTGCCACGCTGGCTTCTGAAATCCTTCCTCAATCAACGCCAGAAGTTGTTCCTTCTCGGCCACGCGTGCCTCCTCAACATTTGTTTGCGGACTCCAGGTTTTGCCAGCGCGCAACTTCACTCATGCCATTGAACTGTAGCTCACGTCCCGTTCGCGTCTTTTTGCGCGAACTGACGTGAGGTTCCTCGATGTGGGTCCTGGCCTTAGCCACAACAAAAGTTCGCTTCAATAAAATAATTCCTTTCGCGCGCTTCATCCGCGCGATGTATTCGCTTTTTCACGGGTCAATGGCCACGGGGCGCGAATCAGGTTTTCTCGCCACTAGTCACTGCTTTTCCGCGCCAGAATTTCTTTCAGCCGCTCGATCGGCAACGCTTCAATCACGTGCCCGTCGCGCCCT
>JBAQYT010000085.1:0-11926 GCA_049787175.1 Candidatus Acidiferrales bacterium | reverse complement strand
GTGCACCCCGATTCAGCGGGCACCTGCGTGTCTCCCATGACGCTCAGCACGGGCACCTACACTCTCGACGTGTTTTTCGTCGACATCAACCAGGTTCAGGCCGGCCTGACGTTTGGCGTCAACACCTCGGGCATCACCACAACCGGTACGACTCCTGAACCCGGCACGCTGGGCTTAATTGGTCTCGGAATTCTCGGGATCGGCTTTGCGATCCGCAGGGTAAGCTAAGCGATACACACGATCATCACAAAGCCCCGGCTGCGCGCCGGGGCTTTTTTTTTGCGGAGCGGACGGCAAACTGGCTTTGCCCGATGGTAAGGCTCATGTCGTGCCAATGGTCACCGGGGGATTGTTCAATGCCGGAGCCTTCCTCGCTTTGCCTTTTGGGCACAAGCCTCCTGGGCTTGGCGTCCTTTCGGCGGAAGCTGTTCGCAAGGTAGTTCGAGACTTACACTGTAATCTTTTGCGGGAAGCGAGTCAGGCAACTGGCTCGCCTCTCGCATTTCTGCGCGTCTGACGGTCCAGTTTCCCTCGCTTCCGGCGTTTCTAGATCCCCAGACATAACGAAGTGGTCTATCGTTGGGTTCGCCCTCAGCTCAGTCAAAGGGCATCGGCCCAAATCGCCGGAAGCAAGCATGAGAAGGAGTGGCGCGCCCGGAGGGATTCGAACCCCCGACCCTTAGCTCCGGAGGCTAATGCTCTATCCATCTGAGCTACGGGCGCGTGAGGGAGCCGAAGGAAACTACGCGGCACCCGGAGCATTCTACCGCGTCAAAGAGGGACGGTAAAGGCAGCGACCGATATTAGCCGACGATGCAGATCGTAATGAGTCCTTACGTTTCCTGACAACGAGAAAGAAATGCTTGCGCAGATGGCCGGCGGGCGCTGCCAAGTAAATCCAACGCGTCAGGAGCGGGCGAGGTCGCGGATTTTCTTGGCGAGCTTTTCGATTTCCTCGGTCTTCTGGATCAGCCCCACGGAAAGCTCCTCCGAAGCGTCGCTCTTTGCGGCAAGACTCTTGAGGTCCTGCGCCAGCGAGAACAACTGGTCAACGTCCTTGCGGAGGTCGCGCTCGTTCTGACGGAGTTGCGCCTTCGAAGGAGGGGACGGCGGCACCGGCACCACACGCTCATTGGCAGGATTCGGAGTGGGATGTTGCATCTGATTGGGAAGTTGGGCAGAATCCTGCCCGGAGCGCGCCAGAACCGAAGTGCCGGTCAAAAAGCTTGCGCCTGCTAACGCGACTCCAGGCACGAACGCTGTCAAGAAAACGCGTCTTGTCGGGTCCATTTACAACACCTCCTGCCCTGATGAATCGCGGAAAATCGCCCGCGAATCAGGATGGTATAATTCCGCTCTTTCACCGCTGATTATATATGACGCAGTTTCTCGCAAGTAGGTTCGACTTTGCAAAGGGCACCGGACTCCGCGTGCTGATCATGGCGGGCGCGGCCCTGCTGCTGATCTGGGTGTTGCACCTGTTGACGTCGCGGATGGTGCAGGACGCCAAGGCGCAAAGCAAAGTGGACGCCGCGCGGGAAGAGCAAGCGCGCACCATCGCGAGCTTGCTCTTCAGTGTCGGATCCGTGGTCATCGTGATTGCCGCGATTTGGGTGATGCTCCCAGCCTTCGGCTTGCCGCAGAATACCGCGGCTCCCGCTGTACGCGTATTTGTAATCGCCATCGGCGCGTTCCTGCTCAACCGGCTGCTGCGGGCGTACACAACGCACATGATCATTGTGGCGCGCAGCGATACGCGCGCCGCACACGCGCGAGAGGAGCAAACTCGCACCATGGCGGGCGTGCTTTACACCGTGGCGACGACGGTTCTCGTGATCGGCGCGGTGTTGATGATCCTGCCGGAGTTTGGATTTCACGAAACTCCGGTAGCGGCGGCGGCGGGACTTTCGAGCTTGGCGCTGGGCTTCGGCGGACAATACCTGGTGCGCGATGTGATCAATGGATTTTTCATCATTTTCGAAGACCAGTACACCGTGGGTGAGGTCATCAAACTGAATAGCGAAACGGGGCGCGTCGAGCACATCACGCTGCGGCGCACGGTGTTGCGGAACTCTCAAGGCGCCCTGGTGACGATCCCCAATGGTCAAATCGGGCAGGTGGCGAATTTGAGCCGCGATTGGTCGCAATACTTCTTGGATGTGACCATTCCCAGCGAAGGCGCGGCGCAGGAAGCGCTGGCGGTGCTGGAGAAATGCGCCGCAAGCATTCGCGAGGACCCCGCATGGGCGCCGCTGCTGGTGGACGGGCCGAAGGTCCTCGGCGTAGAATCATTGGCACTCACCGGGACCACGCTGCGCATGCAATTCAAGAGTGCGCCGAATCGCAACGACGATGTGGCGCGCGAGTTGCGCCGCAGGATTCTTCAGGAAATGGATCGCGCCGGAGTGAAATTGCTCAGCGCGCATCGCGTGACGCTCTTGGGGCCCGAGGGGAGTCCACCGATACTTCCGCAAACGAGCGGAAACATCCAAGGAGGATGACATGCCAGAAGTAACTCACGAGCAGGTGAATTTGATGTTGCATCTCTACGAACTGCGCCGCGAACCGACGATGCGGGAAGCACGATCGTGGTTCATGGCGAATTTTCATCCAAAGAGCGCGGAGGACGTCATGAAGATCTGCCCTCCGGGCTCCAAGGAAAATGCGTACATGCGAATGGTGGTGAGCTACTGGGAGATGGTGACGAATATTGTGAGCCGCGGGTTGATCGACGAAGAATTTTTCTTCGAGAATTCGGGCGAGCAGTGGGTGGTGTGGGAAGCGGTGCGGCCAATCGCCCATGAATGGCGCATGATTTTCAAGAATCCGCATGCGTGGGAGAAGCTCGAAGAGCATTGCAAACGCTTGGAGGCGTGGCGCGAGAAGCGCGCTCCGGGATCTACAGAGGCGATGCGGCAAATGATCGCGCGGATGGCGGCGAAGGAACCCGCGATTCCGCCCGCCGCACAGCAGGCCGCAAGACCGGCCTGACGTTCAGTTTGGTTTCCCCGTTACGATGCGTGCTGTTTCTGGCAAGCCTGATCGCATTTACCCTTTTACTGTCTTGGCGGTCATACCATTTCGCAGATTGCGGCCGCGTGCATGGTCGCCGCCAGGAAAACTCTAGGATTCGGGGAGGACGCCGGAGGAGGCAGCGGCGACGCGGTCGCGCGTAGTGTTCTTGACGAGATACATGGCTTCGTCGGCGAGATGGAGAAGTCCGGCCTTGTCAGCCGAGTCGACGGGAAAAGAAGCGACGCCAACGCTGGCGGTGAGGTGGACGTCGAGGCCGTCGTCTTTGAGCCAAGGGGTCTTCTTGATCAGGGAATGCAAGCGCCGAGCGACGCGGCAGGCATTTTCCTTGGAAGTTTGCGGGAGCAGCAGGACGAATTCGTCGCCGCCGTAGCGAAAGGCGAAGTCGATGAGGCGGCAATTGTTTTTGATCATCGTGCCGATTTCGCCGAGCAATTTCGAGCCGCACAAGTGGCCATGGGTGTCGTTGACGGCCTTGAAATGGTCGAGGTCGATAAAGATGATGGAAAATTCGTAGCTGTAACGATGGGAGCGGTAAATTTCCGTGTCCAACATGAAATTCAAGTGACGGGCGTTGTAGAGAGTGGTGCAATCGTCGGTGATGGTGAGCTCGTGGATGCGCTGGACGTGGCGAGCGTTTTCGATGGCGATGGCGGCGTAGTCGGCGAGGGCCTCGAGAAGCGCGAGCTCGCGAGGGCTGAAGCCTTCTTCGCCGACACAATTGATGAGTTCAATAACGCCGAGGCACTGTTCACGGAAGCGGACAGGCACGGCGACGATGGAGCGGGTTTCCATCTTGGTCTTGTCGTCAACTTTCGAGAAGAAGCGCGAGTCGGTGCTCGTATCTGGAACGACGACGACCTCGCCGGTTTGAGCGACCCAGCCGGCAATTCCTTGGCCGAGCTTGATGCGGACATCCTTGAGCGCTTCGGCGCCTTCGCCGGTGGCAATCTCAAAGTAGAGTTCCTGCTTTTCGGTGTCCATCAAGAGCAGCGACCAAGTGTCGGGATGCAACACTTCGTTGATTTTCTCCATGATGGTGCGGAGAACCTGGTCGAGCTGCAAGGAAGAGGTGAGCGCCTTGCCGAGTTCATGGAAGACGGAAACTTCGCTGGCGTCGGGCTCGACGCGCACAATGGCAGGATTGTGGCGGCGTTCGATTCCGTGGAAAGG
This sequence comes from Candidatus Acidiferrales bacterium, assembly GCA_049787175.1. Classification (GTDB taxonomy): domain Bacteria; phylum Acidobacteriota; class Terriglobia; order Acidiferrales; family UBA7541; genus DAHUXN01. Next base: position 7,720 of record JBAQYT010000085.1, on the reverse strand, counting down.
CTTGGGGTCAGACACTTTAAGTTTAGGGGCGCCGAAGCCCGCGCCGGGCTGCTGCAATTTACCCTCGGGCATCGCTGGCATTATAGGTTGGCAAGGCGGTAACTGCAACGGATTGCGGCGGAAGCCGTGCGCAAAAGCCAATCTTCCTGCCATAGTACCGCGCCCGCGAGCTTCGATTGACAGTGCCGAGACGGCCGCCTATATTTTTTGATGAACCGTTTCAACAAACGTCCGCAATGAGCACCACGACTCTGTTTGGGGAACACTTAAAGCGCGAGCGCGAGATGCGCGGGGTGTCGTTGGAGGAGATTTCCGCGGCGACGCGAATCAGCGTCAAGTTTTTGGAGGCGCTGGAGAACGAGAGATGGGAGCAACTGCCGGGGGGAATCTTCAATCGCGGATTCATTCGGTCCGTGGCGCGATTTTTGGGGATGGATGAGGACAACTTGGTGGCGGAATACGCGCTGGAAACGCGCGAGCGGCCGGAAATTGCGGTGTGGACGAAAGAGCCGGTGCGCAAACGGCCGAATTGGTTTGCGATCTGCGGGACGATTGTGGCGCTGGCGCTGATTGTTGCGGGCGGATGGTACGTTCATCGCGCATACGGGCCATCGATTAGCGCATGGCATCAGAGCCACCCGATTTTCAGGACGGTGATGGCGCGGTGGCACCGCAAGAAAGCCACTGCGGATTCGCCGGCAAGCGCGGCGCCCGCGACACCATTAAATGCACAACGACCGAAGGCTGCGACGGGACAAACGACGACTGGAGGAAACTCACAGAATCCGGTGAACAGCCCGGCTGCGAATTCAACCGCGACAAATGGACAGGCGGCGGACGCGGAAGCGTCCAGGAGGGGAGCAGCGGGCACCAACGGCCAAACCGGAACGATGGCGGGCAAAACGGGGACACAAAATGGCGCAGCGGCCGCGTCGAACAGTTCCGGCGCGATGGAGTTAAAGGTGGAAGCGGGCGAAACGTCGATGGTGACGGTGGCGGCAGATGGAAAAGTGGTGTTCTCCGGCAAGCTGGAAGCGCTAAAGACGCTGACGCTGCACGCAACGAATAGTTTTACGGTGTCTGCGAGCAAGTCGAATGCGGTGCTGCTGGAGCTGAACGGGCGCACGGTACCGCCGTTGGGTCCGCCAAACGAACCAGGCAAAATTACACTGACACGAGACAATCTGAAATCCAGCCCAGGAGACGAATATTAGCGACGGGGCGCAAAGCGCTCGCGCGGAATTCGTGTTCGGGAAGGCGAAGCCCGAGCGGAAACTAGCGGTGTGCACGGGCGGAGTGGCGCTGAGCGGGCCGGAACGCGCGGAAATTCTAGCGGTCCTGGCGACGGACGACATCGAAGGGGTCGCACAAGGCGCGGCACAGGCTCTGACGAAAGTTGCACCGGAGAATTTTGTCGCCGCACTGGCGCAAGCGGATGTGGCCCCGGTGTTGATGAATTATTGCGCGGCGAAATTGGCGAGCGCGGCGGGGATTGCTGATGCGCTAGCACAGAACGCTTCTTGCCCGGTGGGAACGCTCATGAAAGTCTCGAGCCATCTTTCCACAGCGAGCATCCAGGCGCTGCTGGATAACCTGGAGAGGCTGGTCTGGTCGACAACACTGATCGACGCGCTTGTGGCGGCGCCGAACGCAAGCGCTGAGCAGCGAAGTTTTCTTGCGGAGCTGCGAAAAGGCGCGCCGGAAGCGGTAGAGCTCAAGGAGGCGTTGGAAGCCGCGGAACCTGATCCCGTAAAACGCAAAACGCTACTAGAGCGGTTGGCGAAGATGAACGTGCTGGATCGCGTGAAACTCGCGCTCACAGGCGGACGGGAAGAGCGCATCATCTTGATTCGCGACCCGAATAAAGTGGTGCAGCGATGCGTGTTGCAGTCGCCGCGATTGACGGACGCAGAGGTAGAAAACTTCGCGTCGATGACAACGCTAACAATGGAAATCTTACGGATCATCGCCAACAATCGGCGTTGGATGAAGAACTATTCTGTTGTTAAGAACCTGATCTTCAATTCGAAGACGCCGCTGGACATTACCCTACACCAGTTGCCGCGATTGACGCCACGCGATTTGAAAATTCTGAGCTCGAGCAAGGGTGTGCCGGAGACACTGCGGTCGACGGCGGCAAAGATGATTGCCAAGAGGAGTGCAAAACCAGATTGAGACGGCGCGGTCCATGATTAAGCCGCCGATGATGAGGGAGTGACGTCATTGGATTTGGGGGCGTACACGAGCTGCGAATAGACAGCCGTCGCGTTTTTTGCGGATCAGATCAACGACACGCATGATGCCGGGCAGACCGGCAGCCATCCAGGAAAGAAGAGCGGGCCGCTCCAGCGGAAAGCTCGCGACGAGGTTCGAGAACAAAGTGCGGAATTTCTGAAGGGCAGCCGTAGCGCACGGGCAGGACTACAGTTCCAAGGCCACGGCTGACGTAAATTTGTGTTCCGCCGAGCGAGTCCCGCCCCTTTTTGAAGCGCATTTTCTCGTCGGAGCGGCCATAGACGCAGCCGATCAGAGGCAAACGGACTTGGCCACCGTGGGTATGACCGGAAAGAACTAGGTTGATGCCGAGCTCCGCGGCATGTTCGATGATGCCAGGGTTGTGAGAGAGCAAGATCGTCGGCGTGCCCTCTAGGATTCCGCGGACAGCACGCGGAAGGTCGGCGCGGTAAAGAAAATCGTCAATGCCTGCAAGGCATAGCCTCTGGCCGCGGCGACGAAGCGTGACATGGCGGTTGCGGAGGACCTCGACGCCGTGGCGATCGAGCGCGGCGGCGATTTCGTCGGCATCAACGCGAAAGTCGTGGTTTCCGAGGACGGCGAAGACGCCTTCGCGAGCGCGCAAAGCGCCGAGCATCTCCGCGACGGGCTCGATGTAATTGCGTGAACGGGTAACGAAATCTCCCGTCAGAGCAACAATGTCAGGTTCGAGTTTATTGGTCAGTTCGACGGCCAGGCTCAGGGCGGCGGCAGGAAAATAAAGCCCGTGATGAATGTCGGTGAGCTGAACGACGCGAAGGCCGCGAAACGATTCGGGCAGGTTGGGCAGACCGATACGATGCTCGGTCACCTCGATACGCGAATGCAAGCCCAAGCGCTTTAGCTGGCTGATTCCGCTGGATTGGCCCAGCGAATAGGTCTCCACACCGCCATTGCGCCAGCGGCCCCGCAGGCGGTGCCACGGCTCTGCCAAAGTGCGGCGTTTAGGTTGTGGGAAAACGTAAGTATAGGACATCAATGGTTATCGATATTTCGAAGCTGCAGGCTAACACCTGGCGTGGCCTGGAGTAAAGCTAGAACGGCTGTAGCGTGTGTGCGGCCGATTACCTGTACTTTCGTATCGGTAATAACCCAACCGTTCTGGGAGCTGAAAAGCTGCCCCTCCTAGTTGGCTGCGTCAAATGGGTTAATGGTTGCCTGCGACTTGCGCGGGAGACTGGGCGCGGACGGAGTTGGCGACGTGCTGCATCTCCGCATGGATGAGGCCGTTGGAGGCCAAGCACTCCAAATCGCCGGGACGAAAAGGCTCGCCGGAAAAGTTGGTGACTTTGCCGCCAGCCTCGCGCACGAGCAAGATTCCCGCAGCGGTATCCCAGGATTTCAGGCCGAATTCCCAGAAACCTTCGAACTGGCCGCAAGCGACAGAGCACAAATCTAGCGCGGCAGCGCCGGCGCGGCGCACGCCGTGCGAGCACAACGTGAATTCCCAGTAGTATTGGATGTTGGGGTTCTGCACGCGTTTGTGGCTGGGAAAGCCAGTGGCGAGCAAGCTGCGGGAGAGCTGGTCGACAACGGAAACGTGAATCGGGTCGCCGTTGCGATGAGCGCCCTGGCCGCGTATAGCGGTGAAAACGTCCCGCGTAACGGGGTTGTAAATGGCCGCGATCAAGGGCTCGCCCTGCTGGAGCAGGCCCAAGGAAACGGCGAATACGGGATAGCCGTGAGCAAAATTCGTGGTGCCGTCAAGCGGGTCGACGTGCCATTGGTATTCCGCTGAAGCACTGGGGCCGGAAGCACCGCCTTCTTCAGCGAAGATGGCGTGATCCGGAAATTCCCGGCGAAGGCGCGAGAGAATTGCAGCTTCGGATTTATTGTCCGTTTCGGTGACCAGGTCGACTTCGCCTTTGTAAGAAATGTTCTTCGGGCGGTCGATGGCCGCGGAGATGATTTCACCGGCCTCACGGGCGGCGGCGACAGCGACGTCCAGGAAATCGGCTGGATTTTGCTCGACGATGGTCATTGATTGGTATTGGGAACTGGCTCTGCGTCGGGCGGGCCAGCCTCAAAATAGCCTTTACGGTAATGCAATGTGTAAGCACCGCTGGGAATATCGAGCTCGATGCGGCAATAGGTTCCAGCCTTCTCTTTGGGCTGGGGATAGTAGCTCAACAGGTATTGCGTGCGCAATTCGCGGCTGATTTGCTGGAACATAGCATCCAATTGCGTCAGCGCGTCGGGATAATAGACTGCTCCGCCGGTGGAATCGATGATGGTGTCGATGGCATGCTCACCGCCGGTGTTGCGGCCGCTCTCCGTTGGCACTGGGCGGATGAGGATGGTGTAGAGCAAGGCTTCGGATGCGATGGCGGCCCGGCGTGCGGCTTCGAAATTGGACTTGCTGGTAGTCTCGCCCGCGTCGGTTACTAAGACGATGACGCGCCGGCGATCTTCGGGCAATTTCCCCAGTTGTTCGGAACCGAGGACGATGGCATCGTAGAGGGAAGTTCCTGCCCCCGGCGCGATCCTTTCCGCGGCGGCTTCGAGTTTGGCGACATTCGCAGAGAAGTCGTCAGAGAGTTCGTAGACATAATCGGAAAATTCGAAGACGCCGAGTAGGTCGTCCGGCCGCACGACAAGGCGTATGAAACGTGCCGTGGCTTCGTTTTCAAATTTGGTGTCTTTCAACGTGCTGAGACTCGAATCCACCATGAGAGCAAGCTCAAGGGAGCGGTCAGTTTGCGTTTCGAATTTTGCGATCTTCTGCTCGACGCCGTCTTGATAGAGCTTGAACGCGGACTCGGGCAAATCCGAGACTGGTTTGCCGCTAGCATCAAGCACGCTCGCAGGAACAGTCACGAGATCTGTCTGAACGTGAAGGCGCGGCTCTTTGCGCGAGCTGGCTTGCGCTCCGGCATTCGCCGGCAGAAACAGAATCGCGCAAAAGCACAAGACGGCCGCTGGGGCCGCGCTGCCGGTCGGAATGTAATTCTTCTGGCGATTCATTCTAGGGAGTAGATGTACGCTGCGGCAAAAAGGCTTCCGCAGGGATTTTTTCGCCTTCCGACCAGATGGCCCCGTCGGAAAAGTGCTCCTTCTTCCAAATGGGTACCAGGCGCTTGAGAGTGTCGATCCCGTGACGACAGGCGTCGAACGCCGCCGCGCGATGCGCGGAGCTGACGGCGATGAGAACGCTGGTCTCGCCGATTTCGAGACGGCCGAGACGGTGGACCATAGCGAGCCTGTCGATGATGAAAACTTTACGTATGTGAGCGCCGATTTCGCGCATTTTGGCGAGTGCCATGGGCTCGTAGGCCTCGTATTCGAGGTACAAGGTGCTTTTGCCGCGCGAGTGATTGCGGACGATGCCCTCGAATACGGCAACGGCACCGTCTTCGGGGGCTTTCAGTGAAGCAACGATTTGTTCGGTGCGGATCGTTGCGCGCACGATTTGGAAAATATCCTCGAAGGACTGCAATGATCCGCCGCTTACAGGAGGAAGAAAAGCTACTTCGTCGCCAGCCCGTGGCTTTGCATTCCAGGGCGCATATTCCTGGTTGATCGAGGCGGCGACTGAGGCGCGAAATTCCGCGAGGCGGGGAAATTTCTGCGCGTAACTCAAGTACAGGTCTTCCAGGCGCGCGCCGTCGGCAGCGTCGAAGGTGTGCTCCGCGGCGCCGACGATTTCCTTCAATTGGCCAAAAAAGAGGACGCGCAAGACCATGGACTCCATTCTAACGCGATTCTGACGCGGCGGCGTTCGCTGTGGCCATGTTCGACGCGTTGTGTTCGCACTGGCCACGATATCACCGCTGACGAGCTTGACGCAGGTGAGGAGTCCACGTATTTTAAGGGCGCTGATTCACTGGCGCGACGCGGCACGCTGGCCCCTCGAGGAGTGCGCGGTGAAGATCATCGTGTCTGGATCTTCCGGTTTGGTTGGAGCAGCGCTCATTGATTCTCTGCGCCCGGAAGGACACGCGATTGCGCGGCTGGTGCGTTCGGGTTCTGCAGCGACAGCCGATGCAACTTCAAAGATGATTCGTTGGGAACCCCCGACTGGCTCGATCGATTTGGCAGCAATGGAAGGCGCGGATGCCGTGGTGAATTTGGCAGGCGCTTCTGTTGCTGGCGGACGATGGACGACCGCGCGCAAGGAGGTGCTGCGGCGAAGCCGCGTGGATGCGACTCGGCACCTGGTGGCGGGTCTGGCGCAACTGAAAGAGAAGCCGGGAGTACTGGTTTCGGCGTCGGCGATCGGCTATTACGGCAGCCGCGGCGATGAAATTCTGACTGAAATGAGCGCGCCCGGGAACGACTTTCTGGCGCAGCTTTGCCGCGATTGGGAGGTAGAAGCGGCAAAAGCGGAACATGAAGGCATTCGCACGGTCATACTGCGCTTCGGCATAATCCTCGCGCCGCACGGGGGAGCACTGCAACAGATGCTTCGTCCGTTCCGCTTGGGCGTAGGAGGAAGGCTCGGAAGTGGCCGACAGTGGATGAGCTGGATCACATTGGAAGATGTGGTAGCGCTGATCCGGTATGCCATCGAGAAGGAGTCACCGCGCGGACCGGTGAACGCGGTAACAGCGAATGGCGTGACGAATGCCGAGTTTACAAGCATCCTGGCCGGAGTGCTGCACAGGCCGGCGCTTTTCCCAGCACCGCGGTTTGCGTTGAGGCTGGCGCTGGGTGAAATGACGGACGCGCTGCTGGCGAGCCAGCGCGTAGTACCCGAAAAATTGAATAGGATGGGATATATGTTCCGGCATCCTCAATTGAAGGAAGCGCTTGGATCCATTCTCGATTGAGCAATGCTTTCGTTTGAGAAAATTCCCTACAGCATTCCTGGAAGGGTCCCGCCTTGACTTTGTCTTGCACTTTGTTAGCCTTGCAACAGGTTTGTGGATTGGGCGTTCCGCCAAACCGATCGAGGCAGCAAATGAGTTTTCGTGAATTAGCCCGTCAATTGATTGTGGCCGCAGTGGTAGCTCTCCTTGCAGTTCCTCTGTGGGCCGCTCCAGGCGCTCCTAGTATTGTCGGCACAGTTGCGAACACCCAATTCGCCACGATTGCGGGCGCCAGCCTAGCGGACGGAACCAATATCTATGACGGCGACGCCATTTCGACGGCGGACAGGGGCAGCGCGTGGGTAATGCTTCCCGGCGGCGGAGGGATTTTGCTGGGACAAAATACCGAACTTCAAATCCGCAAAGACTTGACAACCGGCCCGATCGATTTCGACATCGCGCAGGGCCAAGTGAGATTCCGCAGCACAGACAAGACGCCGGTGCAGGGACTTCTTTACGACGCGACGATCAGTCCAGCGGATTCGCCGACCGCTTCCGGTTACGTCGAGTTTACGAGCGCAACATCCGCGATCATCGGCGCAGAGAACGGCAATCTTCTCGTCACCACGTCGCACGACGGAGCGAGCCGCGTTATTCCGGCAGGGTCGATGATGGAAGTACACATGATTCCATCACAG
>JBAQYT010000084.1:0-2098 GCA_049787175.1 Candidatus Acidiferrales bacterium | reverse complement strand
GCGGGGCAGCGCTTGCGAAACGGGACGCGCTTCGGAGAACGCCGAAGGGATCGCCGCGTCACGCGAATTCGAACGCCGCTTGAACGAGGAGCTGGATGCGTTGCCGGAGAAGTTGCGGATCGTGATGGTCATGGCCGCCGTCGAGGGTTACGACACGCGCGAGGTTGCCCGGTTGCTTCAATTGCCTGAAGGCACCGTGAAATCGCGAGTCCGATTGGCTCGTAAGCGACTCGCGGAGAAGTTGCGCTAAATGAAAACGAGAAGAGGCGCCGGAAAGCGCGCGGAAAGGACGAAGATCACGAAAATGGCTGCCAAGATCAAGACCTGCGCGCAGTTCCGCGAATGTATGGCCGACGCCGCGCTTTCCGGCAGCTTCCACACGGATTTGGAAGCTCACGTTCGCGATTGCGCGGCCTGCCGCGAAGAATTTCGCCGCGTGCAAACGCTGCTGCAAGCAATCAATGACGGCGTGAGCGCGAGCGTTGCCGCCGAGCCATCTTCTCAACTTCTTGCCAATGTCCGTCAGCGAATCGCCTCACAACAGCATCGCGCGCCGGCATGGTGGTCGCGAAGCGCATGGCTAACTGCTGCCGGGGCCTGCGTCGCGCTCGCCATCTTCTTATTTGCCGCTCGGACGTTGCATAAGTTCAACCGGCCCCTTCGCGACTATGCCCCCAGCCCAATTGCTGCTTCGTCCACGCCGGGTCACTCCGCCGCATCTCCAAACCGCGGCCCAACGGTCGAATCCGCCACGTCCGCTCCACCTCGCAAATCTGCCCTCGTAGTCGTGCGCCATTCATCGTTGCGCACGCTCCATTGCCCCGCTTCGGAGCCCGAAATCATTGTCGATCCCGGCCAGATGCAGGCAATTCTCCGTTTCGCCGCTGCTTTGCAGAGCGGCAAAATCGACGGCGCCAAGCTGCTCGCCGACCAGAAGCAAGCCGCCGAGCCGCTCGAAATCAAGCCACTAACCATCGCTCCTTTGAAAATCGCGGCATTAACCGATGACGTTGCGCCGCCCGCTTCCGGCAGTGGCGAGAGTGGTGACAAAAATTTCGTTGCTGGCCGTTCGGATTAACCACCACGCCTGTATCTTGAAAAGGAGAGTCAACATGAAGTTCAGTATGAGAGTGGCAGCTATATTCTTGTGCTTGCTGATGGCCGCCCCGTTCGCCCGTGCGCAGGACCAAGCGAAGAACTCCAATGAAGTAATCAAAAGCCATGTTCGTTTGGATTTCCTTTTCACCGAGTACAACGGTGATAAGAAGATCAGCAGCTTGCCCTATACGATGTATATCGAGGCGGCATCGCGCGAACCACGCCCTGGAAAACTAAGGATACGCGACGTCTTTCATCTTCAGGTTGAAACAGATATAGATTGTTCTGCCTATGCTGAGGAAGACGGATCTTACGAACTCGCGACGAACGTGAATAGGTTCTCGGTATATTCGGCTACGGATGGGCAAAGTGAAGCTGCAGCAATTCCAAACGCCAATGATCGGCCCGTAAACCGCATGTTCACCGTCGAATTCGACTTGGAATTACATGATGGTCAGACAATGGAAGGTGCTTCAGCAACAGACCCTTTCAATGGCCACGTGCTGAAGGTTAATGTCACCCTGCATGTCATAAAGTAAATCCGCTACTCGCCCAAACAAAAAAGGCGCTCACATTGCGGAGCGCCTTTTCACTTCCAGTTTCGAAAAGTTTTTACTGCGGAAAACTCGACGGACTCACGTTCTTTTTCTCGTGATGATTCAGCACGATAGCCAGAACCGCAACTGTGCCAACCACTGCAATTCCCAGAAGCACGATCAGTCCCGTGCGCCGCTTTGCCGTGCGGTTCTGGTTTTTGTTTTGGTCTTGATCCTGATCCTGTGATGGAATCATGTGTACTTCCATCATCGACCCTGCCGGAATAACGCGGCTCGCTCCGTCGTGCGACGTAGTGACGAGAAGATTGCCGTTCTCCGCGCCGATGATCGCGGATGTTGCGCTCGTAAACTCGACGTAACCGGAAGCGGTCGGCGAATCCGCTGGACTGATCGTCGCGTCGTAAAGAAGTCCCTGCACCGGCGTCTTGTCTGTGCTGCGGAAT
>JBAQYT010000082.1:0-20616 GCA_049787175.1 Candidatus Acidiferrales bacterium | reverse complement strand
AAAAATATTTTTCCAACTGCGAAGCCTAAAGTCTTGATGCCGGGAGCATCCGCAAGTATCGGGCCGCGGTTGATCCGTTCGTTGAGCATTGCGGCGCCTTTGCCTAAGTCGATCAGGCCAGGGAGAGGCGGTCCCAAGGGCCGACCCATTCGCAGGGGCGGCCTTTGGTGCGAAAGGACGTCAAGTCCTGCGCAACCGAGAGGCTAACGTAGATATTGATGCCCTTGAAGGAGTCGATTCCGGGCTGCTCGAAAGTGTGCCGGCAAAGTGTGGCGGCGCCCGGCGCGAGATAAATCGGAACGCTGCTGCCGTTGACGCTTAGGTCGTCATGCCGCACGCCATCGCGGTCATAGGCAAAATGCGTTCTGCGCCAAGCCTGCACCATGTCCACATCAATTTGGCCGTAGTTGTTGTGGATGAGCCACATGAATGTCCAGAACCGCATGCCCGTACCGTTCAACGCGAAGTGAGTGGGACTTTGAGCGCCGTTGCCGTGCTGGCTCATAGGATGACTGGGATCGTGGACGTTATCTTCGTTGTAGCTATCGGGCGCTTCCACGTTGTTGGTCGTGACGACGTAGCGAGCGTCCCGCTCGCCCATCTCGCCCGGCGTGCGGACGGCGTAACGCGCAATTCCGCTTTGATCGGCGGGGATGCTTTCGACCACGAACGCCTCGCGGCCGTCGGAAACCAGCCAGTTCGCGCCGCGCGTGCACTTGCCGATCACGACCTTGTGGCCGGACTTCGCGCGGTATTCGGGACGCCCGACGGTCAGCAATTCGACGGCGTGCCGCGCATTGTCTGCAAAGGCTGCGGCATAGAAGTCGCCGACCTGCCAGTCGAGGGCCGGCCGCCGATAACCCGAAAAAGGATGCGCGAGAGTCGGACCGAGAATGCCGATTCCTCCGCCGGCATATCCGCTTACGGTGACGCCCCGGTCGTTCTGCGCGTGTTCGCTCCCGATTTCGCCGGCGGAGTCCGTCACGGTGTAACGGTGCGCTCGGCTGTCACTCGGAGAAGCGATGAAGGCGACCAGATATTCCTGAGGGAAGAAATGCTGATCTTCGGAACTGATGTGGATGGTCTTTCCGTCGCGCGTGGCCGGACCGAGAATCACCGCGCCGCTGCAGCAATGCGTGTTTTCGTCCTCGGGGGCCAGTTCGGCTGTCTCGGAAGACGGCGGTTTGCCCATCAAGCCAAAGTAACTGTTGATCATCAGGATCTTGTCGAAGTGGGTGAGCTCACGCGGAAATGCGGAGGCGGTCAGTTCCGCTGCAGCGCCGTCGGCGATGCCGTGCATCATTTCCAGAGCCTCGGGAACCAGGAATTCGTAATAAGAGTTCTGCTCGCGGAGATACGCGGATATCGCTTCCGCGCTGCCCTGAATCGGCAACAGTTCGCGGTACCAGCCTTCATAAACTAGGCGAATCAGATCGCCAGCGCGCTCGCCATACTGCTTGCCGATGTCGTACCAGGAGCCCTGCAACTCACCCAGATAACGCGGGTGCGGATCGTAGGCTGGATATCCCGGCACCAGATGATATTTGTCGAGGCCTTCGCTATGGCCGGTCCACTCTTTTGGAATGTTCGACGACGGGATAGAACGCGCTGCCACGGGTCTCGAAGGAAAGGGCGTGGACGCGTCGAAGGCTCCCAGAGCGTCGGCTGGGAGAATGACCGATGCACCCGCACAAGCCGCGATCTTCATCAATTCCCTTCGGGTGATTCCCGCCCGTTCATCCGATTCGCCACGTGGTCGATCAGAGCTCATGGTCATCCCTCTCAATTCCCCGGCTAGCTAAGATGGTTTCACTTCAGCGGTTCCGAGCTGCAGCGCGAATCGTTGCGCCAACCGCGGCGAATTGCAAACACAATCTGTGCAGGACTCCTTGGACCAGCTTACGTGCGCAAGCTGGGGGAAGCGAAGAAAGCGGTGGCGGACGGCGACTGAAGATTTTATCCTCAAGTGCCTCATTATCACTTTCGCTCGGAGACCGATACGATCACGCCCCGGCTGCCATGGGGCCTTTCCCCCGGAACCCGACTCGGACCTTACGAGATCGTCGCACCCTTGGGCGCGGGCGGGATAGGCGAGGTCTATCGCGCCCGCGATTCGCGCCTTGATCGAACAGTCGCAATTAAGATTCTGAATTCCCCATTGGTGGAAAGCGCCGCCTTACGTGCGCGGTTTGAGCGCGAGGCCAAAATCGTTTCTCAGCTTCAGCATCCCAACATCTGCTTGCTGCATGACGTGGGCAGCGACGGCGGGACCGAATACCTCGCAATGGAGAGCAAACCATTGCAGGCAGGTTCCTATGATTTCAGGTACCACGGCGCGTTGATCACCACGATTCTTTGACTTCCCTTCAATAGCAATGCCGCTTTCAGCCAAGTGGCGCGCTGGTTGTGCAGGAAATATTGATACCAATGCTTTTGCACCAGCTCCGGAATAATCACCGCGATCTGACGATTAGGATTCTTTTTCTCCAGATCGAGTACGTAGTCTACGATCGGATTGATCACAAACCGATAAGGCGACTTCAGCACACTCATATGCGGCACGGGAAGCCCAGCCTTTTTCATCGGCTTTTCCACGCATTCGATCCATTGCTTGCGCACGTTCTCTTCGTCTTCACCGCAATCCACGTGCAGCACGTGCAGCTCGGACGACAAGTTGACCGCGAACTGCAATCCCTCGCGGCTGATTTTATTCCACGAGGTCGCCGGCATCACCACGATGGGCGCGCCTAGCTGCGTCAAGTCGATGGGATTTGGATCGGCGATTTCTTTTTGAACTTTTGTGTAGTGACGCCGAATCGAATACATCAAAGCAATGATCAACGGAATCAGCAGCGTCACGATCCATGCGCCCTCCACAAACTTCGTGGTCGTCACTACGAGCACCGTCCCGGCCGTCATGGTGGCTCCGAATCCGTTGATGAGCATCGCAGCCCGGGACTTTTTCTTGCCAGCGCGCCTCCAGTGCATCACCATTCCGGCCTGAGAAAGCGTAAATGCAAGAAAAGCGCCGACCGCGAATAACGGAATTAATCGGTCCGTTATGCCTCGAAACACAATCAGCAAAATGCCGCAAAGAAGTGCGAGAACCGTAATGCCCTGCGTATAGACAAGACGCCTTCCCTGAATGGCCATGGGGTACGGAAGGTAGCCATCCTGCGCCAGGAGCCTGCACAGCCTCGGGAAATCGGCAAAGGCAGTATTCGCAGACAGCGCCAGCACCAACAAAATCGACGCGATGGTGATGTAGTAGAAAATGTTTCTGCCCACAACCGCAGCCGTAAGCTGCGAAAGCACGCTCTGGTAACCAGAACCCGGATCCGTCGCCCCGATATGGTATGCGCGGCACAGAACGGCAATCCCTGCCAGCAAAACCACCAGCAGTCCAATGATGATGGTCAGCGTATGCTGCGCTGTTTTCACTACGGGCTCACGAAAGGCGCGCACGCCGTTACTAACAGCTTCCACGCCGGTCATCGCGGTGCATCCACTCGAAAAGGCTTTCAAGATAATCCACGCACCGGCAGCGGCCGTCGCTCCTCGCAAAGGAGCTGGGGTCGCCACTGCCGCCGGGTGACCTCCTGCAGCAATCGCCTTGACAATTCCTATGGCCAGCGTGATCAGAAGCGTTCCGGCAAAAAGGTACGTCGGAATCATGAATATCGTTCCTGTTTCGCGCACCCCGCGCAAATTAATCACCGTGATCAAGACGAGAATTGCGAGGCACAACGTGACCGTATATGGCTGAAGCGAAGGCACGGCGGAGATGAGCGCGCCCACTCCCGCGGAAATTCCCACCGCTGCGGTCAGCACGTAATCGATCATCAGAGCCGCAGCGGCCAACAGTCCGGCAGAGGGCCCCAGATTTTCCCCGGCGACTGTGTATGACCCCCCGCCGCCCGGATAGGCTTCGATAGTCTGGCGATAGGAAAAGAAAACAATCAGGAGAAGAACGATGATGCTAGTCGTGATCGGAACAATATATGCGACGCTCAACGCCCCCAGCGGGATCAACAGCGCCAACGCCGCTTCGGGTCCGTACGCTGCGGAACTCAGCGCGTCCAATCCAAAGACGGGAATGCCGCCGACTGCTCCTAGTTTCTCGCCTCTTTCCTCTGAGGAGCGAAGCGGCCGCCCAAATAAAAAGTCATTTATGGACATCGTATAGCTCCGGGGCACAAACACTCGGCATTCGAGCTAAACACAAATCTCATGTGCGCACAAAACCATTAAGATCGCGGATGCATTGGGTCCACCTGCCCATAGCACTCTGCCTCCACGGGACCGCGCCTGAACCGCACCTGCCAATTATGGTCTGGCCGGGCGGTTTGGTCACGATTTAACCCCGGCTTGTCTTGTGCCAGACGCCTGCAAGCCTACCCTTTCCAAGCTAACCGTATTTGTATCAACACAATACCAGACACCTCACGATGGCCGCCCTCATGCTCTTACAGTTCTGCTTGCTGTCTTTGTGTTACGTGTTTTGGCCGGCGAAGGAGCTGCATTGAAAATGACGAAGAGAAACCGGTCGAGTGGATTCACCATACTCGAGCTTCTCGTGTCCATCTTGATCATGGGTGTCATGGTTGCCGCTACCCTTGCGGAAATGCAGCCGACGATTCAGCAGATGCACGCCAACTCTGCAGCCTACTTGATAGAAGGCCAGATGCGCTTAGCGCGACAGATGTCCATCGCGCAACGGCGCGACATTGTTATCCAGTTCCTGGGCACCAACGAAGTGACGGTGACACGCCAAGAAATTCCTGCCGGCACAACAGTTCTGAGCAACGCATTTCTGTCGCCTACGGTGCATTTCATGCTCTTGGGCAATGGCGACACACCAGATGGCTTCGGTGATGGAGCAGCGGTCTGTTTCACCTACTTACCGCCGGCAGGAGCTTGTACGATTCCTCCGATCATCCAGTTTCAGAGCGATGGAACTCTTATCGATGGCAACGGTAATCAGCTCGACGGCACCATCTTTATCGGTGTGGCGAACATACCTACAAGTGCAAGAGCGATCACGATCCTAGGCACCACCGGGCAAGTGCGCATGTACCGCTCAACCGGCGCTGGATGGGTACAACAATGAAAAATCAAATTACACGCAAGCGTCAGACATTCCGCTGTTCCGCTGGATTCACGCTGATCGAAGCAGCCATTGCGCTGGTCGTGCTGGCCATTGGCATTATGGGACTCGCGGCGATGATGACCAACGGAATTGCCTACATGAGTATGTCCCAGGCGGATTACATCGCTCAGCAAAAAGCCGAAGAAGCAGTCGAGAGCGTTTTCTATGCGCGTGACTCCCAGCTTTACACGTGGGCCCAAATTCAAAATGTTTCTAACGGTGGCATTTTCCTGAACGCTGCCGAAGTCTTGTGCGATCCGGGGCCGGACGGAATCATCGACACAGCGGATGACAACACTGCCGACCTGGATGCCATCTACATTCCGGGCCCCACCGGTACTCTCGATGGGGCAGATGCTATCAAGCAGACGCTGGACACGTACACACGCACGATTGCCATCACCGCCATCGCTGGCGAGACCGATCTTCGCCAGATCACGGTCACGATTAACTACACAGCTGGCAGATTCAAGCGCCAATACGTCCTGACAAGTTACATTTGCGAGTTTTCATAGTCGCCCGAGGCAGATCACATGAGACGAAACTCAGGCTTCAGCTTAGTTGAGCTTCTGATCGCAGTCGCCATCACCATCGTCATCGTCGGTGTGTCTCTGGACGCGCTCAACCAGGGACAGCACGCAAGCGAAGCAATCTCACTGATGAGCAACATGACGGAGAACCTTCGCGCGGGCATGGACCAGATGCAGCATGACATTGTGCTCGCCGGTTCGGGCATCCCCGTGGGCGGAATCTCGGTTCCCAACGGAAGCGGCGTGCCCATCAATGAGCCTTCTCCTGCCGGTGACGCCTATACATTTCCGGTCGGCGCGACGTCGATTTCTGCCGTCACTCCTGGCCATGGTCTCGGCCCGCTCATCTCTGGCGCCGTCAATTCGGACATGGTGACGGTCATTTACGCGGACAACCAAACGTTCCCTCCTGACAGCGTTACCAATCCTCAGGGCCTTCCACTGAACGGTAACTTTATCAATGACACCACCGACACTCCTCCTTGCGCCGGCACCATCAATTCGACTGGCACCTCGGTGACTTTCGCAGCCAGCTGCGTTGTCTTCAATACGGGTAACGGAGCCATCGGAACGGGCGACCTGATTATGTTCAGCAACGCGCAAGGCAACACCTTGGAGTACGTGACTTCGGTGAGCGGGCAAGTTATGAATTTCGTCAAAGGCGATCCCTACGGCCTCAACGGTCGAACCGATCCTGCTGGCACAATCTACCAACTCCAATCGGCCACGTCCCCCGCAGTCACATATCCCCCAACAACGGCGACTCGCATCTGGATGGTGACCTATTACCTGGATAATACAAATGTGGCCGGGCCTCGCTTGATGCGCCAGGTCAATTTCTTCCCTGCTGAGCCGGTTGCCGAGTCCATCGAGGCGCTTTGGATCACTTTCAACTTCGTGAACGGCTCGGCCTGCGGTGCGGCCTGCTCGAACCAGCCAATCCCACCGGCAGGCATGAATGCAAACCAGATGATGAGCGCGAACTTATTCCTAGGAGCACGCGCCGATAAAGCCTTTTCTTGGACCAAGCAAACTTTTCGCAGCAATCTTATCTCCCAAATCAGTCTTCGTGGATTGGCATTCACCGATGAATTTAATTGAGTTCCGCTACCGAGGATAATGCTATGAAAACGAAAACCCAGTCCGGCATCGCACTCGCAACCACACTCATCGTTATGTTTCTCGTCGTTGCGCTGGTTATTGGCTTCTCGTGGATGGTCTTGATGGACCAGCGGCTCGGAGGCGTCAATGGCGCCGAGCAATACACTTTCTATGGCGCAGAGGCAGGTTTGGAGAAGCTCACTGGGGACTTGGCGACTCTTTTCGCCAGCAATTCGTCGCCTTCCGGAGCGCAGGTGAATGCTATTGCCGTGGTGGCCAATGCGCCCATCATCCAGGGCATTCAGTACCTCAATCCGAATGGGAGCTTGGGATACCAGATCGCGTTTCCACAGGATGGATCGGGTAATCCGCTTGCCACCGACCACCTCATTCAATCAGGAAACTATCAAGGCATGACGGGTCTGCTGACGCCGTATACACTGACGGTCACCTCCACGAACCCCGTCTCTCACTCCGAAGTCAGACTCACACGCAACGTGCAGACTGTCGCCATTCCCGTTTTTCAGTTCGGCATGTTTTCCCAGACCGATTTGAGTTTTTTCCCAGGCCCCGATTTCGACTTCGGCGGCAACGTGATGACCAATGGCAACCTGTTCCTGGCCAGTGGTGCTGATCTAGTGTTCAATGGGAAGGTATTGTCCGCGAAAGACGTTATTGTCACAAATCTCTCAAACGGCAATCCAGCCAGCAATGGGTATACCGGAAGCGTCTACATCCCGACGACTACTGGCGGATGCCCAACATCAAGTTATCCGAGCGGTAATACAGCTGGCTGTGTGGCGCTGACTCAAGGCAGCCTTGTCGGAACGGTGGGCTCCGCTCCTAACGGTGCATTTCCAAATTTGGCCAAGAGCACATACAACAGCTACGTGGGCAGTTCGGAAACCAATGTGAAGCCGGTCAATCTCTCGATCACCTTGAACGCAGGCGCGAACCCCATTGACCTGATTCGCCGCGGCTTGCCCGGAGAGGCCGCCTCGAATCCCAACGTCTTGGCGCAACGCTACTATTCCCAAGCGAGTATGCGCATCCTGCTGTCGGACAACCCGAATGAAATTACCGGTCTCCCTTGCGTCTCAGCCACCGCCCCGACGCCGCTCACTGGTTCCTTTGGCACCACTCCTGTTCCTATCGCAGAGTCTTACTCCTCGGGCACTTATACTCCTGCTCCGGGGAATGGCTACTGGCCGAAAGCGACCAATACGCCTTTGGTCACCGGCTACATCAAAATTGAAATACAGACAACCTACGCCGTCTCCCCGGCTCCGTGTGGAACTTGGAAAGACGTCACCGCTGAAGTTCTGGGCTTTGGGATCGCAGGCAAGAACATCAATCCGAGCAAGACCTACACAACGTATGGATACACTTACCTGCCGCCGCTGACTGGCACCCAGCTCCCTTACCAGGGCACGGGATCAGCCTGCGCTGACCCGAGCCCGAACGCCATAATTCGCTTGGAGCGCGTACGCGATAATCCCTCGACCTATAGTAGCGGAGGAACTGATTGTGGATTTCAGAAGACAACAGGCCTCCCCAGCACTACCGCCACCGACTACTGGCCAAACGCGCTCTTCGACGCCCGGGAAGGCAATTCCCGCGACATCACTCCGACGGGCACGATCAAGTATGGCGCTACTACATATTCCTACGCCAATATGCCCACGCCGGCTGGCGTGATGGATTACACCGAACTTGACATCACCGACCTCGCGAAATATTTCATGGGCACCATCGGCACCGACGGCACCACGGCGAAGGACCCCGTAAATAGCACCAACGACTTCGTCGTCTACTTCTCCGATCGCCGCGGTAACTATACGTCCGCACCAGTCGCCGGATGGCCTCCTGCTTCGCCAGCTAGCAACGAGACTGGCGAATACGGATTCGAGGATTCCATCAATCCATCCAGCGCGTGGGGATGCCCCAATAGCACCTTAGACACTCCAGAGACGCTCGACATGGTCGAGAATCCAGCCCAAGTAGT
Organism: Candidatus Acidiferrales bacterium; assembly: GCA_049787175.1. Lineage (GTDB taxonomy): Bacteria > Acidobacteriota > Terriglobia > Acidiferrales > UBA7541 > DAHUXN01. Next base: position 11,831 of record JBAQYT010000082.1, on the reverse strand, counting down.
TGGGGGCACCCCGGAAGACTATGGCGAGCAAAGCCCAATGTGGGCAACCCCGACAAGCACTACACCAGTCCCCGTCAACGCGTACTTCCCAACGCTGCTCAGCACCCTAATAAGCGGGTATGCTGTTTCGCCCGCCATCACGACGAACCCCAATTGCGCAACCCCGAAAATGCCCTGGCCGGGCGCATACATCGTGCAGCCGCAGGAAGCCCGTGAGAACATGCCCATTTTCTTCCGCCGAGCGCTCAAGATCGTCAACGGCAGCAGCATCAACCTCGGCACCTGCCCCGACGGGGAACCTTGTGGCCTGACTATCGTTTCGGAGAATCCGGTTTACGTCCAGGGCGACTTCAATGCCCCCGCGGGAAACAACGGAAATGCGGCCGCGGCACATGTGGCAACTTCCATCGTAGCCGATGCTGTCACGCTACTCTCTGACAATTGGAACGATGTGAATTCGTTTTCCTCTCTGTACTCGACCAGTCTCCGCAACGCGACGACCACGAACTATCGCTTTGGCGCCGTCGCTGGAAAGGGCATCTCATTCCCTCAGCCATCTACTTGCGGGACTGTGGCGTGCTACCAGGACTTCGGCACCGACGGCGGCGTGCACAACTTCCTGCGTTTCCTGGAAGACTGGAACCCGAGCGGCAGTCAACAGACGATCTATTATCGTGGTTCCGTTGTCAGCTTTTACTACAACCGCCAAGCCATCGGCGTCTACAAGGACGGTCTCGACAACACCGTGTACAATCCTCCGTCCCGCGGCTACCAATTCGATTCCGACTTCCTGACGCCGAGCCTTCTGCCGCCGCGTACTCCTATGTTCCGCGACGTCAACACAGTTGGCTTTACACAGGTAGTTCTTCCAACACCGTAGGCCCAGCTCAATCAATCCCGCAGCAAGAGCGTCCCGGCCCAGCCGGGGCGCTCTTTTTTTTGCTGCATCGGAACATCGCCGTGGCGTTGTGCATCTTCCTATTTCCCCGACGCATAACGAGTAACCGTAAATTCGCTTTCGTGAACCTCCGCCAATCCTTTCCGCGCGCGTATTTCGCCTAGCGCCTGCGCCTCCTGAATTCGCGCCCTGTCGCTTTCATATGTGCCCACGCGCACTTCGTGCATCAAGTGATATTCAATCAATTTATTGCGCAGGCACCGCACCGCTATCCCATTGCGCCTGAGCCGCAGATCAATGTCCGTGTCTTCCCCGCCGCGTCCCAGGAATTCTTCATTGAATCCGTTCACGGCGGCGAAATCCGCTTTCATAATGGAAAAGTTGCACCCAAGAATCCCGTTGTTTTTTGACTCATAGAAAACCGGCAGCTCAAATCCATGCTCGATGACCCGCGCGCGGCCTCTCAGCCATTCCACAAGCAGAGTTCCGCCGTGCAAGCCGAGCCCGTGTTTGTAAATAACCTCCGCCGGTGGCAGAACTTCTTTTCGTATATGCACGCGCCGGCCCGTCAGCGCCACGCCTGGCTCCAGAAACATCAGATGATTACGGACGAAATTCCGCTGCGGCAGGCAATCGATATCCACGAAAATCAGACGTTCCGCTCCCGCCACGGACGCGGCGCGATTCTGGATACGAGTTTTGCGGAAATCGTGGCGATCATGCCGCACGTGCACAATTTCCTGCGTGAATCTCGCCGCCCATTTGCGCAGGATCGGTTCGTAATCCTCGCTCGAGCCGTCATCCGCGAGTATCAACTCGAAGTGCGGAAAGCTCTGCCGCGCGAACGCCGCCAGGCTCCATTCGAGGATGTTCGCGTCATTGTATGTCGCCAGGACGATGGAAGCCGGTTCGAGGTGTTTCACGCGCATTCTTCTGCGCCGGCGCTGCTCACTTCGCGCGCACCAGCGCTCGGTAGGGGATGAATCGCGGCACGCGCCGGCAGTATTCGATGTACGGAGCGCCCAAACGCGCTCTCAGCTCGCGTTCTTCGAATCCAATGACAATCAGCACCAGGACAAGCCACACGCCGCAAATCTCCCACATGAGCGAAGTCGCGGCCAGCAGACATGCTCCAATAACGGACGCGATCATTCCCACATATCGCGGATTGCGCACATACGAATAAATCCCCGTATCCACCACCTCGCCGCTGCCGGAAAGCTCTGCTTTCCCAATCAGCCGCGAGGTTCCCAAATCCCGCCTCGCGCGCTCAAAGAGCCAAATATCCATCACGATCAGCAGCAGTCCAAAACCAATTTGCAAATCGCTGGGCCGCGCCGACCTGAAAACTGCGTAGCGAAACACGATCAGACAAATCGTCACGGATCCCCAGGACGCCATCAGCGCGGTGATGTATGCCGCGCGCAGCCGCCCTCTCCAGTAACCAATTTGCGGGTGCACCACGAGCCAGAAAAGTGGGTTAGGCAGTTGCAAGAAGAAAACAATCGCCGCCGCCCATCGATAAATGTTCACGAGCGCCCCGCCGCGCCACGGTCATGCATGCCCCGCACGCCTCGCAAATTCTAATCAAACCACTCGCCCCTCGCAATCGCTCACAACTTCCTTCGAGCAAACAGCCATTGACGCCGTGTCTGTTTCGTTGGAGGATTCTTATTCTCGTTTTCATCAACGGAGCCAATATGCCCGAAAAAACTTCCTGGAACAAAATCGAATCCGAAAAGCTAAATGACAAAATCTCGCGCCAGATGATTTTCGGCGAGAGCGCCATGCTCGCGCGCATCCTTCTTTCCCGCGGCGCCATTGTCCCTCGCCATTCACACGTCAACGAGCAGATCACCTGGATTATTTCCGGCGCTTTGAAATTGATCTTCGACGACGGCGAGAGAGTCCTACGCGCCGGCGAGTTTTTGCTGATCCCCGCCAACGTGCCGCACTCCGCCGAAGCCCTCGAAGACACTGTCGACATCGATGTTTTCGCGCCGCCTCGCGAGGATTGGATCAAGAAAACCGATGCCTATCTGCGCGGCTAACTTCGGATTTCACGCGCTCTAAACACGGGAGACGAAAGCTATGGATCTGGGTTTGAAGGGACGTGTCGCCATTGTTGCTGCTGCCAGCAAAGGCTTGGGTCGCGCGGTTGCCGAAGAGCTCGCGCGCGATGGCGCGGAAGTCGCCATCTGCGCTCGTTCCGCCGCCCACCTCGTTAAGGCCGCGGAAACAATTCGCAAAGCCACGGGCCGCGAAGTCTTTTCTCAGGAGCTTGACGTCACCCACGCCGACGCCGTCCATGATTTCGTCGCTGCCGTCGAGAAGCGCTTTGGCCGCGTCGACATTTGCGTCACCAACGCAGGCGGCCCGCCCTCGAAGAAATTCCTCGATATTTCCCTGGATGACTGGCGCAACGCCCTGGACCTCACTCTCATGAGCGCTGTTTATTTTGCCCGCGAAGTGCTTCCGCTCATGCGCAAGGCCCATTGGGGACGATTGATTGCCATCACTTCTATTTCCGTCAAGCAGCCCATCGACAATCTTCTGCTCTCCAACTCTATTCGCGCGGGCGTCACTGGTTTGATGCGCACACTCGCCAATGAATTCGGTCCTGACGGCATCACTGTCAATTGTGTCTGTCCCGGCTACACGCTTACTGAACGCCTTGACGATCTCGCCGAAATCCAGGCCAAGAATGCCGGCCTTAGCCGCGACAAAATTTTCGAGCGCCTCAGCGCGCAAGTGCCCCTCGGCCGCATTGGCAAACCGGAAGAGTTTGCCGCCATGGTTGCATTCCTCGCGTCCGAGCGCGCCAGCTACATCAACGGCTGTTCCATCGCCGTAGATGGCGGGTACGCAAAAGGCCTGCTGTAGAAAAACAAGCGGGCACGCACACGCAGCGGTTGCCTAAATTAGCCAGCAAGCAAAATTCGCAGGTCGCGCAGATTATTTCCGGTCGGGCCTGTCATGATCGCATCGCCCAACCGCTCGAAAAAACTGAACGCATCGCTTCGGCGGTAAAATTCTGCCGGCTCCATCTTTGCGGCGCGCGCTTTCTCCAGCGTCCCGCCATCCGCCACCGCTCCTGCCGCGAAACTGTTGCCGTCGATCCCATCCGTCCCGGCGCTCAGCACGGTAACGTCGCGGCCGGCAATCCGCTCCACGCACGTCAACACGAATGCGGAGTTTCTCCCGCCAATGCCCTTCCCCGTAACCGGGCTGCTCACTTCGCCATCGGCGATGAGCGCCACCGCTTGGCCGCTCTTCGACCGCGCCAGCGCATCCACTTGGCTCAATAAGTGCTGCGCGGCTTTTTCCACCGGCCATCCATCCGTCGAGTTGTCGCACAACGTAAAAAATCCCGTCGCTTCGGCAGCCACGTGCGCGTGATGAAACAAATCCCTCCGCCCCAATAGCAATTCGAACTTCGCGTGCGCAAACGCCCGATCGCCCATCTTCGGCGTTTCTCTTAATTCATGCCGCTCGAATTTCTCGCGCAGCTTCGTGGGCAGCTTATCCAGCAGGCCATACTTCTGCGCAATTTGCTCGGCATCTGCAACGGTCGTCGGGTCGGGCAGTGTTGGCCCGGAGGCAAGCGCGGTTTCCTGTCCTTCGGGAACGTCCGTCACTCCCAGTGTGATTTTCATCGCTTCTGGCGCAGCGGCAGCCAGCCTTCCGCCTTTCACCGCGGACAAGTGTTTGCGAATCGCGTTGATCTCCTGAATCGGCGCGCCGCACGTCACCAGCGCGAGATGCAATTTCGCAAAATCCTCCACCGAAACATCGGCATCCAGCGGCAACTCCACGAGCGAAGAGCCGCCGCCGGACAGCAGGAAAAATATCAGCGTCTCTTTCCCGCATTTTTTCAACAACTCCAGAATCGCCCGCCCCGCGTGAAAACTTCCCGCGGTCGGCACCGGATGCCCCGCGACGATTGCTTCCCACCCACTCAAGTCTCGCGCCGGCCTCGATGGTCCCGCCATGATGCCGCGCAGTTCGAACTCCGGTGCGAGAACAGCGTTAAGGCCTTCCGCCAGTGCAACTGCAGCTTTGCCGATGGAGATGGCCACGAGTTCGCGGTATTCGCGCAGATTGATACGCGCGTCCGCCGCGTGAATCATGCCGTCATGCAACCGCAGCTTCTGCGCGAGTGTCGAGGGAATATCAATCCCCGCCAGGGTGTCGTGAAAAATCCGCCGCGCGAGATGCTTTCGGTCTGTCATCCAATTTGTGCAACCTATCCCTTCGACTTCCACAGCCCAACTGTGTTCCCCTCTGGATCCTGCATCCACGCAAAAGTCCCGTTCGGAATCTCCATAGGCGGCACGAGTGTTCTTCCTCCCAGCAGTTGCGCCTGGTCCAAAGACTTCCGAACGTCCTCCACCTGCACATAAAAAATCGTGTAATGATACGGCTCGTGCCCCAAGGTCGTGAAGTGGCCCGTGAGCAGGCCGCCTGTATCAATCATTGCCGCAGGGCCTGCCTGTGTAATTTTCCAGCCAAAGAGCTTCGCGTAAAAATCCTGCGTCTTTGCGCTGTCCTTGCACCCAATTTCAAAATGCACGACGGGATGCCCCATGGTTTCCTCCTCGCAGTTATTTGGCAGCCAGCACTTCCGGATTCAGCACATTCGGCGGTCGCCGCCCTTCGAAAAGTGCGATCACGTTTTCCACCGCCATCACCGCCATTTTCGTTCGCGTCTCCACCGACGCGCTGGCGATGTGCGGCGTCAGAATCACATCCTTGCGCCCAATGAGCGCGGGCGGAACCTTCGGCTCGTTCTCGAACACGTCCAGCGCCGCGCCGCCAATCTTCTTTGCCTCCAGCGTTGCTGCCAGCGCCGCCTCGTCAACCACTGGCCCTCGCGACGTATTAATCAGGTACGCTCCTGCTTTCATTTTCCCCAGCGTTTCAGCATTGATCAAATGCCGCGTCGTCGGCAGTAATGGCACATGCACGCTCACGAAGTCCGATTCGGCCAGCAGTCGGTCGAGTTCCACGTGCCGTGCCTGCAGCTCGCGCTCGATTTCCGCATCCGCGCGCTTCGCATCGCTGTACAAAATCCGCATGTCGAAACCTCTCGCGCGCTTCGCCATTGCGCGGCCGATCCGTCCAAAGCCGATAATGCCCAGCGTTTTCCCGAAAACATCACCGCCGCACAACTGATCCAAATTCCACCCCGGCCACACTCCCGACCGCATCCACATGTCGCCTTCCACGATGCGCCGTGCCAGGGCCATGAGCAGCGCGAACGCAAAATCGGCCGTCGTGTCGTCCAGCACCCCCGGCGTGTGCGTCGCCACCACTTTCCGCCGCGTGCACGCCGCCACGTCGATGTTGTCGTAGCCCACTGAAACGGTGGCCGCGATTCGCAATTTCGGCGCGAGTTCCAGCAATTCCTCGTTCACTTTTTCCGTCAGTAGACAGATCAGCGCGTCCTTCTCCGCCACTCGCCGCAAAAGCTCGTCGCGCGGCGGCCGCTCCTCCTTCGTCCAATATTCAACATCAAACTTTTCTTCTAGCAGCTTCCGCGCGGGCGCAAACATTCCGTGCGTCGTCAGCACTTTTGGTTTCATCGTCTATCCTCGGCAAAATTCCCGCGACCGTCAGTAGCACACCGGCTCGCTGCGTGTCAACGCGCGCCCGCGCGACACTTTCATTGCGCGTCCCCGCATTCCAGTCTATATTCGCCCGCAATGCACAACCCTCTGGTTCAATATCTGATCGGCGTTGGCATCCTGAGCATCGGTTTGGTTATAGTTCTATCCTCCGCGGAAATCGCCCACAGCTTGGGCCGCTTTTGGGAGCGCTGGACCGGCAAGCGTCTGCCCGGCGCAGTAGGAGGGAAGAACGATGTCCATCCACCATTTTATCGGGCACGCCTCCTCATTTGGCGTACGCTAGGCGCCTTGATCATCGCCGACGGACTGATCTGGCTGGGTCTCGCGACCGCCGAGGTTTTTCATCTCTTTCCCCGTACCGGACCTTGATTCCGCACGATCTTCCACACCGCCCCTCGCCGCGTTTGACCCCGCACCGCCCACACGACTATATTGGCAATCTCACTTCTAAGCGACCATGAACCAGCGCCTCATTACCGATCTCGAGCACCTTCTTACTCGCGAGCACGTCTTGAGCCGCCCTGAAGACCTGCTCCTTTACGAATACGACGGCTCTGTGGAAGTCGCTCGCCCGAACTGCATCGTTTTCCCGCGCGACGCTTCGGACGTCGTTCACATCGTCGACATCGCTAATCGCCATGACGTTCCGCTTGTCGGACGCGGCGCCGGTACCGGCCTTTCCGGCGGCGCGCTCGCGCGCAATGGCGGCATCATCGTTTCTTTCGCGCGCATGAATCGCATCCTCGAAATCGACATCGAAAACCAGCGCGCCATTGTTCAGCCGGGCGTCGTCAATTCTGATTTGTCCGCCGCCGTCGCGCACGCAGGATTGCACTTCGCGCCCGATCCTTCCAGCCAGAAGGCCTGCACCCTCGGCGGAAACGTCTCCGAAAATGCCGGTGGACCGCACACTCTCGCCTATGGCGTCACCACGAACCATGTCCTTGGCATGCAGCTTGTTCTACCCGATGGCCAACTCGTTCGCATTGGCGGCAAATCGCTCGATGCGCCGGGCTACGATTTGTGCGGATTGCTTGTCGGCTCCGAAGGCACGCTCGCGCTCGTCACCGAAATCACCGTACGCCTCACGCGTTTGCCCGAGGCGATCAAGACTCTGCTCGCCATTTACGATCGCATCGACGACGCCACGGAAACCGTCGTCGAAATCACCGCGCGCGGCATCACGCCTGCGGCCTGCGAAATGCTCGATGGCTGGACCCTTCGCGCCGTGGAAGCCTGGGTCCATGCCGGATTTCCTCTCGATAGCGCCGCCGTGCTGCTCATCGAAGTCGACGGCATGCGCGAAGCTGCCGAAGAGCATGCCGCGCAAATCACCGAAGTCTGCAAACTTCATGGCGCGCGCGAAGTCCGCGTGGCCCGCGACGCTAAGGAGCGCGAGCTTCTCTGGAAAGGCCGCAAGAATGCCTTCGGCGCCGTCGGCCGCTTGTCGCCTACCTATTACGTTCAGGATGGCGTGATTCCGCGAACCAAGTTGCCGCAAACCCTCCGTGAAATCGATCGCATCGGCAAGGAAAATGGCTTCGAGATCGGCAACATTTTCCACGCTGGCGACGGCAACTTGCATCCCATCATTTTGTTCGACGCGCGCGACCCCAAGCAATTCCAGCGCGCCGTTTCCACGGCCGACGCCATCATTCGCTTCTGTATCGAAATGGGCGGCGCCATCACTGGCGAACACGGCGTGGGCATGGAAAAAGATCGCTTGATGCCGCTGCTTTTCACCGACGCCGATCTGGCGCTTATGCGCGGCGTTCGCGATGCGTTCAATCCCGTGGGCCGCCTGAATCCGGGCAAGATCTTCCCCACCGGAAAAGGTTGCGGCGAAGTCCGCATTCGCCCCATGCCGCTCTCCGGTGACCCCGCAAGTCCGTCGGAGCCGAGCCTTTCGTGAACTCGCCCGCGACAGTTCAGCATTCACGCATCGCTGACATTGTCGGCGCGCGCAACATCGTCGCCGAACCGAAAGACATTTCCGCCTACGCCGTCGATGGCGTCGATCCGCAGGTGGTGGCACGCCCCGCAACCCCACAAGAAGTCGCTGATCTCGTAAAATTTGCGGTGGTGGAAAACCTCGCCATCATTCCTGTCGGCGCGCGCACCAAACTTGGCATCGGCATGCCTCCTAAGCGCTACGATCTCGCCATCGACATGACGCGCCTCGACCGCGTCATTTCCTACGATCCTGGAGATTTGACCCTGAGTGTCGAACCCGGCATTCCTCTCTCGCGCCTCGCCGAAACTCTCGCCAAGCACAAACAATTCCTGCCCCTCGCTGTTCCTTATTTCGACCACGCTACGGTCGGCGGCACGCTCGCGAGCGGCCTCGACTCGCCTCTCCGCCAGGCCTACGGCACTGCGCGCGATTTTGTCCTTGGCATGGAATTCGTCTCCGGCGACGGCGCGCTCGCCAAGAGCGGCGGCCGCGTCGTCAAGAACGTCAGCGGCTACGACTTGCACAAATTGTTTCTCGGTGCCCTCGGTTCTCTCGGCGTCATCACTCGCATCAACTTCAAAACATTTCCCCTGCCATCTTCGGAGCGCATATTTGTCGCGTCGCTCCCATCATCCGATGAGGCGCTCTCGTTGCGCCAGAAGATCACAACGTCGCCTATCTCACCTTCCACCCTGGAAATTCTGAGTCCCGAAATGACGGAACTGCTGTTTCCGCGGAATGCCAAGTCCGCAGCGCGTGATGCCGTATCCCCCGCAGGCTCGGAATGGCTTTTGATGACGGGGATCTCAGGCTCGATCAATGTTCTGGAACGCTGCTCCAATGATCTGCGGCAAATGGCCGAGCAATGTGGCGCCAAACAAACAGCATTCCTCTCCGGTTCCGAACGGGATAAAACCTGGGCGAGCCTTCGCGAAGCAATTCCGCTGATGATCCAGTCTTCGCCGGCTGCCATCGTTTTGAAAATCACCACGATTCCTTCGGATGTTCGCGATCTTCTGCAATTCTTGGCGTCTGAATCGGAGCGTTATAACGTCCGCGCCGCCGCTTTGATTCGTGGCACTGGCGTGATCTACTGGGTCACTCTTCCGGATTCTGCCGATGCGCTCAAGGAAAAGGCATCTGTCCGCCAGGAAATATTGCAGGCCGGTGAGAGGCACAATTATCGTGCTACCGTAGTTGCATGCCCACCGGAATTGAAACGTGAACTCAACATCTGGGGCCCGCCGCGCGAGGATTTTCTCTTAATGCAGCGCGTCAAGCGCGCCTTCGACCCGCACAATATTTTCGCGCCCGGCCGTTTTGTCGGAGGTCTCTAATAAAATGGCCGCCAGCCTGCCGCCGCAAACCCACGAAGAAGCCCAGCGCGAATTCGCCGAGACTCTCAGCGGCTTCACTGCCGGCGACAAGCCCGATTACGCCGACTATTCGCGCTGCATTCATTGCGGCCTCTGCCTCAATGCCTGCCCCACGTATCGCCTTTGGCATAACGAAGCCGATTCCCCGCGCGGCCGCATTCGCCAAATGGCCCTCGTCGATCAAGGACGCCTCGATCTGGGCGAAACCTTCGTCACGCACATCGACCGCTGCCTCGACTGCCGCGCCTGTGAAACCGCCTGCCCTTCCGGAGTCGAGTACGGTAAGCTCGTCGAACTCGCGCGCACGCAAATCGCTCGCAATTACCAGAGGCCGCGCGCTTCGCGCTGGGCTCGCGATTTCGTCTATCGCCGATTGCTCCCCGACCCGCGCCGCATCGCGCGACTGGCTCGTGTCGTTCGCTTCTACCAGCGCTCCCGCCTCGAAACGCTCGTCCGCGCCACCGGCATCTTGCGGCTTTTCGGCATGCAACAGCGCGCCGCGCTGCTTCCGCGCATCGATTCGGACTTTTTCTTTTCGCGTCTCGGCAAAACGTTCCCGGCGCGCGGCCAGCGCCGCGCTCGCGTCGCGTTTTTTGCCGGCTGCGTCGCCCAAGTAACGTTCACTGAACTCAACGACGCCACCATTCGCGTCTTGCAAGCCAATGGCTGCGAAGTTGTCGTGCCCGCCGGACAGCTTTGCTGCGGCGCTCTTGCTGCACATGCAGGCGTCCGCGATGTCGCTCGTGATCTCGCGCGGGAAAATATGGAAGCATTTTTGGCCGAGCCTTTCGACGCCATCATCACCAACGCTGCTGGCTGCGGCTCCACTCTAAAGGAATACACCTTTCTTTTCTCGGGAAGCGACCCCGCGCAAGAAGGCGCCTCCCGCAATGTTCTCGACGCCAAAAATGCTGCCGAATTTTCACCGAAGGTCCGCGACGTCACGGAATTCCTCGCCGGCCTCGGCTTGTCCGCGCCGCTTCGCAAGACGCGCATGCGTGTGACGTTTCAGGATTCCTGCCATCTCCTGCACGGCCAAAAAATCCGCGAAGCTCCTCGCACGTTGCTCCGCTCCATTCCCGGCCTGGAGTTGGTGGAGATGCCCATGGCGGATCACTGCTGCGGCTCGGCGGGAGTTTACAACGTCACGGAGACAGATACGTCCATGCAGCTTCTGCAAGAAAAAATGCGCCTCGCGCAATCCAGCCGCGCTTCCGCAATTGTCACCGCCAACCCCGGATGCATCCTGCAGTTGCGCGCCGGCGCGAAGCTTTACAACACGCGCCAGGAAGTTTTCCACGTCGTCGAACTCCTCGATCGCGCCATTTCCGCCTGACCGTTCTGCGCGGAACTCACCGCTCGCCGATCAGGTACCGGCAGCCGCGCGGACCCATTTCCGCCGAATGAACCGTGCCTGCTGGCACATCGCAGCGATCTCCGGCCCGATAGCTTCGCGACTTTCCGTTCATCGTGAGCGTCATTTCGCCGGCCAGAATAATGTGCGCCGTCTCCGCATCGTGTACGTGGTCCGAATAGTGCGCACCCGGCTCATCCTGCCAGACATAAGTCCTGGAAAATCCTTCTTTCTCAAGCTTATCTGCCAGCGACTTCTTGTCCATAGGCTCCATCACGAATTTTCGCTTTCACTCGTCGTTCAATGCTTCGCAGCAACTTCCAGCACGACTCATCGCGTTTTACATGTAATATCTCTTCTCGTGCCGGCGGCATGACAAATCATAAGCCAAAAGCCCTGCTTCTCGAAAATGTCCATCCGGATGCCGCAGCCCGCTTCCGCGCAGCCGGTTACGATGTGGAATCTCTGCCGCAGAGCCTCGACGAAGACGCTCTTTGCCAAAAACTCCCGCGCGTTTCCGTTCTGGGGATTCGCTCGAAAACACGTGTGACGCCGCGCGCCCTCGCCAGCGCCGCCGAACTCATCGCTGTCGGCGCTTTCTGCATCGGCACCGATCAAA
>JBAQYT010000076.1:0-13955 GCA_049787175.1 Candidatus Acidiferrales bacterium | reverse complement strand
CCGGCGGCGTTGGTACCGACCTGATAGGCGACACGCTCGGCGGTTACACTTGTCATCAATTCCAAATCCTGTGGCGCGGGTGAAGCGAGCGCGAGAGCGCCGAGCGCAATTTCGGTGGCATCCCCCGGTGTAAACGCGTTGACTTTCAGCGTGCAGGAGCCTTGCGCATAAGCGGTCAAATAGCCGAAGAGGTCTCTGCCAGTGGCGCCCGTGCGCGAGAGAAACGCGGTGGTGTAATAGGAATTGATCGCCGCACCGTCGTCGGAGAATTGCCCTTCGGTGAGCTGATAGATTTTCCCGTTGCCGGCATTGTTGCCCAGGAAAACCGCGGCCGTGCCGTTGGGCCGCTCGATCAGGCCAACGCTGTTTGCGGAAATGAACCACGGCGCCCATTTGCGGGAATTGCCAGGCACGGAAGACGATGCCCACAGCGGGTCCTCGAAGCCTTCGGTGTAGTCGAGCATGAGGATTTCATTCGGCGCGGTGGCCGCGCCCATGGGCACGCCGACGTAAATGCGTTTGTGTTGGGTGTCGACACTGACCCAAAGCGAGCTGCCATACTGCCAATTGATTGCGTCCCAGGTGGGCTGGATTTCCTGCGAAAGCTTTTGCGGCTCGCCGCCGTTGAACATATACAGCCCTGCGCGCGACGCGATCACGACCCAGTCTTCACCGATGCCGACACCATGCGCCGAAGGAGTGCCGGTGGAATCAGAAACTTGCTCGACGTCCCAGGTGGCAGGCTCCCCGGTGCCGTTGTCGGAGGTGACGTAAAGGCTGCGCTCCTTAACGAAATACAAATTGTTGCGGATGACAAAGGCGGAGCGAATGGCCTGGCCGTCGTTCACGTCGATTTCGATCAGGCCTAGCACGCCATCGTAGGACTCCGGGTCGGAGTTCCGCGACGCGCGCACCACGTCGGGGCTTTCCGCGGCGTTGGTCGGATAAATCTCGATGTTATCAACGAGGAAGGATTCGCCGTTGGGAGAGGGAGTTCCGTCGGCGTAGACCTGAAGCATCAAATCGCTTGGGAGTGAAGTTTCCGGAGGCATGAGCTCGGCGACAAATTCCTGATAGTCTGTTGTGGCCTGGATTGCCGTCACCGCCAAGCCGCTGCCGAAAAATCCGCGCGACAGGCTATAGCAGTTGATGCGAAATGTGCCCTGCGTCAGCCCGGCGCTGCGTTTGATTTGCGCGCGCACGGAATAGTCCGTATTCGTTTGCAGGAGAGAATTCCCATTCACGTCGGTGAGGGCGGTTTGCTGAATCAGCCCGCGTTCGACGGTGGCGCCGTCGGCAGTGATGCGATACGCGTCGCCCCACACGATGTCGCTCGATTCGCGCGAGCCACCGGCGCTAAAACTCACGCCGAGCTGCCAGCCGAGCGGGCGGCCATCACCGGAAGCGTCCCAGCCGCCGTCAAAACTCAAATTACGCCAGTTGGGCATTTTGGCGCGTTCGCCCCACCAGAAAAGGCGCTCGGAATAGGCGATGACGCCAAGCTGATCCGGCAGCTCGACATTCTGAAACAGATCGTCCATGCTCACGCCAGCGAGCAGAATATCGTCGGTGAAGTCGACTTCGAGCGACGTGGTGACGTTGTCGTTGATGGTCATCGTCGCGGGCACTTGATAAAAAGTGGCCCCGCCCGCGCCGGTAAATGCCAGCAGGCGTTGCACGATGTTCGCGGGGCCGGTCGGAATATTGGTGACGTTTACTTTGGACCCGCCCGCGGCCGTCCACGTCACGGGAGGCGAAGGCATGGTCCAGTAGCCTTGGCGCGTGACGAAAATCACGACGCATTGGTGCGCGCCGGGCGAAATGCTGCCGACATCGGTCGCGTCGGCGACGGAAGGGCCCTCGGCTGGGCCGATCTGGCTGACGCGGTCGAAGTAAGTGTCGTCGTATTGACGCGGCAAATCCTGGCCCAGCATGCTGTCCGAGAAGGCCATGTACTCGCGGCCGAATTGCGTGGTCGAGGCGAGAAAAAGATCCGGTGTGACGGTACTCGAGACAATCGAGAGCACGCCCGGCGAAGTTTCCTTGAACAAATTGCCGAGCGAGTCGAGGACGAGGAGGCGTTGCACAAGATTTGTGGTGATGTAAGTCTTAAGTCCATTGATCGAAGGCAAGCCGCCGAGCGCCGGATACATGGAGAAAAGTCCGGGACGCGTGCGCACGCCGCCGGGGAAAAATTCCACGTCGCGCGCGTCGGGAGACATTCCCGGCGGAACGGCGGACGGGTCGACGAGCGTCATCCACGAGCTAAAAGTGGTGAGCTGCAACGGCGAAAAAGTTTCAACGGACATACGTGTTCCTCGGGAAAGCGGTGACGAGTGGCCAGTGACGGGAATTTCCGCGTCAGAGGTTAAGCGTGTGGCACGACGCGAAATTCCAATGATAATCTAGGCGCATGGGAGCGCCGGAAAAACAAGAGTCTTCCGTCCTCGGCCTGGGCACCGCTGCAGGAGACTATGGACGATCCTTGGGGTCAAGTCCTGCCCCGGGAAAACAGGAGCCTTCCGCGTGGCGGCCGAGCAAGGTGAACGAGGAACGGCTCAGTTCCCTTTCATCCGCGCGCACTCGCCGGCGCTTCGCCATGCCACCTGGAGTGCGGCTGGCTGTCGCGACCGTGTTTTTCATTTGCGGTGGGTACTTTCTCCTAAGCCTGTGGCTCACTCCGGAAGCAGGCGAGCTTCACCCGGCATTGGCAATATCCGCAGTAACATTGGCTTTTCTTTTTGTAGCCGCAATTGTGGGCGCGCTGGTGCGCCGTCGCCGCAAGCATGGCGATGATAAAAGCACGCTGCGTCTGTAGCAGAAGCTATTTCGGGCGATAGAGCGGATTGGGTAAGTCGAGTTTTTTCTTCCCGCCAAGCAAACCGGCACTGCCTCCAGGAGGATTGGCGGACCCGCGCACAGGAGTTGGCAAGGGCGGCGCGGACATCACGGGCGCCTCGGCACGATCCGCGCCAGCAGGCGCGCCGACGGGCACAGTAGGTTCACCGTCGCCAGGAATCTCAGCCATATGCGCTGGAATTTCTTCCGTGGGCGGACCCGCGGAGATGGTGCTCTCCCAGGCCGGCGGAATCGGCCGGCCCACGTAATCGGTGGGCGTTTCCTGATTACGCGCGATTCTTTCGAGTGCTGCGGCAATGCGGCTCAAATCGCGCGCGAGCTGATCAGTCTCTTTCGTGCGCTGGAAAGATATGAAGCGCTGGCGCGAGCCGCTGCCCGTCATCCAAATCAAGACAATAATTATGGCGATAGCCCCGGCGATGATCGTTGCGGGGTGCTGCCAAAAATAATTTGCAAATGAATCAAGCATCTAACGGTTCTCCAAGAGGGCCGTCAGAATTATACCGCGAGAGCGCGCCTCACAGAAAGACTCGCTGCATGCCGTGGGGTTCAAGAAAAGCGCGGCAGGACCGATGGCAGCCCGGTGACCAGCAGATACGATGCTGCCAGCCCTTTTGCTATTGCAACCGAGGAAAGATGCCGTAGAAGGTGATGGTGTTGCCGGTGATGGCAGAGGGATAGGAGCCGGCGGCCAGCTCGGCGAACGGGCCCGCGGCGCCGGCATCCTGGAAAATCTTGACCCTGCCCGAATTGATGGCCGCGCCGGGGGTGAAGACGTAATCGTAGCCTGCGAGGCCATCCATCCAGGCCGTACCTGCGATTGGCGGCTGCGTTGTAGGCACGCCTAGCGGCTCGATCGGGCTCAGATCGAGGGTATCGCCGCCGGTTGTGTAGCTTCCCGAAGCGGCCACCGTGCCGACGATGTGAACGCGCTTGCCGTCATCCCACGAATCTACCAACGTGAATGTTAACGCCATGTTTTTCCTCCTGAATTTCTGCTTGGGTACGTGACCTTTCGGCTGTGAAGGCCCCGCCGGTGATGCAGGCACTGAGGGGCTTGGCGCCGGGTCCCGGCTGTATCCTTACGTGCGAGATGCGAGTAGAATGTGGCCCATTCCAGCCTGTCATCCGTTCAGTTGGCGCATGCGGATGCCTTCCACGAGGAGGTCCCATGAGAGCGTACGTTCTGGTGACCGTAGGTCCCGGTAAGGCGCGCGACATTGCAAAGAGAATCGGCGGCCTGCCCGGAGTAAAAATGGCCAATGCCTGTTGGGGCGATCCCGACGTTTATGTTGTCGCGGAAGTGAATTCTTCCGAGGATCTGAATTCGCTAGTGATGAGCAGAATTCAGGGCATCGACGGCGTTGGGCGCACGAGCACGCACATCGCCATCGATTGATCCAGAGGCCGCTACAGCCTGGTTTTCTAGGGACTCACGAGAACCTTGTGTCCGAAGGCCGGTCTGGTGCATCTCAATACTCGATGGCTGGGCCAAAAACAAATAGCGATGGGAATTCCGGCCAGATCAAATCGAACTTAGGTGGACAAGTTATGATTCGCACAAAACTCGCGATCCTGTTTTGCATGGCCGCGCTGTTGGTTTTGCCGGTAGCCGCTCAGCAGGGCAATCCGCCGCCTCCGCCGCCACCTAATTCGGCAGCCACGCAAGAAGCACCGCCCCCGACCCTCGGGCCACAACAACTCGACGGGCTCGTGAACCGGATTGCGCTTTATCCCGATCCGCTGCTCGCGCAGACGCTCACCGCTTCCACTTTTTCGGACCAGATCCCTGATGCCGCGGGCTGGGCCGACGAGCATAGCGGTCTGAAGGGCGACGCCTTGGCACAGGCCATTCAAGCGGACAATTTGCAATGGGATCCCAGCGTGCTCGCACTGCTTCCATTCCCTTCCGTGCTGGACATGATGGCCCGTGATCCTTCGTGGACGCAGCAGCTCGGCGACGCGGTGCTCAACCAACGCAGCGACGTGATGGATGCGGTTCAGCGGATGCGCAAGGAAGCGTACGACTACGGCTACTTGCGGACGTCCCCCTACGACACGGTGAGCTACACGGACGGCTACTACGAGATCGACCCGGTGAATCCAGCTTACCTCTATGTCCCTGTATATGATCCTGGGATTGTGTTTTTTGCTCCGCACCCGGGATTTGCGATTGGCGGTGCCATTCATTTTGGTCCCGCAGTGGTTATCGGAGCCGGCTTTGCGCCGTTTGGATGGGCGCATCCTTATTTTGGATGGCGCACGCACGCCATCTTTTTCGATGGCCGGCCGTGGGGCCGAACGTGGGGCAACCGCCGAGTTTACGTCCATCCCTACGCGCACCCATTTATTCGCAGGGGTGGCGGCCGCGTGGAGCGGCATCCGGCTGAGCGCCGCAGGCCGCACCACTAGAATTGTCAGCGGGCTGCTCCCGCAGGTGAATAAATTCCAATACAACCCTCATCCGCAGGCCGTCATCGCATGTGCCGTGGGACGCCCTGTGTTTTGTGCACTTTGGGGCGTCTAAGGTGTCGCGATGTGGATTTGGGTGTGTTTCTTCCCGCGGTGATTGCGCGCGCGTGTGTTATGATTTTGAACTTCGCTTCGCGTTGTAAAAACGTTCGTCTGACGTAGATTCGATGTTCGCAATGTGAGGGGGACCTTTGCGCCGTGTGTTCTTGCGTTTTGCAGTGGTGTTCGCGCTGCTCGCGACGCTGATTTGGGTTATCAGTCAAGATTCCACTCGAGCCGAGGCGCAGCAATCGTCTGCGTCGCATGCGGCGGCTGTTTCCGCGCCGACCACTCCGGCTTCGCCCATCGTCGTTGCTTCCGGAGCGCAATACGCAAACGTCCGCGGACTGGCAACCGATGCGGCAGGTGGATTGTACATATCGCTTTCGGCAACGCCTCCATCAAAGAATTGCGTGACCTCGGCGCTCAGCTCGCCGGGCGCAGGGACAAAACTTGCACTCACCGTTTTCTCGAATTGCGCTTTGGCCCCATCGGAAGATCCTTCGGGAATCGCGTTAGCGCCGGGGAACAAGGTTTACCTCGCCAATCGCGCGCAGAATACGATTCGCCTGCTCGACATGCTCACCGGCAAAGTCGCCGCCGTCCCACTGGGATCTGCCAGCAGCGCCGCCCAACCGCAATCGAGCAATCTCGATCCCTATGAGCCAGCCGGATTATCCGCCGACACGGAAGGAAATCTGTACGTGGCGGATCGCGGAAACAATCGCGTGCTGGGACTTACGCCCAACGCAACGCATTTCACGTTCCTCGCGCACGTGCTCGACGCGGCGGCAGTTGCGGCCGATTCCGCGAAGGGGCAGCTCTACGTCGCGTCGCCCGCGGCCAATCGCGTTTTCGCGATTGATCTTAACAGCGGCAACATCAATGTGTTTGCGGGCAGCGGAGCATTTCAAAATTCAGATGCAAGCGCGGCGTTCGACTCCGCACCGGAAAGCGCGCAGCTCGGCGCGCCGGAAGGGGTTGCCGTGGATGGACAAGACAACGTCTTCATTTCGGACACGGGCGCGAATGCCATTGTGCGTGTGGACGCAAAGGCCGGAACGCTCTCGCGCGTCGCGCTCAAGGAAAATCTGAATTCACCTGGCGCCCTGACGATCGATCGCTTGGGGAATGTATTCGTAGCGGATCGCGGCAACCAGCGCGTAGTGGAATTCCCGGGCCTCGGCGCGCCTGATCCACCGGCCGGCGTGACAATTTCGCCCTCGAGTTTCAATTTTGGCGACGAGCCTACCGGCGGGACTGCGCCGGTGCAACTGTTTACGCTGACGAACAACTCTTCGAGCGCCATTGCGCTCACGAATACAAGCATAGTGTTTGCCGGCGCGAATCCCGCCGATTTTGCGGAAACAAACAATTGCACGCCATCGCTCGCTGCAGGTGCATCGTGCCAAATCAATGTGACGTTTACGCCAGGCGCCACGGGGGCGCGTTCCGCGACGCTCGAAGTGACCGATTCGGACCCATCAAGTCCGCAGACGGCAAGCCTTTCCGGAACGGGCGACAATTTCGATCTGACCGTGCCTAACATCACGGACACCACGCAGAGCGTGGCGCCCGGCAACACCGCGACTTATTCGATCTCCGTAACGCCGGACAAGATATTCAGCGGCAAAGTCACCCTGGCGTGCCCCGCCATACTGTCGGCGAAAACGACGACGATCGGGTGCACCATCCAGCCAGCGACCCTTAACATCACACCGGGACACGCCCAGCAATTTTCCGTGATGTTTACTACGGGCGGCCCCGACGCGACGCGATTTTTTGCTCCTGGCGGGCGCGGCGGCCCCGGCCCGCGAATGCGCCTTTTGCTGCTTTGCGTATTCGTTGTGATGCTGGCGCTATGCTTCTTCCGATTGTGGCGCGCCGCAGCTGCGCAGCCTTTTGGCGCGAACCGTGTGCGACGCGCGCGCTTCGCCGCGATGTGTTTTGCGTTGCTCGCAGGCGCCGCTGCAGCGGGATGCGGCGGCAGCTCTTCCGTAAACCCGAATGAAACGCCAGTGGGCAGTTATCCGATTCCGATCACGGGCACGGCGCAAAACGCGGGCCGGTCGATCACCCTAATCCTCAACGTCGATTAAGCTACTAATAAATCACACGGGCGCGATAGCCGTAGGGCTTGCGCCGCCGCCCTTTGAACTGTTCCGGGCGCACGTAGCGCTCGATCAGGCCCTCCGCGCTGGTCTCGGCCAGAGCGAACATGTCCGCAGCAAGCGCCTGCGCGCCGCGCGAGCGCGCCGCCATGGCGGCAACGGCATACGCGAGCGGGTCAATCGACGAGCGGATCTGCAGCGGATCGGTGCCAAGCACAACCGCAGGAAGGGATTTCTCGTAGCGAAGCCGAACGGTGATTTCCTGCGTGGCGCCAATCAGCTGGATGCTGTCGGTGCGCCATTCCCACATGCGCAGATAGCAGCCGGGCTGAAAGTTTGGCAGGCCGCCGGTGATTTTTTCCATGGGCGTGAAGATGTCGCAGGAGCCGGTGGCCTGTTCCCACAGTTGATGGGGAGCGAGCAGGTCGGTAGGAAGCTGCGGCGAGGACACGTCGCTGAGGCTGGTGGTGGTCACGCCGCTGGTTAGCGGCAAATCGAGGTCTGCTTGCGCGATGAGCACGGAGACGCCCGACTCGGCGAGCTGGCGCTGCAGCGCGCGATACGCGGAGTTGAGGAATGGAATGAGAACGGCGTCGGAGAAAACGGCGCCAGCGGCGTCGTTGGCCAGCGAGCGCGCGAGTTTCAGCGCATCTTCGGCCTGATCGTATGCCGTTGTGGAAACTACAGGCATGAAAGCCTCCCGAAGACAGTGGTCGATGATGAGTGATCAGTGGTCAGAAAGAGCAAGAAGCAAAAGACGAATAGGGCGCTCTACTGATTGGCAGCGCCGGAGGAAGTGGCGAAGGCGCTGGAGCCGTCGAAAACGAAACTCTGGGCGCTGCACTTCCCTGCCGTTGTGCCGACGGTCATGCCACCGCGCACAGTTCCTGGCCAGTTAAACGTGAACGGCCCGCCGCTGGACGGTTGGCAGACGATGAAATGCAGCCACTGGCCGGCCTGCGCATTGACCAGGTTGGTGCTGCTGACGTTGGCGTTGAGCGTCACTTCGAATGTGTTGCCGAGGCCTGCGTCGAAGGCCATGCTACCGCTCGATTCGGTAACGGAGACAAATCCCGCGGCCATGCCGTAATTGTCAAGCAATCCGGCGTAGGATTGGCCGCCGAAGGGCGAGAGCTTCAGCGTAGTTTCGCCGAGATGCGCGTTGAAATTGAAGCTGAGCGCGGAACTGCTCGCGTTCGTGGTCCAGACAGTTGACCCGCTGTTGCGAAACGTGACGCCGCTCGCGCCCGAGGCGGAGTCGACGATCGGCGAAAGAAATGTGGGCGATGCAAAAGGCGGCGCAACGAGCTGATCGCTTGAGTTCTTCGAGAGGGAGACGTCAGCGGTGTTGGCGTGATTGCGCCAAGCGATGGCGTCGCTGTCGGACAAGCGGAAGATTCCGCTTTGCGCCGGATTGGCCGTTTCGGTTTCGAAAGCCGGCGCCTGTATCGGATTGAATTCCATTCCGCACGATGCGCCGACCGCACACAGGCTGTCGTAAGTCTTCAGAGCATTCTCATATGCGAAGGCTTCGTTGTCGCTGAATGTGCCGGGCGGAATAAAATTGAGAACCGGCGCGTAGGCCTGCACGGTGTAAGTGGAATTGAATAAAGTTCCGAATTCAACTGCCGCAGGATTCGTCCCGACGGCCGTCACTTTGTAAATGCACCGATTCCAGGTCCACTGACCGTCACCGAGAACAGAATCGCCATCGCATCCGCCGGAGGCGGAAAATCCTGTGCCGGTGACTGAAAGCATCGCGCCAACATACGGATTCCCCGAGTAGCCGTTGGCGGTCTGTGAGCGCGTCCAGACTCCGGCAATGATGTATTCGCCTACGGATAGGCTGACGTTTTCCACGCCACCGGAACCAGGAGTGAAATTGAATTCTTCGACGGCTGAGTTGTTGCTGGCAGCTTGGCCCGCGTTGGTCCCGCCAAATGGGTCGGCTATTCCGGTGCACGTCTTCGTCGTCGTGCCAGCGACTTGGGAAGCAGTCCAACTGGAACATGCCGAGCCCGCGGCTTGATTGGCGAAGCGCACGGTGGTGAGGCCCGCGCCACGCTGCACATCATCGCGCTTGCCATAATTCCATCCCTGAACTGCGCCGGTTTGGCCGTAGCGTTGCGGCGATATGGTTTGATTCTGCAGGTTGTTGGTGTACTGCGTAGCGGTGTGCATCGGGCCGACGAGGTTGACGCCTTGGCCCTCAACATCGTTGGCCAGGATGCCGTAGCCGGGGATATCTACTTCCACACCGGGAGTTGTGGCGAGCGCGTCAGCAACCGCGACTTTATTTACGGTGCCAACTACGTAGTAGTCACTGCTGCTACCCGTCGAAGCGAACCATACCGCAGGCTCGCCATTCTGCGCTTCGGTGGTCAATTTGCTGACGTTCAGGCTGCCGCCGTTTGCACCCGCGTAGAATTTAATGCCGCCGTTCGAAGCGTTGAAGTCGTCGATGAAAACGAGCCCGACGCCAGAGTTGGTGCGGCCATCCAGCAATACGGCAGCCGCGTCGTCGCTAGTGTTTGTGTTGACGCTATCCAGGCCGCTGCCGCCGCAGTTCCTCAGGCGAATCCAAAAAGAGGCGCCGGTGATGTCCCAGGCAGGGCCATTACCCGATGCGGAGTTGAGATTCGCCGTATCGTTATCGAAATATACGCCAGCCACTGGGCAGCCCGTGCGCACGTTATTCGAACACTCGCCTACAACGATGCCGCGCCCGGGATACTGGACCCCAGCGTTAGCGACGTAAATTGCTTCGTTCGTTCCCGAAAGCCAGATGCCAGGATGGTTCCTGTCGGCGCTTGACCCGCCGACAATGGAGGCGCGAGGAATCTGCGTATTGGGTCCGTAGCTGGCTTTTGGAATTCCAATGAGCGCAATTCCGCCTGTGCCAGTAGTAACTTTCAGCCAGCCAGCGGGAGGCGACGAGTAGGCAGGATCGAGGGGTCCAAGCAGCCACATGCCATCGCCTGAGACCGGGTTCGCCGAAGAGCCGTCAAAGAAATACACCGTACCGTTGCCAGCCGTTTGAGTTGAGCAGTTTCCTCCAGGTAAAGAGCACAGCGCATGGTAAATCGTAGCCATTGCGCTGCCCTCGCTTTGCCCGTCATTGGAATCCGAACCCGAAGGCGAAACCCACAGAGCTGCGTCTCCTGTGAAGGGCTTCAGTTGCGCGTTGCTCGTTGTGGCGAGATTGGCCGCAAGCGAGCCGGCCGTGAGCGTGCCGGCGACGCTAGCGTTTCCGCCGACGGTGAGATTTCCGCCAAGGCTGAGCGTGAGCGCGCTAATGGC
This sequence comes from Candidatus Acidiferrales bacterium, assembly GCA_049787175.1. Taxonomy (GTDB): domain Bacteria; phylum Acidobacteriota; class Terriglobia; order Acidiferrales; family UBA7541; genus DAHUXN01. Next base: position 3,174 of record JBAQYT010000076.1, on the reverse strand, counting down.
ATTCGTAGCGGTGATCGAGCCGAACTGGGCGTTCGACGGATTTGTGGGCAGTAGAACGTCCGGTGTCGTATACGTGTTGATTCCTGGGCCGTAAACTTGCACGGTGTATACGCCCGGCGCGGCGTAAAAATGAAAATTGCCCAGGCCGTCGGAAGTGAGCGGATTGGCGGAGGGCGTGGTGAGCGTCGTATCGGTGTAGAGATTCGCGAGCGGCGTGCACGGCGTTACGGTGACGTTCGCGGGCTGCGTGCAAACAACAATCGTCGCGCCCGCAACGGGAATGCCCTGCTCGCCCTGCACCACGCCATCATGCCGCGAACCCTGCGCGTGCGCTCGGCAGGTGAAAAGCAGCACTAGCACGCTGGCAAGTGCAACAGTGTAGATTCGTTTCATCACAAGTGTTCCCTCATCGTTCCTTTGAATCACGGTCCAGCATCCAGGCGTTGCCGTGGGAAACGTACGCAACTAGGGGACGCTTGCTGGACAAGCGGAACTGCGTGCGCCTAGCCGAGATTCGGCTTGCGAAGCGCGGCGGGAGCGCCTTGCGCGTGCGTTCCTGCTGCACCTGGCGTGTGGGCGAATTTGTCGCGCGGTCCGTTGGGAAAGTATTTGGCGGCGCGCTCGGCGTCGAGAGTGGCGCCGCAATGTTTGCAGAGCGCCACGCCGGCTCTTAGCTTCTCGCCACATGCAGGACACTCTACCGAGTGCTGCGGGACGTAGGCCCATTCACGCTCGAGCTTCATCGCCAGCACAGCTCGGCGATGCATGTCGGATATTTCGCGATAGGAGTGGCCGCGCGCCCACATTTCGTCGGCTTCGGTGACGAGCTGTTGGTACCATGCGTCGCGAACGTCACACGCGGAGGCGAGTTCCGCTTCGGAGGGGCGTTCAGCGGCGCAAACGAAAATGCCGTGCTGCTCGAGGTCCTGGATAATGTCTTCGGCGATTTCGCGTGCGGAAATCACAAACGGAAAGCGGCGATTGTCGCCGAGATCGATGGCGTCGCTGCGTTGCGTGACTACGACGAACGCACAGGCTTCGCTTGCCGGGCGCGCGGGGATGTGAAACACGCCGTAAGTGCGCGTGATGTAAAAATCCTGGTCGGAGACGGAGGCGATGGTCGCTTGCGTCTCGCGGGCTCGCGGGTCGTTCGTGGCCGGACGGGCTTCCTTGGTTAGGGTGGTCATGTTGTTTTCAGGAGATCCCTTCAGATGGTTTTGGATTCAGCAAATGCAAATCTATACTGCGGAGCGTGTTCGTTTTCCGCCGGAGGCACGCCATGCAGGCACAGCCGCGCAGTCGCATTCGCAAATGGTTCACGAGTCTGTCGTTGCCGCGCCACGAGCCTGTCGGCGTTCGCTACGCGCTGCGGATCGCCATCGGGATGATGCTTGTGTGGATCGTGTTCAAAGCCTTCGGCGTGACCTATCCGATCTGGGCGATCATTTCCGTGGTGATGGTCAGTGAAATTGAGCTGCACGCTTCGTATCTGGCCACGCGCGGACGCATCGCACACACAGCGTCCGGCTGCGCGGTCGGGCTGATTTTTCTGGCGGCGGCCGGCACAGGCATGTGGCAATTGTGCGCCGCTTCCGTCGTTGCATCGCTGGTATCGTTCTATCTGATTCATCTCGGCGGCAACTGGCGCACAGCGCCGGTGGCGACGGTGGTCGTGATGGCCACCGGAATTCAGCACCTCTCAAAATACGCCGGCTACCAAGCGGCGATCGAGCGCACGCTCGAAGTGCTCGGCGGCAGCATTATCGCGCTCGCGGTGACGTGGGTGGCGGCGAAACTCTGGCCCGCGCAGGTGGAAAACGCCTGAGTGCAGTCGCACCGCAATCCCCTCACAATTCAAATAGACGACCGTTCCACGGCTTCGGCAAGTGCACTAAGGCCCTTGCAGCGGCGTCCACGCGGCCTCTCAGGTATACTGGAAACAGGTGCGCCCAGCCGCCACTTGGAACGATTGGCGGAGGTGCGCAGTGTCTTCCTCGAACTCGGTCGCGCAGTGGCGGCGACTTCCCCGGCAAATCGGGCAGCAATGGCCGCGCCATCGCGGCACCGCGGGCGTGCGTTACGCGCTGCGCATGTTTTTCGGGACGGTAGTGCTCTGGGAACTCTTCGGGCTCGCCGGCGATCACGCACCTGTGTGGGCGATGGTCTCCATGGTAATGGTGAGCGAAATCGAATTACATGCCTCGGTGCTGGCGACATTTCACCGCGTTGCGCATATGGCTGTCGGATGCGCAGTCGGTTTGATTTTCCTGGCCGCGTGGCGGCCGGGGATCTGGCAACTGGCACTGGCATGCATGCTCTCCGCAGCGGCGTCATTCTACTTGATGCACATCGGCGGTAATTGGCGCACGGCGCCGGTAGCGACCGTCATCATTATGGGCGCGGGTTTCGATACGTTCACGAAAAACGCGTGTTTGCACGAAGCGGTCATTCGTACGGTGGAAGTCCTCGGGGGCTGCCTAATCGCGCTGGCCGTCAGCTGGGCCGCAAATAAACTTTGGCGAGTCAGCGAGGAAGTCGGCCACGAAGTCAGCGAGCGCTTGTGATGCGGGCACGCAAACCGCCCGCAATTAATTTCAAACGGAGACCACGTGCCGGGCGCCGTGGAAGGCAGGCGAGGCGTCGTTGAATACCGAGTCGGCATGCGCATCCCATTCGCGGTCGTGGCGCATTTCACGACGCGCGAGAGCGGCGCGACGTTCGTGAGCTGGCTGTGCGTGCGCAAATTCGACGGCGCGCACGATGGCTTCGCATGCGCTCGGCGAAAGCGGAATGAATTCACCTCGTGGACCCTGCAGGATAAAACAGTGTTCGTATTCGCCACGCTGCGGATACGGACCGAGCGCGGGAATCGAGATGCCGTCTTCGCGTTCGATGGTCTGCGCGTACCATTCCTGCGGCGAGCCGTAAGTTTCCGGCGGCAGCCAGCGTTCGATGTGCCAGCGGTCGAAGGGAAAATACTTTGGGACTTCGCGCAGTTCGATGATTTCACGCGTGACGTTGCCGTGCGCGTCGGCGTCCGTCCATTTGCCGCCGATCCACGTGAGGCGCGACCAGCCCCAGACGACGCGGAAATTCGGTTCGCCGTAACGGTTCAGTCCGCCAGCGCGCGCGAGGCGCAATTGCAGCGATGCGGGCGCGACGTGCGTTTCGCGA
>JBAQYT010000166.1:0-11498 GCA_049787175.1 Candidatus Acidiferrales bacterium | reverse complement strand
CCTTCGGGTTGTTCTTCGACAGCACCTTGGTGATCGCCGCCGTCAGCGTGGTCTTTCCATGATCGATGTGCCCGATCGTCCCGATATTCAGGTGCGGCTTCGACCTCTCAAATTTTTCCTTCGCCATGTCTCGCTCTGCTCCTCAGCGTGCGCTTAATTGCTAATTGAAAGTCCCCGGAAACTCTCTCTTGAACTCAAACTGTTTCACGAACTGCTCCAACTCGTCTCTGTCTAACATTTCCCGGAAATGCTGCCACTTCTTGTCCAGTTCGCCGCTCTCCGCCATTTCCAAGAATTTCAGCCAGCGCTCTTCACCAAGCATGTATTTCAGTTTTTCCAGAAACTCGCGCCGCTGATCTTGCGGTTGCTCGCTCACTTGGCTCCTACCTTGCCCGTCGCCTTCGAAATCACTTCCTCGGAGACGGCGGCCGGTGTCTGCGCGTAATGCGAGAAATGCATGGTGAAGCTGCCGCGGCCCTGCGTCCGGCTGCGCAGATCCGTCGCGTATCCGAACATCTCCGAAAGCGGCACTTCCGCGCGAATTACGTGGCTGCCTGCGCGGTTCTCCGTGCCCTGCACGTGCGCGCGGCGCGAATTCAGGTCGCCGAACACTTGGCTCATATATTCTTCCGGCACGACGACTTCGACCCTCATAATCGGTTCGAGCAGTTTCGGATGCGCGCGTCCGCAGGCTTCCTTGAACGCCATCGAACCGGCAATCTTGAACGCCATTTCCGAGCTGTCCACTTCGTGGTAGCTGCCGTCCTCCACCACTACGGCGATATCCACCATTTCGTATCCGGCAAGCACGCCGTTTTCCATCGCTTCCTTGATTCCGTTTTCGATCGGCGGAACGAATTCTTTGGGAATCGCGGCGCCAAAGATTTTGTCAATGAACAGTAGACGATGCTCCTTGTCGAAGCGCCACTTCCCGCCCTTGCCCGCCACTTGCTTGGCCAACACATCCAGTTCATCGGTCGAAAGCTCGCGCATGTCTTCGTGGCCCGCGTTCGGCAGCGGATGCACGGAGAGCTTCACGTGGCCGTACTGCCCGCGGCCGCCGGTCTGACGAATGTATTTCCCTTCTCCTGGCGCTTGCTTAATGATTGTCTCGCGGTAAGCAACCTGCGGCCGGCCCACATTGGCCTGCACGCCGAATTCGCGCATCATGCGGTCCACGATAATTTCCAGGTGCAGCTCCCCCATACCGGAAATCAGCGTCTGGCCCGTATCCGGCTCGGTGTGGACGCGGAACGTCGGATCTTCCTGCGCCAGCTTGGCGAGCGCATTGCCCATTTTTTCCTGGTCGGCTTTGGTCTTGGGTTCGATGGCGACGGAAATCACCGGAGCCGGGAATTCGATGGCTTCCAGAACGATGGGCTTATCTTCATCGCAAAGCGTGTCGCCGGTCGAAACATTTTTCAGGCCCACGCAGGCGGCGATGTCGCCCGAATCGATCCCTTCAATTTCCTCGCGCTTGTTCGCGTGCATGCGCAGCAAGCGACCAATACGCTCGCGCGTCCGCTTCGTCGGGTTGTAGACGCTCGAGCCGGTCTTGCAGACTCCGGAATAGACGCGAATGTAGGTCAAATGGCCGACGTAAGGATCGGACATGATCTTGAACGCCAAGCCTGAAAACGGCTGATCGTCCGCGGCGCGGCGCAACTCCGGCTCTTCGGTATCGGGATTGATGCCCTCGACCGGAGCGACGTCCGCCGGCGCAGGCAGATAATCCACGATCGCATCGAGCAGCGGCTGAATGCCTTTGTTCTTGAATGCCGAGCCGGCGAGCACCGGGACAAGCTTCAACGCCAGCGTCGAACGGCGAATCGAGGCGCGCAGCTCCGCGGGCTCCAGCTTGTGTTCCGCCAGATATTTCGTCAGCACGGCGTCGTCGTGCTCGGCAATGTACTCGACAACCTTTTCGCGATGTTCTTTGTAAAATTCCGCACTCACCGCCGACGCCTTCAGCGCCGCGGCAATCTCCGGCCGGCTCTTCTGAAACGCCGGATCCCACAATTGGTCGAGTGTGATGTATTCGAACTCCGCGCCGAGCGATTCGTCCTTCCAGACAATGGCGCGCTCTTCGATGAAATCGATCACCCCGACGAAGCTGTCTTCTTTGCCGAGAGGAAACTGCAAAGGAACGGGGTGGGCCGAAAGGCGCTGCCGCATCGTTCGAATCACGTGATCGAAATCCGCGCCCGTGCGATCCATCTTGTTGACGAACGCGATGCGCGGCACGCGGTACTTGTCCGCCTGCCGCCAGACCGTTTCCGTCTGCGGTTGCACGCCCGCAACGGAATCGAAAATCGCCACCGCGCCGTCCAGCACGCGCAGCGAACGCTCCACTTCCACCGTGAAATCCACGTGGCCCGGCGTGTCAATGATATTGATGCGGTAGAGCTGCCCGTGCCGCTTCCATGCAGCCGTCGTCGCCGCGGAAGTGATGGTGATTCCGCGCTCGCGCTCCTGCTCCATCCAGTCCATCGTGGCTGTGCCTTCGTCCACTTCGCCGATCTTATAAGTCACACCCGTGTAGAACAGGATGCGCTCGGTCGACGTCGTCTTGCCGGCGTCGATATGCGCCATGATCCCGATGTTGCGCATGCGATCGAGTTGGAATTGCCGCGCCATCTGAAAGTTCCCGCCTACCAGCGGTAGTGGGCAAAGGCCTTGTTGGCCTCCGCCATGCGGTGCACGTCCTCCTTCTTCTTCACTGCGCCGCCTTTGCTGTTCGCCGCGTCCATCAATTCGTCGGCCAGCTTGTCGGTCATATTCTTTCCGGAACGCTGCCGCGCGTAGAGGATCAGCCAGTGGATCGCGAGCGATTGCCTCCGGAACGGGTTCACTTCCACCGGAACCTGATAGTTTGCGCCGCCCACGCGCCTGGTTTTCACTTCCAGGAGCGGCTTCACGTTCTCCACGGCCTTCTTGAAAACGCCCAGCGCGTCGCTGTTCGTTTTCTGCGCCACGTTTTCCATCGCGGTATAGAAAATTTGCTGCGCGGTGGCGCGCTTGCCGTCATACATCATGCTGGAAATGAATTTCTGCACCAGATCGCTCCCGTAGACCGCGTCTCCGGGAATCTTGCGCCGTACAACAAATCCTTTGCGTGGCATTCCGCGACTCTCCTACTTCTGCGCGGCTTTTGGCCGCTTCGCTCCGTATTTCGAGCGTCCCTGCTTGCGATTCTCAACTCCCGCCGCATCGAGCGTTCCCCGAACCACGTGGTAGCGCACGCCCGGCAAATCCTTCACGCGGCCGCCGCGCACCAGGACGATCGAATGCTCTTGCAAATTGTGCCCGATGCCGGGAATGTATGTGGTCACCTCGGCGGCATTGGTCAACCGCGCGCGCGCCACTTTGCGCAGCGCCGAGTTCGGCTTCTTCGGCGTCTGCGTGTACACGCGAACGCAAACGCCGCGCTTCTCAGGACAACCCTCCAGCGCAGGCGATTTCGTTTTCGTCCGCAACTGCTCGCGGCCGTGTCGAACCAATTGTGCGAACGTCGGCACTCTTATCCTCCGAAAAAATCCCGGTTTCGTTGTTTTGCGAGGCTTGCGAAGCCCGGCAAACGCGCACAAGGTGGCAGAACAGAACGGGTCCTTACGACCCCGAAGGAACCGGCAAGGTACTCCGCGCGGGCGTGCTCACAAAAGCAAGAACACAACCACTTCACTTGCGGAGAGCTTCAAACGGCTTTGCGGGACAGGCGCCCCATTTCGGCCGCTCCCCAAAACCCCGTTCCTTCGTTCTCTGTTCCGGGGTAGGGGGGAAACCCCTATAAGCACAACTACGCCAGCAAATTCACCAACAAACCAGCGAGTATAGGGAAAGACCCTATATCTGTCAACCCCAAATACTACAGATTCTTGGCGGCTTGCAGCCACTCGCTCCCCGTCACCTAGGAACGCCGTCCGCTGAGTCTTTGGAGCTTCCCGCACCTAACTTCGACAAGCCTGCCGAGCGAATAGCACGCCAAAATTGGCGATTAGAAACCCATCGATCCTTTATTTTCGATAGATTACGGGCGTTTCTAATTCCGCCGATTGGCGATTAGAAATAGCGCAGAACTGATTCCCTGCGGTTGGAAAACCGATGTTGCAGACGTTTCGTCTTCGTCCCACTCCGTGTCTCACCCCATGATGCTCGTGCCAAGGACGATTATACCACTCTCAGTAAACTTGAGCAAAGAGGGGAGAGGCCATTTCTGATTGCCTGGATCCTCGACGGATCGCAATTTCTGGAAACAATCGCGTTACGCCAAGCTTTACGCGGCCATTCAAGCTGATTACACTGCTTGCGCCTGCGATGATCATTCACAATCAGAAAAACGTTGCTCTGCAAATCGCCGCGCTCTGCCTCAGCGTTTTTGCCTGCGTGGCGCACAGCGTTGAAGCACAATCAAGCGCAGCCGCACAGACGACAACTCCACAAGTATCAGCGCAAGCAAAACCATCCGCCGCGGCGGACGCCAGCGCAGGCAACTCCTCGGCCCCACTGACGATTGAGATGTATTCCCTGAAAGTGCGTTTTGAAAACGACGGAACCGGCACGCGGCAACTCGACGTGCGCGTGAAGGCAGGTACCGATGAGGGCGTAACCGAGCTGAAAACTCTTTCCTTCGATTATGATTCGGCAAACGAAAAGATCGCGCTTGCTTCCATGCGCGTGACGAAAGCAAACGGCAGCATCGTGGAAGCCCCGCCAAATGCTCTGGCGGACGATCTGGCGCCCGCCGCGAAAGAGGCGCCGGCATTTTCCGAGCTTCGCGAAGCGCACATCACCGTTCCGGCCATGGCTGCCGGCGACACGCTGAGCTATGAGGTGGTAATCTCGCTCGTGAAACCTCCAGCCCCGGGGGAATTTTGGTTTTCGCATAGTTTTCTGTCTTCGCGTCCCGCGATCGACGAGGAAGTCGAAATCAACGTGCCTGCCGAGCGGGCCATCCACATCGTGACGGCGCCGCAATTTCCGCCGAAGATTTCTACCGCCGGCGGCCGGAAAATCTATTCCTGGAAAAGATTGGACGCCGTGCCGACAGGCGACGACTCCACCGAGCCCGGCAAGCCGCCAGACGTCGCGCTGACAACATTTGCGAACTGGGACGCGCTTGCAAAGTGGTTCGCAGGGATGGACCGCACCGCCGCCACCGCGACGGATGAGCTCACAGAAAAGTCGAAGGATTTAGCCGCCGGACAAAAAACGGACACGGACAAAATCGAAACGCTATACGAGTACGTGGCAAAACAGATCCATCTGCTGCGCATTCCTGCCGAACAGGCAGAATTTCAGATACACGACGCCGCGAAGGCGCTCGGCGCAGGTTACGGCGACGAGTTCGACAAATGCGCCCTGCTCGGGGCGATGCTCAGCGCGGACGGCTTTCGTGCGGATGTCGCGCTGCTGCCCACCGGAGACAAATTCAACCCGGAACTTCCATGGCCGGGCTCGATCGCCCATGCCGTGGTGCTTGTAACCGCCGGCAAAGATACGTTCTGGATGGACCCATCCGCGGACACTCTTCCCTTCCGGCTGCTGCTGCCGAACTCGCGCGGCAAAAACGCGTTGATTGCGTCATCGGGCGCTGCGCCGTATTTCGCGGAGACGCCTGTCGACCTGCCGTTCCTATCCACACAAGACGTGGAAATCAGCGGCGATGTAACATCCCTCGGAAAACTGACCGCGCGAGTCCGCTATGTGCTGCGAGGAGATAATGAATACGCGCTGCGCACCGCGTTCGAACGCACGGCCCCGTCGCAGTGGAGCTCCGTGGCACAAACCATGGCCACTCTCGACGGGCTGCATGGAACTGTCATGAGCGCCAAGCCAAGCGATCCGACGGCCACACGCGATCCTTTTACGCTGGACTTCGTTTTGGTCGCGCCGGACTTTCTCGACTGGTCGCAATCAAGGGTTCTGGTGCCGCTTCTATTGCCGGCGTTTGGCCTGCCGGATGCGCCGGCAGATTCCTCAAAGCCCGTCCAGCTAGGCAGCCCGCTGACCGTAACGGCAAAGCTCACGCTGAACCTTCCGGCGAATGATACCCCACACATGCCCGTGGGCGCAGCGATGAAGCGTGACTATGCCGAGTATCATTCCGAGTACACTGCGCAGGAGCACACGATTTCAGCGCAGCGCACCTTGCGCTTTATTTCCAGGGAATTGCCGCCATCGAGCCGCGCCGATTACGAAGCCTTCTCCGCGGCCGTGCAAGCAGACGAAAGCCAGGGGCTGGTCGTGAACAACATCATCCCTGGCGTCCCGCCGGAAGCTACGGCGAACGAGCTGATGCAAGCCGGAGCATCGGAAATTCAAGACCGGCATTTCGGTAACGCGCTCCAACTCTTCCAGCAAGTGGAGCAATTGAATCCTCAGCAGGCAAATTTGTGGCTGAACATGGGTACGTCGCAACTGGAACTGGGGAAATACGACGAGGCGATTGCCTCGTTCCACAAGCAGCTCGATGCAAACCCCAAGGATGAGTCCGTCAACACCCTGCTTGGCGTGGCGTTCTACGACGAGAAGAAATATGACCAGGCCGAGGCGGCATTCAGGAAGCAGTTAGAGATCAAGCCGCTCGACCAGGACGCGTACACATATTTGGGCACTGTCTACATCGATGAAAAGGAATTCGACAAAGCGCAAGCGGAACTTGAAAAGGCCGAGGTACTCAGTCCGGACAGCGCGGCGGTTCGCATCCGATTAGGCCAGGCTGAACTGGGATTGGGAAAGACGGACGCGGCGCTGGCGGATTTTGACAAGGCGTCCACGCTTTCACCCTCGCCGCTGGTAGCCAATGACATTGCGTACGCCCTCGCCGACCGCAAGGCGGCGCTCGATCGCGCCAAAGAATATGCTGACGCCGCGATCGGCCCAACGGAGAATGGCCTGAGCCAGATCGATTTGCAGCACGTGACGCCGAACACCGTTGTAGCGATGGACGCGCTGCCGGCGTTTTGGGACACGCTCGGCTGGGTCTATTTCCAGCAGGGCAAGCTGGCTGAGGCCGAACCGCTCATCGAAGCAGCATGGCGCCTCAATCAAACCAGCGACTCGGGCGATCATTTGGGGCAATTCTACGAGGCGCGCGGCGAAAAAGACTTGGCCATTCGCGCCTACGAGCAGTCGATGGCCGCGGGGGCGGCGCCCGCGGAAACCCGCGAACGGCTGAAGAAATTGCTCGGACCAACAACGGGCAGCGCAGCAGCAATTGACGCAAGCGTGAAACGCGCTGGAATCGAGCTAGTGCGCGAACGGACCGTTTCTCTGGGAAAAACGACGGTGAACGGAAAAGCGGAGATCGTCGTCTTGATCGAGCGGGGGCCCAAAGGACCCGTAGCCCGCGACGCCAAGTTCCTTGCCGGCGATGACAATCTCGCTTCCATCACCCAACGCTTCCCCGGTGCGTCGTTCCCTCCGATCCTGCCTCCTGGCACGCGGGCGCGAATTGTCTTGCGCGGCGCGGTATCTTGTTCGGTAAAGACGGCGAAGTGCGAATTCGTTTTTGACCGGCCTCGCGATCTGCTGGCCGGAAGCAATTAATTCCTCAAAGAGATTGCATCCCATCAGCGCGCGCAGGGCACAGCCGCGGCCGTGTGCTAAGATGATTCCTCCACGATGCGAGCCATGAAAATCGGATTCGTCAGCTTGGGGTGCCCCAAGAACCTCGTCGATAGCGAGGTCATGATGGGCATTCTTGCGCGCTCCGGCCATGAAATCACGCCGCGCGCGGACGATGCCGACGTGCTCGTCGTGAACACGTGCAGCTTCATCGAGCCAGCGCGAAAGGAGTCCATCGATTCGATTTTGGAGATGGCCGAATACAAGAAGTTTGGCCGCGCCCAGAAATTGATTGTCGCCGGGTGCCTGGTCGAGCGATATCGCAACGAAATTCGCCAGCAAATCCCGGAAGTCGACGCGGTGATCGGCACAGGTGAAGTCGAAAAGATTCTGGAAGCGTGCGAAGGCGAACTGACCAGCGTAACCGAGGAACTGCCATCGTTCCTCTATCACGATTTGACCCCGCGCATGCTGGCGACGCCCCGGCACACCGCGTATATCAAAATCAACGAAGGATGTGATCACCCGTGCGCCTTCTGTATCATCCCGCAATTGCGAGGGCGCTTCCGCAGCCGGAGATTCGAATCGGTCATGCGCGAAGCGCGCAATTTGGCCACCGCCGGTGTGCGCGAAATCAACTTGATCGGGCAGGACACAACTTTTTACGGCGAAGACCTGGGGATTCGTGACGGACTGCCGCTGTTGCTGGATGAGCTGGCCACAATTGATGAGCTGCGTTGGATTCGCTTTCTGTATTGCTATCCGAACCGCATCACGCCGAAATTGCTGGAAACCATCGCGCGGCACGAACGGCTGGTGAAATATCTGGACATTCCGCTGCAGCATGCCAGCCGCAGCGTTCTTGCGCGCATGAAGCGCGGGTCGCACGCGGATGCGTTTTTGAAACTACTCGAACGCATCCGGCGGACGATTCCGGGCGTGTCGCTGCGCACCTCGTTCATCGTGGGATTCCCCGGCGAGACGGAAGACGATTTTCGCGCGCTGTGTGATTTTGTGCGCGAAGCGAAATTCGACTGGATGGGCGTATTCGCGTATTCCGACGAGGAAACCGCGAAGAGCTTCGCGTGCGACGGCAAAGTAGACGCGAAAACAATTACGAGACGGCGTGGCGAGCTAATGGCTATTCAGCAAAAGATTTCGCGCCAGAAGTTGCGCGCAAAAATCGGCAAGAGTTTTACCGCGATGCTCGAAGGGCCTTCCGCGGATACGGAACTCGTGTGGCAAGCGCGGCTCGAGGGGATGGCGCCTGAAATTGACGGGAAAATTTATGTCACGGAAATTCGCGGCGTCAGTGAAGCATCGCAGTTGCCGCCGCCGGGGACGATGGCGCGCGTCGAAATCACCGAGGCCCGCGATTACGATTTGATCGGGCGCGCGACGGAAATTGTATCCGAAGGCGCGGCCGAATTGCGCGCCGCAACTCCCGCGCAGCCGTTTTCGATACTTGCCTGATTGCGCGAAACGAATCGGTTCTCCTGCGGCATCGCTGCGATGGAAGCGAATGCGTGTTACGCTAGCCGACGGCCATGGAATTGCGCTGCCCGATTTGCAAGAAGCCGACCGATTCGGATAAAGACAAAGACTTTCCGTTCTGCAGCGAGCGCTGCCGCCTCATGGACCTGGGGAATTGGGCCAGCGAGAAATACAAAGTGAGCGAGCCCGCCATGGACGAAGACGGGCCCGAAGCGTACGAACCGCCCTCCTCCGATGAAACGAATAAGGAACAGGAAAAATGAAGACGAAGCGTAGCGCTGCGGCTACTGCGACGGCGCGAAAGCCGTGGCTGTCGTTTTTTCTGGCGACGGCTGGCGGCGCGGGCTACCTGCCGGCAGCACCCGGAACATGGGGTTCGCTGGTCGGAGTTCTTCTGTATGCAATACTGCGCAACCCTCTCGGGCCTGGTCTCGGCCTCCACTTCCACAAAAATTACTCGGCGGCTTTTTCGCTGTTGCTCGTGGGAGGAGCGATTGCGGTAATCATTGGGATGATTGGAGTAACCACGTCGAGCCGTGTTGCCAGATTCGTGGCCAGAAAAGATCCCCAGTTCGTGGTGATTGACGAAGTATCCGGGCAATTCCTGACTTACCTGCTGGCGCTGACGCCGCTCAACTGGAAATATTTGCTCCTGGGTTTTATACTTTTTCGAGGATTCGACACGTGGAAGCCTTTTCCGGCGCGGCAAGCGGAGTCATTGCCCGGCGGATGGGGCATAATGGCAGATGATTGGATGGCAGCAGTCTACGCGGCGATAGGGATTTGGATCGCACGGGGACTGGGCCTATGAACTTCCGGGGACAGCTCGATTGAAAACGAACGGCATCCCGAAAATTGAACGCATCCGGCCGGCCGCGGCGATTCCTGGCGGCGAAATCACGATTCACGGCGCGGGATTTTCCGTCGGAAATCATGGCCGTCCCGAAGTGCATTTTGGCAGCGCTGCCGCGAGTGTGGTGCTGGCTTCGGAAAATTTGCTGGTCGCGCGCGTGCCGGAGGACGCTGATGGCGGGGCCATTCGAGTGCAGGCGGGAGATGCTGCCAGCCAGCCTTTCCCCATCGCTGTGGGCGCGTTGATCGCCGACAATTTGCATCCAGTGGCGAATCCGGCGGTCGACCGCGAAGGAAATGTGTACGTCACCTTCAGCGGGCAGCGCGGGCAAAAGGTTCCCGTGTCGCTTTATAAAGTAACGCCCAGCCGCACGGTGAAGCCTTACGTCACGCAACTGATGAATCCGACGGGCCTGGCGGTCGGCCACGATGGCGCGCTGTACGTCTCCTGCCGCAGCGACGGGACCATCCATCGCGTTTTGCCTGACGGCAACGCCGAGCAATGGGTCGAGGGCATGGGAATCGCGACGGGACTGGCGTTTGACCGTACAGGAAATCTTTACGTGGGAGATCGCAGCGGAACGATTTTCAAAATTGGTTCGGACCGCCAAATTTTTGTGTTTGCCACTCTGGAACCCTCGATGTCCGCCTACCATCTGGCTTTTCATCCGAGCGGCGATTTGTATGTCACCGGACCTACAACTTCGAGTTTCGATCGCGTGTATCGAATTACGCCCGCCGGCGAAGTGGAAGTTTTCTATAAAGGGCTGGGCCGGCCGCAAGGAATGGCTTTCGACCAAGCGGGAAATTTGTACGTCGCCGCCTCACTCGCCGGCAAACGCGGCGTAGCGCGCATTTCTCCTGACGGCCAGGCAGAGATGGCTTTGAGCGGGAACAACATCGTGGGACTGGTGATCGAGCCCTCGAAGCACGCGTTTGTCGCCACGAACACCTCGCTTTATTCGCTGGATTGGACAGTACCGGAAAACGCGCTGCCCGCCTGAGAGCTGCTGCCCGCAGCCGCTATCGATCCCGCAGCACAATAGGAACTCTCGGAGGACACCTATAACGATTCACCGCATAGCACGTCTATAATCCGAGGCAGCGGCCGCCTCAACATTCGGAGGGGAAAATGCTCAAAGCCCTCGCTGATTTCTCGATGGATACCCATTACGGCCTGCGCCAGATTCGCAAAAACCTCTCCCTGACGATTGTTTGCGCCGCCGTTCTCGCCATCGGCATCGGCTCGGCCACCGCTGTTTTTGCTGTTCTCTATGACGCCGTCCTGAAGCCGCTTCCCTACCGCGACGCCGGTCAGCTTGTTTACGTCCACAACGAATTTCCGCAATCGCAGCTTGCACAAACAAATGTATCCGGCCCGGATTACGCTGACCTCAGCACCCATCGCGAAATCTTGAGCGAGACGGCCGCATATTATTTCAACGACTTCACCATGACCGGTGCGGGAATGGCGCAGCACGTTGATGCCGTGAATGCATCCGCTACACTTTTTCCGATGCTGGGCATCGCGCCGCAATTGGGCCGCACGTTCAATCCCGAGGAAGACCGCGACGGCGCGGCAAAGG
>JBAQYT010000074.1:0-2006 GCA_049787175.1 Candidatus Acidiferrales bacterium | reverse complement strand
GGCTGGAAGAGCGCAGTCCGTTTCAGTTGCTGGAGCGCGGGTATGCGATTGCGTATGACGCGAGCGGGAAAGTGCTGCGTTCGGCAGAGCAGGTTAAGGTGGGTGACGAGATTGCGGTGCGGCTGGCGCAGGGAGAGATTGGCGCGAGGGTCACCGGGAAGAAGCGAAAGTAAAGGCCCGCGATAGGAAGCAAGATCAAAGCTGAAGTTGGCCGTAGTAACAGAAAAGCGAGGACGCTAGCATCAAGTCTTTGCGGCGCGAGCCGGCAGTGAGTTGGGGGCGAGCACGGAGTGTATAATGACCGCACCGGCGATTGCCTAAAAGTAGCGGTCCTATTTTTTGTTTTGCTTCTAGCGCGAGGTGTGTTGGCGCAAGGACCTCCCTATCAAACCGACGATCCGACACCGGTAGACTATAAACATTACGAGGCCTATGTCTTCGGTGGAGTAGATGGCACTCCTGTGGAGTACGACTGGCTGGGCCCTGCATTTGAATTTAATTGGGGTGCGATTCCGAGGATCCAAATCCACGCGATTTTGCCTCTGGGAGGAATCTTCCCGACGAATAAGCTGATCTATGTTCCGGCTGGACAAGGCCCAAGCGCATTTGGGCTAACGGACATGGAGTTGGGCGTGAAGTTTGGCTTCATCAAGCAAACGAAACGCCGTCCGCAAATCGGCACGTTCACAATGTTTGAGATTCCGACCGGCAGCTATGTGAAAGGACTCGGGGTCGGAAAGGTGTGGTACAAACTTCCGCTCTGGATTGAGAAAGACGAGGGCCCTTGGACTTTTGATGGAGGAGCGGGATACACCGTCGTGCCACAACTTCAATACCGCAACTTTCCGTATGGCGGATTTCTTGTGAAGCGAGGGATCAACAAGAAACTGGAACTTGGAGTCGAGATTTTCTCTCACGGCGCGGAGGGCTTGGCAACCCCGCAAACTCAATCTTCGACGCTGGTTGACGCCGGCGGCTATTACCATTTCAAAAACCCTAATTTTCAGTTTCTATTTGCATATGGGCACTCCGTGGCTGGGCAAACTGAGAACTATGCTTATCTGGGCCTCTACTATACATGGGGGAAAGATGAGAATAAGACAGATGCGGAAGGCGCCGTATTGTTCAGACAAATGGGAAGAAGCGGATTCCGTTGATTTGTGATGCAAGTTAGGTGCAATAAACTCCGCTAAAGACTATTCTTCGTCGCTGCTGCCGCCGGCAACCTTTAATACGGCTAAGAACGCCTCTTGCGGGATGTCGACGCGGCCGACGCGCTTCATGCGTTTTTTGCCCTCTTTTTGACGTTCGAGGAGCTTGCGCTTGCGCGTGATGTCGCCGCCGTAGCATTTGGCGAGAACGTTTTTGCGCAGCGCGCTGATGGTTTCGCGCGCGATCACGCGGCTGCCGATGGCGGCTTGAATGGGGACTTCGAATTGCTGGCGCGGAATTAACTTTCGCAGTTGCGATGCAAGTTGCCGTCCGCGCTCGTAGGATTGCTCGCGGTGGCAGATGAGCGTGAGCGCATCGACCGGCTCGCCGCCGACGAGCACGTCCAGTTTGACCAAATCGGATTCGCGATAGCCGGCGAGGTGATAATCGAGCGAAGCGTAGCCGCGCGAAACGCTCTTGAGACGATCGTAGAAATCGAGCACGATTTCGTTGAGCGGCATTTCGTAGGTGAGCATCACGCGCGTGGGCGAGAGATACTCAAAGTTTTTTTGCGTTCCGCGCTTTTCTTCGCATAACTGGAGAATTGCGCCAACGGAATCGTCCGAAGTAATGATCATCGCAGTGAGAATGGGTTCTTCGATGCTCGCGATTTGCGCGGGCGGAGGGAACTTCGTCGGATTATCCACTTCGACGGTCTCTTTTGCCGTGGTGGTAATGCGATAACGGACGCTGGGCGCGGTGGTGATGAGGTCGATTCCGAATTCGCGCTCGAGGCGCTCCTGGACGATTTCCATGTGCAGAAGGCCCAGAAATCCGCAGCGAAAGCCGAAGCC
>JBAQYT010000066.1:0-32695 GCA_049787175.1 Candidatus Acidiferrales bacterium | reverse complement strand
AATTCCTTTGACAAGAAATTCTTTGACCTGCGGGACAAGAGTATTCTCCAGTTTGACCCCACGACGATTACCACTGTCACCATTCAGAACGCGAATGGGACGATCGAATGTTCGCAAGGGAAGGAAGACCAGTGGTCAGTCCTTGAACCTGTCGCTGACAAAGGGAAATCGGTCCAGAGCTGGAAGATACTGGACCCGATTCAAAATGCGCGAGCCACGCAGATCTATGATGCTCCTTTACCGGCCGTGCTGGCGCATCTGAAAAAGCCGGCAATTCAGGTGATCCTGACGGACAAATCCAATAAAACCACGACCATTCAAATCTCTGCCGCGTCGGACAATTCAGTGTATGTCCGCACAAGCGCCGGACCCGAGGTCTATGAAGTAAACACACAGATCCTCAAAGACCTCGGTTTCAAAGTCTCCGATTTGCTTATTTAACCTAAAAAAGTTGATGGTGGTTGTTACCGCTTAAGCGGCCTGGATGGCATGCAGCTCTTCGCCCGGGACAGAATCCTTCGGCCATGCTGCAAGCAGAAGGATTTTCCCCGTAATCGGCGAAACATGGATGTAGTAAATATCCGAACCGCTTTCCACTTCAAAGAAATCGGACCGTTTGGGGTCGGCTTCCACGCGCGCTCCGCCAGCGAGCAACTGGCGTAAAACTTCGACGCGCTCAAGCGAATGATGCCGCGGATCTTCGATGTACACTTCGTGGTCTAGTTTCATTACCATTGCCCGTCTCCGTTTCAGTTCTCACCCTTAATACGATGGAAAGCTGCTAAAAGTTCCACTTCTTTTCTCAGAAATATTAGACGCAGGCGGCCCGAAAACGTCTCAAGAAATTAGCGAAGGAATGCTCCATTTGGAAGGGGCCCAGTAGCTAGGACGGGCCAAATGGTAATCAATTTGTGACTTGCGCGGCGGCCCCGAAGTTGCGATACTCCCGCGACACAAGGATGCTCAGTGAAGAAGAAACCCAAGACAAAATCCAGAACCAGAAAGAGTACCTCACGATTCCGGAGCGACCGGCGGCGCAAGCACCGTCACTGGCAAGTTACCGTTTACTACCATGACGGCGAAAAGTTCGCGCGAGTTTACATCGATAGGGAACGCGCGACCAGCTTCGCTGAGAGACAAAAGAAGTCTCCTGTCGTGAAGGCGACTCGAATCATCGAAGTTAATTAACCGGTATCCAGACGGGGAGCGGGGCCTTCGTGCCTTGTGCCGATTGGTGTCCGGCGAACGCGTGCGCCCACGCCTCTTGTCCCCGCCGTGGTCCGCGTGCTATAAAAGTTTCTGCTCCAGAATAGCTCTTTGCGGCCGTAGTATAGGGGTAGTACGACAGCTTGCCAAGCTGTAGGCGGGGGTTCGAGTCCCCTCGGCCGCTCCATTCGCCCCTTCAGGTTTTGTGAACACGCGCCCTTTGCGGCGCCCTTCTGTCATGCTAGAGTCTGACTTGCTCAGACCTCCATGCTGGCTTATCTCTGCGGACCCATCGAATTCACGAATGGCGGCGGCAAGATGTGGCGCCAAAAACTTGCCCCGTTTCTTCGTGACCAGCTGGGGCACCGTGTCTACGATCCGGCAGAAGACGAGAAGAAAAACCTGACGGACGAAGAAGTCGCCCACTTCCGCGAATGGAAAACGGCAGACACGGAGCGATTTCGCCGCGTCGTCCGAAAAATCATACAGTTCGATCTAGACCTGATCGAAAACAAAGCGGATTACGTTGTGTGTTTCTGGGGCGACCCTAGCATGCAAAGCGGTGGAACCTCGGCAGAGCTGACTCTCGCCTATCGCAAAGGTATCCCTGTGTATATGGTCACTGAGCTTTCGTTGGCGCAAGTCAGCGGATGGATGCTGGCCTGTGCGGATCAGGTGTTTTCTTCCGTGGATGAACTGAAAAGCTTCTTGAGCAGTCGTTTCGGGCGTGAGAAACAGACTCAGCTCTGGCAAGAAAATCATTCACGTCTCAGGTAACCATTCATATTGTTGGTCAGGCTATGCCAAAGATAATTGTTGCCGTGGGAAGCGCCAGGCGTCCGAAATTGAATGCCGTGTGGGAGGCGCTGACTATTCTGGGCCCTACTCTTGATCCCAATGCCCCCTTCGAAGTGGTGGGTGAAGAAGCCTCCAGCGGGGTAGCGCACACTCCACTCTCGCGCGCAGAGATAATGTCAGGCGCAAAGCATCGGGCGCAGGCGCTGGAGACTCGCGCGCGAAACGAAAACCTACCGTGGCGTTTTTTTGTGGGGCTCGAAGGCGGCCTCGAGATCATTCCGAGCAGCAGTCAGCGACTCGTGTTTCTTGAAAATTGGGCGTATGTGGCAGACCGGAGCGGTTACGGCGCATACGGCCAATCCGGCAGTGTCTTGCTCCCGGAGGCGCTGGTGAGACAGGTGGTGGATGAGGGTGTGGAACTGGGCGTCGCTATCGATGCGTTTGCCGGTGGACACGGTATTCGCGATGCCCAGGGTGCGTGGGGAGTGCTGACACAAAACTTGATCACGCGGCAGGACGCCTTCCGCGTGGCTGTGATTAACGCATTTGCTCCGTTCTTTAATGCGGCGCTTTATCGCGAGACACCGAGCACATTGAATACGTAGTTACTCGCGCATGCTGGCTTGTCGTCATCGCAGTAGGAGCTATTTTGAGCAGCTGTGTTAGCTTGGGAAGGTAGGCACAGAGGACTCGAGTGGATATCGTCAAAGGCAATACGGTTGGATCAAGGTGATTGTCGGCCCGATGTTTTCTGGCAAGAGCGAAGAACTAATCCGGCGATTGCGCCGTGCGGAGATCGCTCGGCAGCGAGACGACAATGATTCCCTCGCAAATCTCGTGAATCGAGCTTCAGGGTCGTTGCAGTTCTTCAACCGACTCCGGCAAAATGCTATGATTTAGCGTAGGTCCAGGAGGAGCGTTCCTCCGATTCGATTCGCAGGAAGCTATCGTGAAGCTCACATGTCCCGCTTAACAAGCCTTGTCGGTGCATTGCTGCTCATGGCATGCCTTGATTTTCCTCGAGTTTATCCCCTTCGGCCGCAACCGGTGGCGCCTCTGGATGCTACGCTTCCAACCATCTCTTCACCGCCAGATCTTTTTCTTGCAGTTGTCCAAAGCTCGAACACGAAATCAAATAAGGCTCAGACAGAGTCGCGATTGGCAATCATCCGTTACGTGGATGGAGAGTACGCGCATGTTGTCCAGCCCCTTCCCGCGGACAAGAATGGGTTCCGTTACACAGCGGGACAGCCAATCGATCCCAAACAGCTCCGGACTGCGCTGATGCGTGGTTCTGCTGCGAATCCCGGTGACCAAGTACAGATCACGAACATCGGATTTCGCGAGAAGGAAATAGTAGTCAGTATTAACGGTGGAACGAAGAAGCATTTTGATTTGCGGCAACATCTGCAGGTGGGCGTGTCCGGCGTGCCCGTAACGACTGTTACCCCCGTCGGCGGCGCTGCACCGCCTTCTCGGATCGGAGCTGAATTGGTACTAGCGTTCGGCAAGCGCGTGCCGGATTTGAGTCCCGATGAGCTCAAACACGACTTATCGCCATTTCTTGATTTCGGCGGTGAACACTCGGCGGCTGTGAACTGGATCGACACGCTACCGCCGGAATTTCAAAAAGCAATCAAGAATCGCACAGCGATTGTGGGAATGAACCATGATATGGTGCTCGCGGCCTTGGGCCGTCCGGACCAAAAAGTTAGGGAGTATGATGACGACGGTCACCAAACCGAGGATTGGATTTACGGGCGGCCGCCGGAAAAAACCGTGCTTGTTACGTTTCTCGGAGACAAGGTCATTCGTGTCAAATCGTACAATTAGCCGCGTTGACTTTTTTTCTCTTGCACCCTAGCATCGCATTCGTTATGCCTCAGCAGTTTCGCGGTCGTTAATCCCAGGCTCAAGTTCGGAGGAAGCATGCCAGTCAAGGTTGCCATCAATGGCTTCGGCCGCATCGGACGGAATGTATTTCGCGCCGCCTTGGGCGATCCGGCCATTGAAATCGTGGCCGTGAACGACATCACTGATGCGAGAACGCTGGCTCATCTGCTCAAATACGATTCGATCCTGGGCAACTTGACCAACAAGATCACGTTCACCGAAGACTGCATCCTTGTCGATGACCGTGCCATTCGCGTTTTCAGGGTGAAAGAGCTCGATAAAGTCGATTGGCCTTCCACCGGCGCCGAAATCGTTGTCGAGTCTTCCGGCGTCTTCAACAAAGGGCCAGAGGCGCGAAAACACATTCGCGGCTGTGTAAAAAAGGTCGTCATCACCGCGCCTGCCACCGATCCTGATTTCACAATCGTGCTGGGTGTGAATTCGCAGTTGTACGATCCCGTTAAGCATCACGTCGTTTCCAATTCGTCCTGCACCACCAATTGTTTGGCGGTGGTGGCCAAAGTTCTCCTCGAGACATTCGGGATCGCAACGGGAATAATGACAACAATCCACTCGTACACCAACGACCAGCGGCTGCTCGATTTGCCGCACAAGGATTTGCGGCGCGGACGTGCCGCCGCGCTTTCGATGATTCCGACGTCCACCGGAGCCGCGAAATCTCTGCACTTGATCATCCCCGAACTGAAAGGCAAGCTTGATGGTTACGCGTTGCGCGTTCCCACTCCGGACGTAAGCCTTGTGGATTTGACTGTGAACACCGAAAAGCCGGTGACGGCTGACGCCGTTAACGCAGCGTTTCGCACGGCTGCGGAAGGATCCTTGCGAGGGCTGCTGCAATATACCGAGGAGGAGTTGGTCTCGGTGGATTTTCGCGGCAATCCGCATTCGGCAATTGTCGATGCAAGTTACACGCGGGTTGTGGGCGCGACTTGCCTTAAGGTGCTGGCGTGGTACGACAATGAATGGGGTTATTCATCGCGCTGCGTGGATCTGGTGAAAATGATCGCCAAGCGCCTCTGAGACGCCGGTCAACCCGGGCTTTCCGCGCCCAAGTTCCTAATTGACATGAACAAACTATCGATTCGGGATCTGAACCTGACGGGCAAGCGCGTGTTCATTCGCGCTGATTTCAATGTTCCTCTCGAAAACGATAAAGTTGCTGACGACACGCGGATCCGTGCCACTCTGCCTACATTGAAACTAGCTATTGAACGCGGCGGCCGCTTGGTGGTCGCCTCTCACCTTGGCCGGCCAAAAGGCAAGCCGGATCCTAAGTACAGCCTGGCGCCCGTGGCCGCGCGGCTGAAGGAGTTGCTCGGTCGGCCGGTGATTTTCGCATCGGATTGCGTCGGCCAGGAAGCGCTGTCGAGAAGCCAGGCGCTGAAGGACGGCGACCTTCTGCTGCTCGAGAATTTGCGTTTTCACGCCGAGGAGGAAAAGAATGACGAGCAATTTTCGCGGCAGCTCGCTTCTCTGTGCGACAATGTTTTTGTAAACGATGCATTCGGTGCCGCGCATCGCGCACATGCTTCCGTCGTTGGCATAACAAACTTTGTTCGCCAAGCTGCCGCAGGTTTGCTGATGGAGCAGGAGCTTTCCTATCTTGGCAAAGCGTTGTCCGATCCGGAGCGGCCCTTCTTGGCAATCCTGGGTGGCGCCAAGGTGTCCGATAAGATCGAAGTGATCGAGAACTTGATGAAGATCGCCAACGCCATGCTGATTGGTGGCGCCATGGCCTACACGTTTTTCCGCGCGAAGAAATTTACGACCGGGAAATCGTTGGTGGAAGAAGACAAAACCAGCTTGGCATTGATGCTGCTCGGCGAGGCGCGCGAGCGGGGATTTCGAATCCTTCTGCCTGTCGATCATGTTTTGGCGCGCAGCCCCGAGGACAGCGCGCAGACACAAATTGCCGATGTTGACTCTACTCCTGCCGATTGGATGGGCTTAGACATCGGGCCGAAGACCATCGAATTGTTTCGCGACGAAATCGCCGCGGCAAAAACCATCGTGTGGAATGGTCCGTTAGGAATGTTCGAGAAACCCGCATTTGCCAATGGCACACTGGCAATCGCGCGGGCGGTCGCGGATGCAACAGCTGCGGGGGCTACTTCGATTGTGGGCGGCGGTGATAGCGTGGCGGCCGTGGAGCAAGCGGGCGTGGCAAAGAAAATTTCGCACATTTCCACGGGAGGCGGCGCTTCACTGGAGTTTCTGGCAGGTGAAAAACTTCCCGGCGTTGAGGCATTGACCTCGCGCGAGGCTTGACTTGCGTCGTCCAGTCATTGCGGGCAACTGGAAGATGTACAAGACGCAGGCCGAAACGCGGGACTTCTTCCGTGTATTCACGCCGCTCGTAAGCGCGACGAAACACTGCGAAATCATCGTTGCTCCTCCGTTCACGGCGCTCGCCACTGCGGTCGAATCCGCGCGCGGAAGTGCAATCGCCATCGCGGCTCAGGATGCATATTGGGAGAGCGAGGGAGCATTTACCGGCGAAGTGTCCATGCGCATGATCATCGAGGCAGGTTGCCGTGCTGTGATTTTGGGGCATTCGGAGCGGCGGCGTTATTTTGGCGAAACGGATGCCACCGTCAACCGCAAGCTAAGAGCTGCGCTTGCCGCAAGCCTCCAGCCGATCGTTTGTGTCGGCGAGACGCTGGAAGAGAAGGAAGCTGGCCATACCGAGCGCGTTCTCAACGCCCAGTTTCTTGGTGCGACGGCTGCGTTGACCCCTGCCGAGTTCTCGCGTATTCTGTTGGCTTACGAGCCAGTCTGGGCCATCGGCACGGGTCGTACTGCCACGCCGGAAACTGCTGGCAAATCGCACGGATATCTGAGGCGCCTCGCGAAAGAGCGTTTCGGTGAAGAAAATGCTGCGGCCTTGCGCATTCTTTATGGTGGCAGCGTCAAGCCAGATAATGTTCGCAGTTTGATGGCTCAAGAGGAGATCGATGGCGCACTCGTTGGCGGAGCTAGCCTCGACCCGCAATCCTTTTCCTCGATTGTGAATTTCTAGCGGCAAATGGACGGATAGCCGCGGTGGAGTAGGAATGCCGAACACAGTGAGATGGGTGATTGCTTTGATTGCTGCTGTGCTGCTTGTATGGCTCGGCTGGAATTTTAATTTTGTACTTGTGACTTTGCACATTCTCGTCTGTTTAATGCTGATCTTCGTGATCATGTTGCAAAGCGGCTCGGCAGCTGACTTGGCCGGGGCATTCGGAGGCGCTGGCAGCCAGACGGCGTTCGGACCTCGCGGAGCGGCAACGTTCCTAACGAAGGCAACAACTTGGTGCGCAATCGTTTTCATGATGAGTTCCCTCGCGCTCTCTCTGAAACGCGCTCCCACTACAGCGCAAGGTAGCTCCATCCTGGAACAGACTATGCCAACGGCGCCTTCGCGGCCGGCAAAACCTCCTGTGAGGATGCCTGCTCCTCAGAGTCCAGTGCCTCACAAATAGGTAGGACTTCTGCTAGAATCCTTTTCTTGTCGTTTTTCCTGTGCGGTCGTGGCGGAACTGGCAGACGCATCAGCTTGAGGGGCTGACGGTAGCAATACCGTGGTGGTTCGAATCCACTCGACCGCACCAACCATTCTCGTTACTTCGGATTCTTTTCCAATCGCATGCTTGGGAAAGGCGCTCTTCTCAAAACTCCCACTGTGGCGCGTTTATAGCTCTTGCAGCGGGTGCAACAAATTTTTTCGGATTCTTTCTTGAAATTCTTAGTGCGTGCTGTATATGATTGGCTTTCGCCGATGATTCAACTGTCACAACTGTGGGTTCGTGGTCACAAGTATGCAGTCTAGGCCACGGATTCCCGGAGCGGAGGAAATG
This sequence comes from Candidatus Acidiferrales bacterium, assembly GCA_049787175.1. Lineage (GTDB taxonomy): Bacteria > Acidobacteriota > Terriglobia > Acidiferrales > UBA7541 > DAHUXN01. The sequence continues at coordinate 24,938 of JBAQYT010000066.1, read as the reverse complement.
CTCTCGCGAAAATCCAGCACAGGTTCAGCAGCGCCTGCAGTCTTACTTGCAATCGCACTCTTAATTCTGGTCGTTTCCACTCTCTACTTCCACATTGCTAAGACCTGGTGGTTTCCGGCTGCAATTACTCCCGTCGGTCATCAGATCGATCAGCAATTCTTTGTGACCTTCATCGTCACGGGTGTCGTCTTCGTCCTGGCTCAATTAGCGCTGGCGTGGCTGGTCTTTCGGTATCGAGACCAAGGGCGCAAAGCTCGATTCGTTCGTGGCAATCATGGACTCGAAGTTGTTTGGACCACCATCACGCTGGTGGTTTTTGTCGCTCTTGGAGTCATGGCCGCTCACGCATGGGGCGAGGTTCATTTCGGCGGCCCTCAGCCCAACGCGCTCCAGGTGGAAGTCACCGGTGTGCAATTCCAATGGGAGTTCCGCTACCCAGGGCCGGATGGAAAGTTCGGCCGGATAAACGTGAAAGACATTGACGCCTCGGTTGGCAATCCTCTGGGCCTGGATCCAAGTGACGCGTCTGGCAAAGACGACATTGTCGCTTCGGATTTGTATCTCCCCGCCGGCCGTCCGATCGAGCTCATGCTGCGCTCCCAGGACGTCATTCACAGTTTTTTCGTTCGCGAGCTGCGAGTCAAACAGGACTGCGTCCCCGGGATTATCATTCCAATTCATTTTGAAATTGACAAGACTGGCGATTACGAAGTCACGTGCAATCAACTTTGCGGCTTAGGGCACTATCATATGCACGCGATGATGCATGTGATGTCCGAAGTCGATTTCGAGCAGTGGGAGAAGAAGCAGGAGGCGCAAAACGCTCAATGAGTAATGATTTGCAATCTTGCTGTTTATTGCTGCGGCGGAGAAAGTATCGATGAGCGCGCACGCTAGCCCCATCCATCATTCCGAGGCGCCCAAAGGTTGGATCCGCCATTACATATTTAGTCTCGATCATAAAATCATCGGGACGCAATATATCCTCCTCGGATTGTCTGCCGTGACCATTGGGATGATTCTGTCCCTCATCATGCGCCTTCACCTCGTCTGGCCAAACGCACACATCTGGGGATTCGCCAACGGGATTGTCTCGCCAGAAGATTATCTTCGCGTCATCACCATGCACGGAACCCTGATGGTCTTTTTCGTGTTGACCACGGTGCCGCAAAGCGGCTTTGGGAATTATTTCCTGCCGATTCAAATTGGCGCGCCTGATATGGCGTTTCCTACGCTCAATATGCTCTCTTTTTGGACGACTTTTCTTGCCCTGATTGTCCTCCTTGCCTCGGCTTTTGTGCCTGGCGGAGCCTCCATCAGCGGCTGGACGTCTTACGCCCCGCTCAGTGCTGTCGGAGAAATCGCCGGACCGGGATTGGGCCTCGGGCAAACGCTGTGGGTGGTCAGCATCGCTCTCTTCTGCGGTGGTTCGCTCATGTCCGCCATTAATTTCCTGGGAACGACCATCGATTTGCGGACAAAGGGCCTGTCTCTGATGCGTCTGCCCCTTACGGTTTGGGGCTGGTTCATCACCGCGTGTCTCGCGCTGCTGGCGTTCGGTGTGCTATTGGCGGCTTGCATACTGCTGTTGCTGGACCGCTTGGCGCAAACGAGCTTCTTCATCCCTGCGGACCTGAATGTCAGTGGAGTCGTGTTGCATCACGCCGGGGGCTCGCCTTTGCTTTGGCAGCATCTGTTCTGGTTCTTCGGCCACCCGGAAGTCTACATTGCGATTCTGCCTGCCATGGGCATTATTTCGCACATCCTGTCGACGTTTTCGCGCAAGCCCGTCTTCGGGTACAAGGCGATGGTTTATTCGCTGACCGCGATCGGCTTCTTGAGCTTTGCGGTTTGGGGCCATCACATGTTTATTAGCGGTATGAACCCCTATTCCGCGCTGACCTTCTCGATTCTGACTCTGGTCATCGGTGTCCCGTCGGCAATTAAAACCTTCAACTGGCTCGGAACGCTATGGGGTGGCAGGATCCACTTCACGGCATCCATGCTGTTTGCGATTGGTTTCGTTTCCCTGTTTGTCACCGGAGGCCTTTCCGGCATTTTCTTGGCGCAGCCGGCGCTCGACCTGTATCTGCATGCGACGTATTACGTCATCGGGCATTTCCATCTGATCATGGGCGTTGCGGCCATCTTCGCCATGTTCGCCGCCACTTATTATTGGTTTCCCAAGATGTTCGGTCGCATGATGAACGAAACGCTTGGCAAAATTCACTTCTGGTTCACATTCTTGGGTGTTTACTGCATTTTTATGCCTATGCACTATCTGGGTTATGCAGGTGATGCGCGGCGGTATTCAAGCATCGAATCCGTGAACTACATGATCCCGCTGCATCCGGTGCACATGTTTATCAGCATTTCCGCGTTCATCACCGCTGGCGCGCAATTGCTTTTTTATTTCAATTTTTTCTGGAGCATCAAGCACGGCAAGCCTGCTGAACGGAATCCCTGGCATGCCACCACGATGGAGTGGTCGGTCAGCACTCCGGTGCCGCACGACAATTTCGCGGGCCATTATCCAACCGTCTATCGCGGACCGTATGAATACAGTGTCCCGGGCGCTGCGGACGATTTTATTCCTCAGGATCTTGCCCCCGAACAAGTGGCCAAGGCTTGATAAGCTGAAATCACATGCCCCACCTAACAGCCACAGATGAACTTGAAATCATAGGATCAAACGGAGGCGCAAAACCGCCTGCAGGCTCCGGCGGGGATGGAGACGACGGACGCCGCGGAGGAGGCCCTTCCGGAATTCCGCAGCGCGTTTATGTGACCGGCATCACCATTGCCATGGGCGGCATTTTGATGTTCTTCATGGCCCTGGTCAGCGCGTTCATCGTAAGAAAAGGCCTCGGTGGCGATTGGCTTCCGTTCGCCATGCCTCGGATACTCTGGCTGGACACAGCGATTCTTCTCGCCAGCAGTGCGACGCTGATTCAGGCGCGGCGGCTGTTTAAGCGAGGCGACAACGGCGGATTCCGCCATTGGTGGGCAGTAACGACCGTGCTTGGCCTGCTTTTCTTGGCCGGACAACTGATCGCATGGCGGCAAATGGTGGCTGGAGGTTTTTACCTTGCCACAAACGCGAGCAACAGTTTTTTCTATGTGCTTACCGCAGCGCATGGCCTTCACCTGCTGGGAGGCATCGCCGCGCTCCTTTTCGTTGGCTGGGGGCGATTGCGCCGGCTGACGCTGGCAACTGGAACGGAGATTGTCGGCTATTATTGGCACTTCTTAGACGGGCTGTGGGTGTTTCTCTTCCTACTTCTATTGTTAGGACGGTGAAGCTTGGCTGAATTGGACATTGACGCTGTTTCCGGAGCAGCCTGGGGTGGTGGCGTAGCTCCATTTGCCACAAACACCAAGAAACTGGGAATGTGGCTGTTTCTTCTTTCCGACTCGCTGACGTTTTCGACGGCGATTCTCGCGTATGCCTACGTTCGGCTGGCAAGCTCGAATTGGCCGCGGCCGTTCGAAATTTGGCCCGCGATTGCCAATGCCACGTTTCTTACCATCATCCTGCTGTCGAGCAGCTTGACTATGGTAATGGCGGTTGCCGCCGCGCACCGCAGCCAGATCGGCAAAACTGTCATATATATCCTCTTGACGGCGGTGGGCGGAGCCGCATTCGTAATCTTGCACTTGATGGAATGGTTTCGGCTGTTTGCGGAGGGGGTTACGCCCTGGGGCAACAAATGGGGCGACCCATTATTTGGCGGGACCTTTTTCGGCCTCACCGGTCTGCACATGTTGCACGTTTCGATCGGCGTGATTTATTTGTGCATCATTGCCTTTGGCTTCGGCCGAAGGAAATTCAATGCCGATCACGTTGAAGTCAGCGGGCTTTACTGGCACTTCGTCGACCTTGTTTGGATGTTCATTTTTCCGATGGTCTATCTGATGTCCGTCAACCTGAAAGGCTGAGGAGCATACGACCGATGAGCGCGCATGAAGCAACCGCGGTGGCGACGCACCAGCCCGGCTCAAAAAAGCTTTTCCTCTGGGTCTGGTTCTGGCTTCTTGTTCTTACAGGCATCGAGGTTCTGCTGGCCTACTTGCGGCTCGAGCCGCACATCATGCTCACTCTTCTCGTTGGCCTTTCCTTGATTAAGTCGGCTTTAATCGTCGCGTACTTCATGCATTTGCGGTTTGAGAAGATTGGGCTGTTCCTGATCATCGTTCCTTCATTGGTCTTCTGTCTTGTCATGATTTTGATATTTGTTTTTCCAGACAGCATGCGGATCGTGAATCTTCACAGCATGCATCCATGATGGAACCGCCGGGCGTTTCGGACGTCCCGTCGTGGTAGAGTAGCAATAGGAAGATGGGCGAAGATGCGTAAGACTCTACGGGGTTTGTCAGCAGTCGCTGGCGGTTTCACTGGCGTGCTGCTTTGCGCGCACTCTGCCTTTGCTCAGGGTTGCGCGCTTTGCTACAACGACGCTGCCGCAACGGGGCCGCACGGCGAAGCTGCTCTTCGGCACGGTATTTTAGTACTGATGATCCCTCCCATGCTCATCTTTGCGACCCTATTTGGAATCCTCTACCGGCGCCGCAATCTGCACCATGATGCGGTTCATTCTGCAGTCACGCCCTGTTCTGTACCCTCCGTATCTGAAATTGTCTTGCATCTAAACTAGCCGGTATTTTGAGCCAGTCTGGCGGAGTCTAGGCGTGTTGCCCTGCGGCTTCAGGAGGGCGGGTGCGAGAGATCATACTTTCCCGCAGAAGGGGGCTGCTCTTCTGCGGGAAAGTATACGAAACTCACTGGCCTTGCTTTTCGTGCAGGCCCGTGCAAATAGTTACCGCTGTGGTTGGGTCAATGGCCGTCGAGTCGAAATCGATATGTTTGATCCTGCCGGTCTTGTCGATCACAAAGGTCGTCCGCCGCGCGAATTCATACTTGTCACCCTCCATCGGATAGGTTCGGACGATTCCATATGCGCTCAAAACCTTGCGGTTCATGTCGCTCAATAAAGGGAACGTGACGCCGATCTGTTTAGCGAACGCTGCGTTGGCGGGAGGACTGTCTATGCTGACGCCGAATACCACCGAATCGCTTGCTTCAATTTTGGCCAAATCAGACTGATAGGCCTGAAGTTCCTTCGTTCAACCGCTTGTGAATGCCAGGACGTAGAAGGCCAGGATCACATTCTTCTTGCCCCGGAAGCTGCTGAGCGACACCGAGGTGCTTTGGTCGCTAGGCAGCATGAAGTCCGGTGCAACATCCCCGACCTTCAGGTTTGTCGTAGCAATCGCCGGCTGCTTGTCCTGGGCGCGGGCGGCGAGCGGCAGAAACGCCAGCGCCAGGAGCACCACGCTTCCGAGCGAAACCATACGCTTCATGGGCTGTCTCCTTGTGGATTCAATTCGGGCAAGGTGAATCGTACCAGAGTTACAGCGAGCAAACAGCAAGGAAGCAAACATAGCCTGCTTCGTCTCGCCACCGTGGGTCCTCATCGCCCGCCGCATGTCGAATCAGGGATCTTCAAATTGCAGGTAGCGGAAGGGATCGCCAATATTTTTGCGAATATCCGTCCAGAAAGCGTCGGGCTTGGTGAGAAACGCTTCTACTACGAGAGGATCGAATTGGATCCCCGAGAACTTTCGGATTTCTTCCCGCGCAGCGCTGACTGCTAATGCTTTTCGATAGGGACGATCGGACGTCATTGCATCAAAGGTGTCCGCAACAGCGAAAATGCGGGCTCCCAACGGAATTTCCTCGGCTTTGAGCCCTCGAGGATAGCCGCCGCCATTGTAAAATTCTTGATGGGCAAGCACGATCTCGGCAGCTTCCTTCAGGAACGGAATTTTTTTCAACACGTTATAACCAATGTCGCAGTGCCGTCTCATCAGTTCGCGTTCATCGTCGGTAAGCGGACCGGGCTTACGCAGAACCTGATCCGGTATACCCATCTTGCCGATATCGTGAAGGAAAGCGCCGCGAGCGATGTGCCGCAATAGGTCTTTGTTCACTTTCATAATTCTTGCAATCACGATGGTAATTGCTGTGACCCGCTGGCAATGCCCTTCCGTTTCTGCGTCTTTGGCGTCTAAGGCGCTCCCGAGGGCCTCAAGCGTGTGATCGTACGATTGTTCCAGATTGTGCAGCGTAACGGAGAGTTGCTGCGTTCGCTCCGCGACCAGGTGCTCGAGATTGCGTTGGTACGAGCGATTCTCGAGGACCAGGTGCCGGTGTTCCAGAGCGCGTCCCACGCTATGGTACAACTGGTCTTTTTCGAACGGTTTCAAGATGTAATCGTAAGCCCCTGCCCGAATGGCTTCCAAAGCGATGGAAATATCGTGCATCGCCGTCACCATAATGACGGGTATATCCTTGTCGTGTAAACGGAGCTGGCGCAGCAAGCGCATTCCATCCATCTCTGGCATTACAATATCGCTCAGTACCAGATCGTGCGCCTCGCGTTTGATTTGCTGGATGGCCTGGCTCCCATCGGAAACGACCGTGCAGCGGTAGCCCTGTGCTTCGAGAAGCGTGGAAACAACTTCGCGGATGGCTTCCTCGTCATCGCAGACAAGTATTTTTTCCCCGGCCAACGTCTCTTCTCCTAATTACTGGCGATTATATCGGCTGCCTTGTCTCAACGGTGGGATTGTCCCCATTTGGGCGCGTACGAGTTACGTGCGCGCCGTGAGTGCCAACAAAAGGCAGCGCCGGCGTCGGGCAAACATCGATGCGGTATCAACTGCCGGGATTGCTCTGTACTTGCGGCAACGCTTCAGTGATGTGCTCAATCCATCTTTCAACAGTCAGCGTCAAGCTGCTCAGCAACTCCGTGAGCCGGGCCAACTCGCCGTCTGGCAGCCGGTGCAGCGTCAGATGCAATAGCGTCAGTCCATACAGCAGGCGAAATTGCACGCTGATCCAGGCCCATTCCCACTCCTGATTCCGCTTGACCTCTGGAGAAAGCGCGGCAATCAGCCGGGCTAATCGCTCAAGGCCATGAAAGTCCTGACCCAACCCTTGAATGTAAAGCCGAAGAATCCGGCGGCGCTGCGCGCGCCATTGCTTGGCGATATGCCGCGGCGCGCGACGGCGCACGAATTCGCGATCCTCAGCGGTTAGGATGTGCCGAATTTGAGGAAAATACCCGCAATGGACCGGCAGAAGTTTCTTTATCTCTAAAGCAGCCAGTGAGAGATCGGTTTTTGGTTTGCGGTCCCCAAAAAGCAGCCATATCAGTGCAAGAAGAAGAGCAATCGAGAGCAAGAGCGTGAGTGATAGGATCATTTCCACATCTCCAGGAGCCGTCCATTCAATTCACGAAGCCGAGCCGTTAGGTGTGGTGCCATGTCCCTGTATTCATGCTTCCCGAGCAACACGGGAGAAGGAGCGAGAACGGGCAGCGGCTTTCGCAACCCGATAATCCAGAAGACAACCGCCATGTCGAAAGATATATGCCGCAGGCCATTCCATACGGAGAAATAGCTCAGCCAATGCTGAAGAAAGGTGTTGTTCACAACTTGAATGGCTGAATAGAGGCCCAGCCCCAGCGCGATCCATGCAAGATAGCGCTCAATCCTGATGCCATAGTAACGACAGAAGATTAGGCCAAAAATCAGAATGCCAACGATCGCCAATTCCAAACCGCGTCCAACAGTGAGGATGGCTTCCTCAATGAAGTGTGCATTTTGACGGGCCACGATGCCGGAAGTTGTTCCTAGAATTGCACCCACCGCGATCAAAACCGGCCTGCAAAGCCGCCACAATCCTCGGTAGGGAGAAAGCAAACTTCGGCAAACTTCATAAACAACAAGAGCTCGAAGAGAAACCAGTAAACCTTGCATCACCCAAGCGATGACAAACGAGATATGCGAAGAAATACCTGTAATTGCATATACGGCGAGTGTTATCACTTCATTAGCTAGGATAAGGAAAAGATAAATTGTAAAAAAAGGCAGCCGGTCAAAGAGATGGCGGCGAATCGCGAGGATCAGAACCACGGCCTCGATGAAGGTTCCAAAGCCCCAATGGGCTAAACCTAAAGAGGAGAGGCCCATATGCCGGGAGCACTATAACAGTTTAGGAGTCATGACGTAAACTGTAAGTTACTCCCGGCGTGAAACGGGTGATTCATGCCGAGAACGAGTTCATTGAAATCATCAAACTCGGATGCGGTGGCGGTGGCGGCGGAAACGGTGGCATTGGGTTACTGCCATCGGCCCAGAGCGTCAAAGGACTCGCAGTTAGACTTGAGCCGGGCCCTACGGGCGGCGGAAACGGCGGCATTGGATTACTGCCATCGGCCAAGAGCGTCAAAGGACTTGCAGTTAGGCTTGAGCCGGGCCCTACGGGCGGCGGAAATGGTGGCATTGGGTTACTGCCATCGGCCCAAATGCAATTCGCTACTGTGCAGTGACCGTTTACTGCTGTTGCTAAGGAGTTGACGTTCGAACGACCCAAGACTAGTATCGCCAGAAGTAACGCGCCAGTGACAACAAACGAAGCTGCTATCTGTTTCATAGTGGACCACCTCCTGGGTGGCGCTTTTCTCAGGAGTCGGCCGAGCGCAGATGGATTTGTGCGAAGTGTTCCGAACGTGGAACAAATGCTTCAAAACCAGCGATGAAAGATCTGGAACAAATCCATCGAGACCGCCGCGTGATTGAGGATTTCACGTCGCGCACTTTGGACCGTATTCCAGGCGACGTATCGCGCTTGCTGCACATCGCTACCCTTCGCGACTTGGCCACTGGCTGCTATCGCCATGACGGCTTGGCAGCGATTTATTCTGAATCGGCGGTCGACCAAGCCCTGCGGGCATGTCATGAGGAGCTATTCGAGAGGATACTGGAGACATCGCTCGAGCATCAGGAGGTTGAAATCCGTAGATGCTTGGAGGGATTTGACAGTAGTTCGAGTGAAATTGCCGGGCGCTGGCAAGAGCATGAATTCTACAAGTTTCTGATTCCTTCTGGTGTGCCCATCTATCTAAGACAGCTTTTCTGCTCGAACCTTGCAACGCTGTTGCAATTGATCGCGGCAGAAGGCTCTATGAGTTGACGATGCGCATCGACACGCCCACCACTCTTCCCATGACTTCTGCTTCGTCTGGGAAGTGGTAGTTTTCTGGCGCGCACGACGACAACGGATGCGGCTGTAACACCAGACGGTTCCTTTCGAGCAAACACCAGCAACAGCGATAGCCGGAGCGTATATCCACCCAGTAAATAGGCCTTTCCGCTTCATTCTTCCAGCCTCCCGCCTCGATTTTCTGCCGTTGAGGATCCACCAGCACTAACGCCCCGGGACGCAGAAGCGGTTCCATCCAGTGATCTTCATGGCCAATATAGCCGTAATGGTAGCCATGTCCATTCCTCAGGGATACTGCTTCGAAACTCCCCCAACTCTGGATCATCCGCGTCAGGTACGTCGTACGCTGTGGATCGAACGCGGGATCGAAATGAATCGGAAGATGGATGGCGCGGGGCGGCGCCGCCAGGTGTGTCTTCGGTCCTACGAACGCCATTCCCCCAACGAAGATGTCGTTGAGTGGAACGTCATACCATCTGCACACCTCGTCGGGGTTGAGGTGATAAATGGTGCAAAGACTGAATAGCTTGTGCAATCCAGGGACTACGCTGCTGTTCTCCAAGTCTGCCAGTCGGCTGATGTGGATAATGAATTCGGGACGGCCGTGACGCTGAGCGATCTCATAGCTTGCCTGTTCAACATCACGGTAGGTGAGAGCCAGCCGTTCTCGAATTTGGCGAAGACGAGTACCAGCAAACAAATTGTCCTGCTCCCGAATTGCATCCGTAGGTTGAGGGCGGATTATAGAGCCATATCTGTTCAGAAACCAGAACAGTCCAGTCAACTCGCGACTAATTGATGGCAAGTTGATAAATCCGCGATGGTTTTTGCCAGGCGGTACGTAAAAGCGGCCACAATCGATAACCGAATAGCCCTAGACAAAATCCCAGCGCGAAAAAACGTGGACCCACGTCGAGCCGGCTCGATTCCACTTCCGAGAAGTTACAGCAAACTATTGACTTTTTATAAATTATACATAGACTGCCCTCGTTTTCATATTCATACCGGGCCTGATCAAAGCTCGGGCGTCGGCGTTGGGCTCCGTACGGAGGGCGCACATGATCCGAAACCGTGGATGCACGTTTCTTCTATTCGCCTTAATTTCTCTGATGTCTGCTGGCCCAGTTATGGCGCAAGGCACGCTCGCGGATTACCAGCGTGCTCAACGCTTTCTGCCAGGGAATGTAAGGCACTTAATATTGAGCGCTGGGCTGGCTAGTTGGATTGGCAAGGGCGACAGTTTTTGGTATCTCGAAAACACTGCGGCAGGTAAGCAATTTATCGTTGTGGATGCCGCCAAGAACACCAGCCGTCCCGCATTCGACCATGCGAAGCTCGCGGAAGCTCTCTCACGTGCAGCCGGCCAGACATACAACGCCGGCAATTTGCCCTTCGAGAGTTTTGATTTCACCGAGAACGAGAGCGCCATACAGTTCCAACTCGACAGCATAGAGTGGACTTGCAGTCTCACTGATTACCACTGTAGCAGGAGCGAAGCGGCCGCCCGCGATCGTTTTGAGAGTTTGTCGCCCGACGGACTCTGGGCTGCTTACGTGCAAGACCACAATTTATATGTGCGCGATACTTCAACGGGCGCGGTTGTCCAATTGACGCGCGACGGTGTTCCGGGCTGGGACTATGCGACGCCTCTTCCCGATTTGAGCGCGCTCGTACGCGCACGAGTCGAGCGCGGGGAGGACGCAAAGGAGCCGCCCGAGGTTTTCTGGTCCCCGGATTCTTCCAAGTTAGTTACGTTCCGCATCGATTCGCGAAATGCCGGCCGATTCACAAGCCTTCAGTTCGTGCCGCCCGGCCAGCTTCGGCCGAAGGCCTATGATTACGTTTATCCTCTTCCCGGAGAAGCGCTTCCCGCAGCGACTGTCGCTGTTTTCGACGTGCTTAGCGGGCAGCGCGTGGACGTAAAGACTGAGCCGCTGGAAATCCCCTTTCAGGGAGGCCCCGGCTACTTCGAATGGTTTCCGGACAGCAAGAGTTTCTTTTACGAACACGGTACGCGAGGAAATAAGGAAACCGAACTGCGCGTGGTCGATGCCAGCACCGGAGACCAAAAAACTCTAATAGCGGAGCAAGACGGACTATATATCGATCCCGGCGAGCATTTCTTCCGTTACGTTCCGGATAATGGCGGAATCGTATGGTCATCGGAGAAGGACGGATGGAATCAACTCTACTTGTATGACGAAGATGGCCAGCTAAAAAACCAGATCACCAAGGGTCCGTGGGTCGTTCGCGAACTCGAATACATCGATGCGAAGGATCATCAGATTTATTTCCTCGCGAGCGGGCGCGAGAAAAACGAAGATCCTTACCTCACTCACCTTTACCGCGTAAATTTCGACGGCTCCGATCTCCAGTTGCTGACGCCGGAAAACGCCAATCACACCGTCACCATGTCCCCCGATGGCCAATACTTTGTCGACTCGTACTCTCGCGTGGACCTTCCGGGTGAAACTGTCCTTCGCCGCTCCAGCGACGGTTCGGAAGTCCGCGTCCTTGAGAAGACGGACGTCAGTGCTTTGCTCAAGACGGGATGGAAATATCCCGAACCCTTTGAAGGCAAGTCGACCGACGGCTCAACCGATCTTTACGGTCTCATCTGGCGCCCGTCGAATTTCGATGCAACCAAGAAATATCCCATAATTGAATACGTCTATACCGGCCCGCAGGGATTTTTCGTGCCTAAGACGTTTCCTGCGGCTCTGCGTCTCCAATCCATGGCCGAGTTGGGCTTCGTCCTTGTCATGGTCGACGGCCGCGGCACGACGGGCCGCTCTCGTGCATTCCACGAATTTTCCTACCACAATTTGGGCGGCTCTTTCGCCGACCACGTGGCCATGATCAAGCAAATGGCCGCGAAAAATCCGTACATGGACATCTCGCGCGTCGGCATCTTTGGAACCTCGGCAGGTGGTTACGGTTCCGCGCACGCCATTCTGCAGTTTCCCGATTTTTATAAAGTTTGCGTCTCAACTTCTGGGGACCATGACGCTCGTCTCGACAAGGCTTGGTGGAACGAACAGTACCAAGGCTATCCCATGGGACCCGACTATGCCGATCAATCCAATGTCACAATGGCCGCCCAGTTGAAAGGCCATTTGCTCCTCATCCATGGTGATATCGACAACAACGTGCACCCAGTCGAAACCATGCGCCTAGTCGACGCTCTGATGAGTGCCAACAAGAGCTTCGACATGCTCTTTGTGCCGAACATGCTTCATGGCGATAGCGGCCCTCACGCGCTGTACGTTACTCGGCGTCGCTGGGACTATTTTGTTCAGTATTTGCTGGGTGTAACTCCCCCGGAGAATTTTCAAATCAAGGAGGAACGGCTTCCGCCTTTTGTTCGACGGCGGCAATGACGTTTCGCTGCTGACAGTCGAGAAGACTTCGCTGTAACTGCCTCCGGCGGTGTGCGTCTCATTCAAGTTGGAGTCGAATCGTTCAGAAACGAAATCGATTGTGACTGCTTCGGCAAGTTTTGTAGTAGAAAGTTCATGCAGATGAGAACGCGTGTGGGGAGAAACAGGATGCGAACGTCATACATTTCATGCAGAACTTGTTTGTTACTCTTGGCAGTAATCGCCGTGGCCGCTGCTCCATCTTACGCGCAGCGCAGGTTCGGTGCGGCTAACGAAGACAACCTTCACTTCCGGTTCCTTGGCCCCATTGTCGGCAATCGCATAGCCTCTGTTGCCGGCGTTCCCGGAGATCCAAGCACTTATTACGCGGGCGCGGCTTCCGGAGGAGTTTGGAAATCCACCGACGGCGGCAATCGTTGGGAGCCCATTTTTGATAAGGAGCCTGTCGCCGCGATCGGCGCTCTCGCCGTCGCTCCTTCCGATCCAAACGTCGTTTGGGTTGGTACCGGCGAAGCTTGGGCCATTCGCGACAGCGACGTCATGGGCGACGGCGTTTATAAATCCACCGATGCTGGCAAAACCTGGACCCACATGGGCCTCGACGCAACCGGCCGCATCGGCCACATGGTTGTCAATCCCACAAATCCCGACATTGTTTTCGTCTGCGCCCTCGGCCGCACCACCGGGCCGCAGCAAGAGCGCGGAGTGTATCGAACCATGGATGGCGGCAAGACTTGGCAGCGCGTGCTGTTTGTCGACGAAAATACTGGCTGTTCAGGCCTTTCCATGGACCCTGAGAACTCTCAGACGCTGTTTGCCGGCACCTGGCAAGTAGAGATGCACACGTGGGCAGAACTGAGCGGCGGTCCCGGCAGCGGCGTGTACGTCTCTCATGACTGTGGAACTACTTGGACGCGTATCGAGGGACATGGCCTGCCGAAGTCACCGGTAGGGAAGATCGATATTGCCGTCGCGCCCACAAACTCCAATCGCGTTTACGCGTTGATCCAAACGAAAGATCAGGGCTCCGTTTGGCGCTCCGATAATGGCGGCGAAAATTGGCGCGTCGTCAATTGGCAGCGTGCGCTTATCGGCCGCGCGGGATACTACATTCGCATCGCCGTTTCTCCCGGCAATGACAACGAGGTTTATATCGCGAATAGCGGTTTTTACGAATCTCTGGATGGCGGCGAAAATTTTCAGGAAGTCCCTTGGGGCGGTGACAATCACGACATTTGGATCGACCCCAAAAATCCAGACCGCTTCGCCCTCACCAACGACGCTGGCGTCATCATCACCACGGTCCACGGCCGCGGCTTTCATCGTGTGAGCCTGCCGATTGGCCAGATGTATCACGTCGCCGTGGATAATCAGATTCCCTACGACGTTTACAGCAACATGCAGGATGACGGCAACATGCGCGGCCCGAGCACCTCAATGGGTTTCTCCTTCGGCGGCGGTGGCGATCAGCCCGGTTGGGATCATGCCATGGGCGGTTGCGAGTCCGGCTGGACTCTGCCTGACCTTGCCGACCCCAATATCGTTTGGGCCACCTGCTACGGCGACGAAGTCACCGTCTGGGATGCGAAAACAAAGATGGCGCGCTCCGTCAGTCCTTGGGCGCATACTCTCGATTCGCCGCCCAACGATGCTAAGTATCGCTGTCACTGGACTCCGCCGATGGCGATCGATCCGTTCGATAACAATACTGTCTATTATGGCTGCCAGGTAATCTTCAAAACCTCCAACGGCGGCCAGAGTTGGAGCGTCATCAGCCCCGATTTGTCGACGCATGATCCAAGCCGCATCGTCTCTTCCGGCGGCATCGTTGGAGACAATCTAGGCCAGTTCTACGGCGAAGTCGTCTTCGCCATTGCTCCTTCCGAAATTCAGAAAGGTCTGATCTGGGCGGGAACGAATGACGGACAACTGTGGTACACGCGAAACGGGGGAGGGAATTGGACCAACGTTACGAAAAACATCTCAGGGCTCCCTGCATGGGGAACCATAACCAGCATTCAACCCTCGCATTTCGCTGCTGGCGCCGCTTACGTTTCTGTCGATTTTCACTTGATGGACAATCGCGATCCATTCATCTACAGGACCACTGATTTCGGTCAGACTTGGACCCCAATAGGCGGCGGCATTCCCAAGGGTGAGCTCTCCTATGTTCGCGTCGTCACCGAGGATCCAAACTGCAAAGGCCTGCTCTTTGCGGGCACCGGAAACGCGTTGTATTACTCACTGGATGACGGAGCAAACTGGAAAATGTTCGATGCCGGTCTGCCTCATGCCACCGTGTCTTGGGCCGTCGTTCAGAAGCAGTTCCACGATCTCGTCGTTTCCACCTACGGGCGCGGCCTCTATATCCTCGACGACATCACTCCATTCGAGCAAATGGCGAAGGAAAAATCCGATGCCGAAGTGCGTTTCTTTGAGCCACGTTCCGCTTATCGTTTAACTCGTGGTGCCAGCGCCTTCCTTGATTATTCTCTGAAGTCAGCGTCCAAAGACCCTGTGCAGTTGGAGATTCTGGACGCCAGCGGAAACGTGATTCGAAGGCTGAAAAATCCCGGGAAGGCCGGAATCAATCGGGCCGTTTGGGACCTGCACTATGAACCACCGCGCCTCGTTGCGCTTCGCACCGCCGCTCCCGACAATCCTCACATCTGGGATGAGCCTCGTTTCCGCGGCAAGGATTCGCGCCCAATCACGCACTGGGGAATCGAAGAAGCTCAGGACGGTCCGCTGGCCGCTCCCGGCAAGTACACTGTGCGTTTGACGGTCGGCACGCAAACTTTCACCGAGCCGCTCACTATTTTGCGCGATCCACATTCGCCGGGCTCCGACGCGGACATCGACGCTTCAATCAAAGCGTTGCTTCGCATTCGTGATGACATCTCTCGCACAGCGGACATGGTCAATCGCATCGAATGGATGCGTAAGCAGCTCGAAGATACGGCCACCATGCTTACGTCTGAAATCGCCGATGCCAAAACCGAACAGAAGAGTGACGCCAAGCAGGCCGACCTGCTCAAATCGGTCCAAGCCATGGACGACAAGATGCAAGCCGTCGAATACACCCTCATTTCGCGCGTTGAGGCAAACAGTGACGACAAGTATTACGTCGCTGCCTACAAAATCTATCTCAACCTTATTTGGCTCAACGCCGAAATCGGCACTGGCGGCGGCGACGTGGCTGGCGCCGCCGATTTTGCGCCCACAGACACGGATATGACCCTTCTTCATACATATGAACAAGACCTCGCATCCGCCACAACGAAATACCATGAGCTGATGGAAAAGGAGTTTCCTGCATTCAACCATTCGCTCGCGGAAAGCGGAGTTGTCGCCTCGCTGCAGTCAGCGCCTGCTGCCAGCGATTCTCGTCCGTAGCCTCGCGCCTTTGCTTTCGCATTTCGGTTGGTTTGTAGCGCAGACCCTGCGTTCTTCAGGGTCTGCGGCTCTTTGTTCTGTGTCTGCCCCGTCAGGGCACGGCTTTAGCCGTGCCCAAAGCGCAAAATCCACTCGGCGTTAGCCGCTGAGGTGGGGTATTGATTCGAATGGCGATACAGCTCCGAATGGCAAGGAGCATGAAACAGCAAAAATCGGAGGGGTGAGAAATTATTTGCGGTGCTGCTTCACGAATTCTTTCAGCATGCGGCCGGCATTGTGGATATGCCGCTCGAGCAGGTCGCTGGCCGCGGCTGCGTCCCGCTTTTGGCACAGGTCGAGGAGCATGCGATGTTCTTTCTTCGCCCGTTCGAAGGCCTGCGTAAGGTAGAGTTGCAGTCGCGTGTAGCGGTCTCCGTTGTTGTTGATCATTTTGATGATCGACATGAAATGCGGCCGGTTCGCCCGCGAATACAGAGTGGCGTGGAACTGCCAATTCAGCCGGCCCCACGTTCCCACTTCTTCTTTCATCCATAGCGCTTTTTCGTAAGTTCCCAGGATGGAATCGGCTTTTTCGAAATCCGCATCCGTTAAGTTCGGAATGGAAACCTTCAGAACTTCGCATTCGAGCAGCGCGCGAATGTCAAAGAGCTCCTCGATTTCATCCGCCGATAGCGCTGAAACCACCGCGCCGCGATGAGCCACGATCTTGATCAGGCCCTCGGCTTCGAGTTGCCGCAGCGCTTCTCGCACCGGAATGCGGCTGACCTGAAAATCCGTCGCAATCGCGTCTTGGCGGAGCTGCTCGCCTTCTTGAACGTCTCCGCGAATGATCATCGCGCGCAGCTTGTCCGCAACGGCGGAAGCCAGTGACAGTCGCGGGATTCCGTTGCTCGAGGCTTTCGTCTCTTCGCTTTCCAGGTTTTGTCTTGTGGGCATCTGCCTAGGGCGATTTTCAGTTCGCTGCGCGGCCTAAAGATACCACACCGCTAATCAACGAATGCAATTACATTTTAACTGCACGAAGCATTCCGTAATTTCCGATTCACGATGTCTTTCCCCAAATGTCTCCCACCGTAAAGCCCTCTGGAAATGGATCATCCGGATCAAGCACGTACTGAGAAAATCCCGTAATCCACGCACGCCCGCTTATCGTAGGAATCACCGCGGGATATTTTCCCACTCGTGTTTCAGCGATAAGTTTGCCCGTGAATGTCGTGCCAAGAATTCCCTCATGTATGAAATCGCGCTCGAGCGGGAGCAGCCCTTTGGCGTGCAGCGTTGCCATCTTTGCGCAGGTTCCTGTGCCGCACGGCGAACGGTCCAGAGCGCCGGTCCATGAGGCAGGACGGTTCCAATCGAGTTCGCCGGTCGATACAATCACCGCATTCCTGCGGCTGGCTCCCGGCGTCGTCGTCGGCGCGGAAAGTTGCGCGATCGTGATTCCCGAAATTTCCGGATTTTCCGGATGCGTCACAGGAAGTTGTTCTCGCGCCGCTGCCTTGATCATTTCGCCGATGCGAACGATATCGCGCCCTTCGTCGGGCGTCAGACGCAAACCCAACGCCTCAGCCTCTGCAATCACGTAATACATCCCTCCGTAAGCGACGTCCACCTTCACGGTTCCCAAATTCGGAACCTCAACGCGTGCGTCCAGATGCGTTGCAAACGCCGCCACATTCTGGAATGTCACGCGCGTAACCTTGTTGTTCTCCATTTCGGCTTCGACTTCCACCAGGCCGGCGGGCGTTTCTAGCTTTAGCTTTGTCATTCGGCCCGTTGCCGGAATCATTCCCGTCTCCAGCAGCACTGTGACCACGCAGATCGTGTTCGTTCCGGACATCGGCGGATACTCCACCTGTTCCATGATGATGAATCCCGCATCCGCGTCGGGCCGTGTCGGCGGCAGGATGAGGTTGCAGTTCGAGGCCGGATATCCGCGTGGTTCCCGCAGCATCAATTTGCGTAAGCCGTCCGTCTTCGTTTGCACATGCACCATTTTCTCGAACATCGTTTTGCCAGGCACGTCCAATACGCCGCCAATGATCACTCGGCCCGGTTCGCCGCATGCATGGGCGTCAACAGCGGTAATCATGCGTGTGTATGGCAACGAGCCCTCCTGCTTTTGGTCGCGGATCCAAACTTCAAATAACAGACTCTGCAATGTCCGCCCAGATTTCTCAACACGGTTCTTCTCGGCACAACTCACCTGACGACCCTGGCTACAATAGCGTACTTGGACCTCGCAATTGCGTCGAAAGTTCCTTCGATTCCGCCTGTAAACGTTTTCAGGATATCGACATAGCCTCTGCCTCTGCTCACAATTCCCTTTGTGCAATAGGCACGCTGGTTCGCCATCGAATGTAAACGTTTTCATGCAACATAATCCGCATTTGACATCGGATATGTTATACATACAATAGCTCTTTGCCTATGAAATCCGGTACACAACATCTCCGTGTCATTGATTCTCATACCGCCGGCGAGCCCACCCGCATTATCGTTTCTGGCGGACCCGATCTCGGCAATGGCTCCGTGGCATCCAAGCTGGCCGTATTCCGGGATAAGTTCGACTCGATTCGCTCGGCGGTCGTCAATGAGCCTCGAGGCTCTGACGCCATCGTCGGAGCCTTGTTGTGCGAGCCGCAAGACCCGGCGTCTGCTGCGGGCGTTATTTTCTTCAACAATGTCGGTTACTTAGCCATGTGCGGTCATGGAACCATCGGTCTCATGGTGACCCTGGCATACCTAAAGAAACTGTCGCCCGGCCTCCACGAAATCGAAACTCCTGTGGGCAAGGTCACCGCGAGCTTGTACGACAATGGCAGGGTTACCGTGCAGAACGTCTCCAGTTATCGCCATGCCGCGAAAGTGAAGGTCGAAATTCCCGGCCACGGCCATCTCACGGGAGACGTGGCCTGGGGCGGGAACTGGTTTTTCCTGGTAAGCGACCACGGCATGGATATTTCTTTTGAAAACGTCGACCACCTCACGGAATTTTCTTGGTCCATTCGCCAGCAGTTGAAAAAGCAGAAGATTACTGGCCGCGATGGACAGGAGATCGACCACATCGAACTGTTCGGCCCCGCCCAGGCTCCTGATGCGAATAGCAAGAATTTCGTTTTGTGCCCTGGAAAGAGCTACGACCGTTCGCCGTGTGGCACCGGAACATCGGCTAAGATGGCTTGTTTATACGCGGACGGCAAGCTCCGGGTCGGCGAAGTATGGCGGCAAGAAAGCATAGTGGGAAGCGTGTTCGAAGGCAGCATTGCCGAAAGCGGCGGCGAATTGCATCCCAGCATCACCGGTGCGGCATTTGTAAACGCCGATAGCGAATTGATCCTCGACCCGCAGGATCCATTTTGCTTTGGAATCAGAAAATGAAGTTGCCGATTTATGACGTCTTGATTATCGGTGCTGGAATCGTGGGCGCGGCCTGCGCGGCCGCGTGCGCCGCCGAGGGCCTGAGCGTCGGAATTGCCGAAGCGGAAATGATTGGTGGAGGGGCCACAGCGGCCGGCATGGGCCATTTGGTCGTGATGGACGATTCCGAGGCGCAATTCGCCTTGACGCGTTATTCGCAGACGCTCTGGCAGCGTTTGTCTGCCGATCTGCCTGCGGACGTCGAATACGAAGGCTGTGGAACCATTTGGGTTGCGGCAGACGTGGAGGAGATGGGCGCGGTCACTCAAAAAAAAGAGTTTTATGAATCGCGTGGCGTGCGAACGGAAATCCTCGATGCGCAGGCGCTCCGCGAAGCGGAGCCAAACCTTCAACCAGGTTTGCCGGGCGGCTTGCTCGTGCCGGACGACGCGGTGATTTATGCGCCCTGCGCCGCGCGGTTTCTCGCTGAGCAAGCGCAATCCCGAGGCGCGCATTTGCACCTTCCTCGCATTGTCACGGAAATCGCTCCCGATGGCGTCCGTTTGAACGACGGTACATCGATCGTTGCTCAATCCATCGTCATCGCGGCCGGCACTTGGTCTGCTAACTTGGCGCCGGGAATCGAAGTCAGGAAGCGCAAGGGACACTTGGTAATCACCGACCGTTACCCGGGTTTTGTGCATCATCAGCTCGTTGAACTGGGATACCTGAAAAGC
Organism: Candidatus Acidiferrales bacterium; assembly: GCA_049787175.1. Classification (GTDB taxonomy): domain Bacteria; phylum Acidobacteriota; class Terriglobia; order Acidiferrales; family UBA7541; genus DAHUXN01. Next base: position 4,995 of record JBAQYT010000066.1, on the reverse strand, counting down.
GCCCATTCACTGACGCAGGAGTCGGTCGCCTTCAATATACAGCCGCGCAAAACAGGTCAAATGCTGCTCGGCTCGTCTCGCCAGTTCGATAAAGACAGCACCGCCGTTGATCACCGCATCCTTGGCCGCATGCTGGCTCGCGCGCAGGAATTTATTCCCACCCTTGGTCCCCTATCCGCCATACGCACGTGGGCCGGATTCCGCGCGGCTACTCCGGACAAACTTCCCCTTATTGGACCCATGCCTGGACACGACAATCTGTTTCTTGCCACTGGACATGAAGGCCTGGGGATTACCACGTCGCTCGGTACCGCGCGATTGCTCGTCGACCAATTGTTGCACCGCACGCCTGAGATTTCCGCGGCCCCTTATTTGCCTGGCCGCGTTTACGAGAACGTGCATGCCTGAACCGATTTCCGTCACGGTGAACGGAGCCAGCATCATGGTTCCATCGGGAACGACTGCGCTCGCAGCAATTCTTTTGGCCGGTCCATCCGCCGTTCGCCGTTCCGTCAGCGGCGCGCCGCGAGGTCCCTTGTGCGGCATGGGCGTTTGTTTCGAGTGTCGCGCGACCGTGAATCGCAGGCGCCACTCTCGCACCTGCCAGATTTTATGCGTGCCAGGAATGGATATACGCAGCGATAAGAACGAGCCATGACGAGCGCTGTGAATAGAGAGCGAGCAATGACGAGTGCCGTGAGCAGGCCACCGAGCGGCTTCGATGTCCTTGTCGTTGGCGCTGGGCCGGCGGGGATTGCCGCAGCCTGCTGCGCCGCGGAAAGCGGCGCGCGCGTCGGTGTGATCGACAATAATCCGCGCGTCGGCGGCCAAATCTGGCGCGGCCAGTCGCAATCGCGCGCCGCCACTCCCGATGCCCGCACGTGGTTCGAAAAATTCGCATCAAGTCCCATCGAATTTCTGCCTTCGACGGAGGTTGTCGATCACCTCGAAAAACACCACATCATCGTTCAGCGTGTCGATGCTCAATCCATGGACGAAGTGCGTGACGAAGTCCGCGAACTTACGTACAAGAAATTGATCCTCTGCACCGGAGCCCGCGAACTCTTTCTGCCCTTTCCCGGATGGACGCTTCCGAACGTGATGGGCGCGGGTGGCCTGCAAGCCCTGGTCAAGTCCGGTCTCCCGGTCACCGGAAAGAAAATCGTCGTCGCGGGCAGCGGGCCTCTTCTGCTCGCAGTTGCCGCGCATCTTCGTGAGCATGGCGCTGATGTTCGCCTGATCGCCGAGCAAGCGCCGTGGCATCGTGTTGCACGATTCGGCATGTCGCTCATGCTCGAGAAAACCAAACTGGCTCAGGCGTTCACCATGAAGCGCCAGCTTTCCGGCGTTCCTTACAAAACGAACTACTGGCCTATTCGCGCGAACGGGGAAGACAAGCTCGAAAGCGTCACTTTGCGCAGGGGAACCAACACTTGGCAGGAGCGCTGCGATTATCTGGCATGCGGTTTTCATCTTGTGCCCAACATCGAACTTGCTGTGTTGCTCGGATGCGAGCTTCGCGGGGGTTTTGTTCGTGTGGATGATTCCCAGCGGACATCCATGTCTGATGTTTTTTGCGCTGGCGAGTTGACCGGCATCGGCGGCGTGGATTTGTCCATCGTGGAAGGGCAGATCGCCGGCTACGCGGCTGCGGGTCAAACCGCCAGCGTCGCGAAATTGGCCTCTCGGAAACGCCGTCTCGATCGCTTTGCTGCCTTGCTGCGGGGAACCTTCGCTCTTCGCGAGGAGCTTCGTTCCGCCGTTGATTCCCAAACAATTGTCTGCCGTTGTGAAGATGTGACATTTGGCCGCATTAGGCAACACTCGTCGTGGCGCGCGGCGAAGTTGCAAACGCGATGCGGCATGGGCCCGTGTCAGGGGAGGATTTGCGGTGCCGCCACCGAGTTCTTGTTCGGCTGGAAAGTGGATTCCGTGCGTCCCCCTGTTTTCGCCGCTTCTCTGCAAGGTCTTGTAGTTGCGGCGGCGATTCAAAATGAAGAAGACCTGATGTCCCACGAGGAGTCTCGATGAACTGGACGGGAGTAATACCGGCAATCACCACGTGTTTTGATGTCAATTACAAGGTTGACCATGGTTTTATGACTGAGCATTGCCAATGGCTCGTCGAAAGCGGCTGCTCGGGAATTGTGCCGCTGGGTTCGCTCGGCGAGGGTTCCACGCTCGATTACGATGAAAAGTTGGCCATCATCGAGACTTGTGTTCGCGCCGTGGGCTCGTCCGTGCCGGTCGCCGCGTCAATTTCCTCGCTGCGCACCAGCGAAGCCGTGCAATTGGCGAAAGACGCCGCGCGCCGCGGCTGCCAGGGCCTCATGATTTTGCCTCCCTACGTTTACCGGGGCGACTCGCGTGAAATGCAATCGCATGTTGCGCAAGTTCTCCGCGCCACCGACCTGCCCGGCATGCTCTACAATAATCCTGTCGCTTATGGCACCGATTTTCTTCCCGAACACGTCGCCGAGCTCGCCAACGACCATCCCAACTTGCAGGCCATCAAGGAATCGAGCACCGATGTTCGCCGCGTCACCGCCATTCGCGCGCTCCTGGCCGATCGCCTCGATGTCTTGGTCGGAGTCGACGACGCTATCGTCGAAGGCATCTGCGTCGGCGCGGTCGGCTGGATCGCTGGTTTGGCAAACGCTCTCCCTGCCGAATCTGTGGCTGTGTTCCGCCACGCATCGAACGGCGAAATGCAAAAAGCCCTGGCCATTTATAAATGGTTCCTCCCGCTTTTGCGCATGGACACCGTGCCGAAGTTCGTCCAGCTCATCAAACTGGTCCAGCAGGAAGCAGGGCACGGCAACGCGCGCGTCCGTGCTCCGCGCCTGGAGCTCGAAGGTGCCGAGCTCAAGGAAGCGAAGAGCATCATTCGCAGGGCGCTTGAAACTCGCCCGCGGCATCAAACCGAGGAAAAACTAGCGCGTTCTTGATCGCGTCATTTTGGGGAAGGAGAAGTGCCGTGCAAAGCGCAGCGCAATTAACGGGCAGATCGATTTTAGGCAACGGTTCCGGAGAAACTCGCGGCAAGAGTTTCCGCGCCGTCAACCCCGCCACCGGCCAAGAAATTCAGCCGCAGTTTTATTCAGCTAGCGCCGGCGAGATCCAGCAAGCAGCTCTTCTCGCCGAACGCGCCTTCCCGCTGTGGAGCCGCGCCTCCGGCAAAACCAAGGGCGCGCTGCTCAGAAAAATCGCGGAAAAGATCGAATCGCTCGGCGACGATTTAGTCGCTCGCGCCACCGAGGAAACTGCGCTTCCCCCGGCCAGAATCAAGGGCGAGACGGCGCGCACTTGCTTCCAGCTTCGCTTGTTTGCGCAACTCGTCGAGGAGGGCTCATGGGTCGGCGCCCGAATCGACCAAGCCGATCCGAACCGTACACCCGCTCCGAAGCCTGACATCCGCTCCCTTTGGCGGGCCATCGGCCCGGTCGCCGTTTTCTGCGCCAGCAATTTTCCCATTGCCTTTTCAGTCGCCGGCGGCGACACCGCCTCGGCCTTGGCCGCCGGAAATCCGGTCGTCGTAAAAGCGCACAGCGCTCACCCCGGCGCCGCCGAAATGATAGGACACGCCATTCGCGCAGCGGCCCGCGAATGCGATGCACCGGACGGAATTTTTTCCCTGCTCTTCGATGCCGGCATCGACGTCGGCGTCTCTCTTGTGAAGCATCCTTCGATAAAAGCCGTCGGCTTCACTGGCTCAAAACAGGGTGGCCGCGCATTGATGGACGCTGCCGCAGCGCGCCCCGAGCCGGTCCCCGTCTTCGCCGAGATGAGCAGCATCAATCCCGTTTTTATATTGCCAGGCGCGATGCGCGAGCGCGCCACGGAAATTGCCAAAGGCACGCACGCATCCATAACGCTCGGCGCCGGCCAATTCTGTACCAAGCCCGGCATTGTCGTCACTGCGGCCGATCCTGCGAATGCCGCGCAATCTCGCGACTTCGCCGCCAATTTGCGCGAACTGATGCGCGCGGGCGGAGACTTCACCTTGCTCACCTCTCGCATTCACGAAGCCTATCTCTCTGATACAAAATCTCGCGGCAATCAGCAGGGTGTCTCGGAGCTCGCTCAACCGGCTGCTGCGCCTGGCTCGGCGGGCCTTCGCGTGGGCCCCGTACTGTTTGAAACCACTGCATCGGCGTTTTTCGGCCAGCCCGAACTCCATGCCGAAATTTTCGGTCCTTCCGCCATGCTCGTAAGCCATTCGTCTCGCGAAGAGCTCTTGCAGGTCGCTCGTTCTCTCGAAGGCCATCTCACGGCCACGATTCACGGCACCGAAGAGGACCTGCGCGACTACGCTGATTTGGTTGCGATTCTCGAATCGAAAGTCGGCCGGCTCATCTTCAATGGCTATCCCACGGGCGTCGAAGTATGTCACGCCATGGTCCACGGTGGGCCGTATCCCGCCACTTCCGACGGCCGCTCCACCTCTGTTGGCACCCAGGCGATTTATCGATTCGCGCGGCCCTTTTGCTTCCAGAGTTTCCCGAACACCGCTCTGCCCGATGAATTGAAGGACGAAAATCCTTTGGGAATATGGCGGCTCGTGGACGGAGAGCAAACGCGCCAAGCCCTGTCGTCCAAGACTCGCGCTACTTCTCGTTAACAATCTTGCCGGAACCCAGCGTTGCCGCGGCTCGTCGAGTAGCTCATGCCTGAGCTTCCTTGTGGTCGTCCTCGTTATTTCTGGTCATGCCCGCCTCTGGATTTCTGTAGCTCAGGTCCCGCCCACGCTCCTTCCGCGCGAGCTGACCTGAGGTCTTCCGCTCACTTTCCCTCGCATTCAGATGAAACTGTTGTATGCTCCCTCGCGTCTCACACGTTTGGTTCCCGCAGCAAAATTCAGTCAGCCTGACAATCCGTAATTTTGCTCGCTTTGTCAGCAGAGGATGCGATGAAAGCAAATCATATCGTCGTGGCAACAATAGCTGTTTTCTTGGCCTCATTTACACTCTCAGCACAGCAACGCCGCCGTCCGGG
>JBAQYT010000058.1:0-5442 GCA_049787175.1 Candidatus Acidiferrales bacterium | reverse complement strand
TGACGGGCTATCACATGGCGCTGGTGACTTCCGGCGCTGATGGCTCGAACACCCGTTCTGTGTACGTGCCGCCGCGAGAGCGCGGGATGGCACACCGATCTGCATTGTCGCCTGACCACAAATGGGTACTGGTGGCCGAGATGGATAATGGCGGGTGGCTGCCCTGCCGGCTCGTGCCGTTTGACGGGAGTTCGCCAGGAAATTCAGTTGGTCCTCCCGACGCAGCGTGTACGTATGCGAATTGGTCTCCAGATGGCAAATGGATGTACTTCAGCTCAAACGCGAGCGGGCGCTTTCACATCTGGCGCGAGCCGTTTCCGGGCGGCGATGTGGAGCGAGTGACGTCGGGCGCCACCGAGGAAGAAGGCATCGCGATGGCTCCGGATGGAAAATCGCTGATTACGTCGGTGGGGACGACGCAGAGCACGGTTTGGGTGCGCGATGCGCATGGCGAGCGACAGATTTCCTCCGAGGGCTATGCGAAGGATCCGGAGTTTTCGCGCGATGCTACAAAACTCTATTACATCATTCTAAGGAACGGGGCGGGTGGAACGTTCGCGAGGCAAGGCGGCGAACTTTGGGTAGCGGACTTGGCGACGGGCCGCAGCCAAAGACTGCTCGGCAGCACGCTCGTCACTTCGTATGACCTTTCGCGCGACGATACCGAAGCTGTGTTCTCCGCCGCTGACGATAAAGGACGTTCGCATCTGTGGCTTGCGTCGCTCGACTTGCGCTTTCCTCCGCGCGAGTTCGCATCTCCGGCAGATGAGGACCAGCCGTTCTGGGGCGCGAATGGATACATCTACTTTCGAGCAGCTGAAGGAAAATTGAATTTTCTTTACCGCATGAAATCGGATGGGAGCGGACGCGAAAAGGCACTGCCGAAGCCTATTTTCGAACTACAGGCGATTTCTCCGAGCGGAGATTGGGCGATTGTGGACGAGGGCACCGGTACGCAGCAGGTGGCGGAACCTCTTCAAGGAGGAACGCCGATTGCGATTTGCGCAGGCTACTGCGCTGCGGGCTGGAGTCGCGACGGCCGCGTTTTCTCTGCGTTCGTGCAACTCATGGACGGGATGAGGACAGTCACAGCCAGCGTAACGCCGAATAGAGAGTTCCCTGCTCTTCCGCCAGAAGGAATCAGCGAAGCCAACCTGGAACACCTGAAGGACGTGAACGTGCTTCGCAGTATGGTTTTTCTCGGCACGGCAAACACTAGCGCCTTTCTCCGCGAAGAAGTTCACCGAAATTTGTTCCGCGTCCCGCTGCAATAGCGAAATTGACGGCACGATGTTGCGAGTCTGCGGTACACTTGTCGGCTGACTTTTTGTTTTCTCGCAATCTATAAATGAAAATGAGTGAAATGCGTGCCGGCGTAAAGCCGGGGCTACGAAGACAATTCAACTAATTTCAGGAGCGATGATGAGGAAAAAAGTAACGGTGGTGGGCGGCGGGTTCGTAGGGTCGACGACGGCGCAGCGGCTGGTGGACTCGGGGCTGGCGGACGTGGTGTTGACGGACATTCTAGAAGGCGTGCCGACAGGAAAAGCGCTGGATATGCTGGAATCGGCGTCGATTTCCGGGTCGAGCGTGTCGGCGGTGGGGATTTCCACGTCGACGGGAGACTACAAAGAGACGGCGAACAGCGACATTGTGGTGGTGACGGCGGGATTTCCGCGCAAGGCGGGAATGAGCCGCGACGATTTGTTGAAGGCGAATTACGACGTGATCAAAGGAGTGGTGGAACCGATTGCAAAGCTTTCGCCGGAAGCAATTTTGATTACGGTGACGAACCCGCTGGACGTGATGACGCAGGCGGCGTTCAAGATCAGCGGGTTTCCGAAGACGCGCGTGATGGGAATGGCGGGCGTGCTGGATTCGGCGCGGATGGCGGCGTTCGTGTCGATGGAACTGAAAGTGTCGGTGGAGAATATTTCGTGCTTCGTGCTCGGCGGACACGGCGACGACATGGTGCCGCTGCCGCGATATTCGACGGTGGCGGGGATTCCGCTGCCGGATTTGCTGCCGAAGGAACGCGTGGATGCGATTGTCCAGCGCACGCGCAAAGGCGGCGGCGAAATTGTGAATTACCTGAAGACCGGGTCGGCGTACTACGCGCCTTCGGCGGCGGCGTTTGCGATGTGCGAGGCGATCCTGATGGACAAACGGAAAATCATGCCGTGCGCGGCGTATCTCGAGGGCGAGTACGGGATTAAAGGATTGTTTGTGGGCGTGCCGTGCAAGCTGAGCGCGCGAGGCATCGAGCAGATTATCGAGATCAAACTGACGGCAGAGGAAAAAGCGGCGCTGGAGAAGTCAGCGGCGTCGGTGAGAGAGTTGGTGGGGATTTTGGGGCTGTAGCGCAGAGGCGCGGAACAGCCTTGGCACGCGGCTGGTTGCTCCCGGTTGCGACGATCGTGCTCCGGATTCCAGCTTTCCTTGCGTGCATTCCCTTACTAGATCGCATAACGCCGCCCAAGCTGGAGCCCTACCGACGCCGTGGAACTTCCGAAGACGATCCGTTCAAAGTTCAGGTTGATCTGTTGGATAAACGAAAATAGGAAGATGCACAGCAGATTCCTCACACGGCTCGCCACAAACGCACGATCGGGTTCGGAATGACATCTCTTGGAGCTGCGTGCTGAAAAACCTGCGCTACCATGAGCGTAGCTAGCAGCGCGAAAGACACACCCTTCGCACCTCTTTTCAACTTGCACTGCGGGAGCAGCGCGGTCGCTCAGGATGGGGCACCCGCCGTGCGCGCGCAACAATACGATGAATTGGCGAGCGCACTAGGGCCAGTTGCATTGATGTAACCTTTCGGCAGTTCGCGCGTAACCTGTGTGGCAAACGGAATGATAGACGTCACGAGCCTCTACGAGCGGTATGCGCCGGACGTCCGCCGATTTGCCCTGTACCTGTGCGGTGATCCGGTGATGGCGGATGAAATCACGTCGGACACGTTTGTGCGCGCGTGGCTGGCGGGGGAGCAGATTCGCGAGCTCACGGTGAAGAGCTACCTGTTCGCCATCGCGCGCAATGCGTATATCGATTTGCACCGGCGCGCGGCGCGCCACACGGAACTGGACGCGCAAATGCCCGACGCGCACATCAGCGCCCATACGCACCTGGAGCAAAGGGCGGAAGTGGATGCGGTGCTGGCGGCGCTGCAGCAGTTGCCGGAGATCGACCGCACGGTGCTGCTGATGCGCGCGCTGGACGAAATGCCATACGAAGAGATCGCTGTCGCTTTGGATATTCCGGTAACGACGGCCAAAGTGAAAGTGCATCGCGCGCGAGTGAAGCTGATGCAAGTGAGGCAGCCGCTGCAGGCAACGATTCCTGTTGCAGGAGAAAGACAATGAATATCAGCCGTGAAGTGGTCACCGATTTGCTGCCAGTTTATTTTTCCGGCGAGGCCAGCGCCGACACGCGGAGCCTGGTGGAGGAGTATTTTCGAGGCGATCCTGACTTCGAGCGGGTGGCGCGCCGCGCGGCGACGCCGCTGGATGCTCTGCGACTCGCCACGCGTGTGACACCAGATGCAGAAAAAGAGAAACGCGACCTGGAATGCGTGCATCGCGAATTGCGGCGAAACAAAGTGTTTTTCGGCGTGGCGCTGTTTTTGACGCTGGTCCCGCTGGCGTTTTTTTTCAGCAACGGACATTTCCAGTGGCTGGTTCGCGAGGACCCCTGGGAAGCAGTCGTTTCCTGGAGCATCGCGACGGTTCTGTGGCTCGGGTATTTTGGGCGGTTGACGCGGCGGACGGCGTCCCTGTTTATGGCGATCATATTTGTGGTAGCGCCCCTGCTACGTTTCAGTTCTGCCGGTGGATTGCACGTTCGTGGCAAGAACTATTTCGACCTCCTCTGGCAAGCGGCATTTTTCTGGGGCGTCGCCATATTGCTGCTCATCCAGTATTTCGCCCGGCTGCGGCGGCGCACGGCGGTGCTGCTACTTGCGATTTATGCGACGATAGCCCCGATTCCCGTCGTCTGGTATTTCGTAAGCGCGGGCGGGCCGCACCTTGAGAGCAAGGTGGGCGCGCCGGCGATCCTGTGGGTGGCGGCGGCAGGGGTATGGTGGATGTATTTTCGGTTGCGACGGAAGACGAAGTCAGGCGAGGATTCAGAATGTTAGGGCTGTTGTAGTGGCGCTGCGATGGCGGGAAGGGCGAGGGAGATGAAGAGAAAATGAGAACTGACGAAGGGACGCGGGAGTGGCGAACGCAGAGGGTGTAGCTTGTCCTCGCCGTGCTCTACACACTGTGGCCACTTGTGCCTCTGGCCGGCGAGCTCGCTGCGTGGCTGGGAGGGCCCCATACCTGGGGTGGGCGAGGCCCACCCTTTGCATAAGGCGCAAAGGATGGGGCACCCGCGACGGTTTGCGCCAGAGGATTAAGCAGGGACGCACTGGCTGAGAGCCTGTGCCACAAGAAAAGGCCCACCCTTTGCATAAGGCGCAAAGGATGGGGCACCCGCGCGCGCGCAGGCACGGCGTTGAGAACCCATGGAGAATCCCACCCTTTGCATAAGGCGCAAAGGATGGGGCACCCGGCATAAGGCGCAAAGGATGGGGCACCCGGCGGTGAGCGCAGGCAACGGCCACAGAGTCTCAAAAAGCGCGAGGCTCCGCGTTGCCAAACACAAAGGCCGAACTGAAAAACCGAGGCGAGATCCTTCGGCGCTTTGAACAGCAAGCGCCTCAGGATGGCAAACTGCTCGGACGTTCCGGCGCGGCGGCCTCACGTCAGACCGGCGAAATGCTGCCGGTCGGGACGTGAGCTACAGACAAAACCATTAATGCGAGGCGGGATGCGGCGGCGTGTGTGTTGCGGGATGCGTCGCGGGCGCAGCAGGGACGACGCGGGCGGTTACGATTTTGTCGAGCTTCGGAAAATTTTTCTCGAGGAAGGCGTTGCCCTCGTTGGCGATGCGGTCCTGCAAGCCGGTCGGCTGATCCGCATAACCACCGTAGAAGGATTCGACGACGGCCATGCCTGCCGTGACTTTGCCGAACGGCGCAAAACCCATGGAGTCCAAGCGTGAGTTATTTCCATAGTTGATGAAGACCTGAGTGCTGCGCGAATTCGGCGCGGAGGACTGGGCGTAAGTAATGTAGCCCAGAAGATTGCTCTCCTTTACAGCATCGTCCTTGATATTGGCGTTGGCCCAGATTTTGCCGTAGCGCGGATCGGCGGGAATGCCGAATTGCACGACGAATTTCGGCACGACACGGAAGAGCGTGGCGTTATCATAAAAATGGTGTTCGACGAGATTGTAGAAACGGTCGGCGCCGTTGGGCGCCCAGGCGCGCGTGACTTCGATGGTGAAATCGCCCTTGGTGGTGTGAAAGTGCACGTGATAAACGGCTGGCGCGGTGGCGTGCAGAGATGCAGGATTCAAAAGCGAGCCGGTGGTGGACATGTGTCTCCTTTGAAC
>JBAQYT010000042.1:0-14613 GCA_049787175.1 Candidatus Acidiferrales bacterium | reverse complement strand
GCGTGTTAAAAAGCATCGCCCTGGTGCTGCAACGAAGTTCCGCGCGATGCTGCGCCTCGGTTCAGCGCGCGGCGACGGCGGTTTCCACCATTTTCCTTGCCTCGGCGGATTTCATCCACTCGCCGGCCACTTGCCGGGTGGGGACATTCAGCCGATTCCACACGTTGATGAGGGCGATATTGAGAAGCACTGCAGCGAGCCCCTTCTCGTCGTAGTGGCGTGCGGCTTCGGCCCAGACGCCGTCGGGCACGGGATCGGGCCGGTCGCTCAGTCGCGTGACGGCTTCCGTGAGAGCGAGAACGGCGCGTTCGGCGTCGGTGAAATAGGGCGCGTCCCGCCAGGCCGCCACGGCGAAGAGACGCTCGTCTGTTTCTCCCTCCTTCTTGAGCATGCGCCAGTGCATGTCCACGCAAACGCTGCAGCCATTGATCTGGCTGGCGCGCAGATGGACGAGGCCGAACGTGCGCTGCGGCACGTTGCCCTGGTCGGCGGCCTTGCCGAGCGCCATCAGGGCCTGCATCGCTTCGGGGAAAAGCATTGCCGGATTTTTCATTCTTGGTTCCATGACTTGATCCTCCTGATCAATAAGGTTGTCACAAAGCTTCGATTTGCTTCGTCACCACCCTGACGGATCACAGCAGCAAAATGTGACCGCTTGGGAGAGGATTTCGGAAATGAAGAAAGCGGGCTGGTACTGGACAATTACGATACTACTGGTGATTGGGCTGCTGGGCGGAGGAATCACGGAGCTGCTGCGGCTGCCGACAAATGTTCAAGGCATCATGGCTCTCGGGTATCCGGCGTACGTGGTTACAATCCTTGGCGCGTGGAAAGTGCTGGGGAGCGCAGCGCTACTCGCGCCGGGTTTTCCGCGGCTTAAGGAATGGGCGTACGCGGGAATATTCTTCAATATGACGGGTGCGGCAATATCGCACGCGGTGTGCCACGGAGCGGCATGGCACGTCGTGGTAACGCTGGGCTTTGCCGCGCTTGATGTGGCCTCGTGGGCGACGCGGCCGCAGAGCCGAAGGCTGGGGGTTCTTTTTTCGGGCAAGACAGGCGAAAGTGAAGGGACGTAAATCATGAAAGAAAACGACTGGCTGGCGGAGCGGTTTGAGGAGAATCGAGGACACCTGCGGGCGGTGGCGTATCGAATGCTGGGATCGCTCGCGGAGGCGGACGACGCGGTGCAGGAAACTTGGCTGCGGCTGAGCCGCGCGGACGTGAGCGGCGTGGAAAATCTGGGCGGATGGCTGACCACGGTGGCATCGCGGGTGTGTCTGGACATATTGCGGGCGCGGCGTTCGCGGCATGAGGAATCGCTCGAGGAGCACGCGCCGGAATCCACGGTGATGCGCGCGGCGAAAATTGATCCTGAGCAGGAGGCGTTGCTCGCGGATGCGGTTGGCGTGGCGTTGCTGGTGGTTCTGGACCGGCTGGAGCCGGCGGAACGGCTCGCGTTTGTGTTGCACGACATGTTCGCGGTGCCGTTCGAAGAGATTGCGCCGATTGTGGGCCGTTCGGAGACTGCGGCAAGGCAACTCGCGAGCCGTGCGCGCCGGCGAGTGCACGGCGCGGCGGCGGAGGTGAACGTCAACCTGCCGGAACAGCGAAAGATTGCGGAAAGTTTTCTGGCAGCTCTGCGCGCGGGCGACTTCGACGGCCTGTTGGCGGTGCTCGATCCAGACGTGGTGGTTCACGTGGACGGAGTGGCCGGGCGGCCAGGAGCGCCGAGGGAGATTCACGGCGCGGAGAACTGGGCGCGAGGAGCAGTGGCGTTTGCGCGCGCTGCGCAGACGCGGTTCATACAGCCGGCGCTGGTGGATGGAGCGGCGGGCCTTATCATGGCGCGCGCGGGACGGCTTTTCCGGGCGGTGCGGTTCACCATTGAACGCGGGAAGATTACGCAAGTGGAAATCGTGGGGGATCCGGCGCGACTGGTGAAGTTGGAGGTGAAGACGCTGGAGGATTGAGCAGGCGGACCGTGGCCCGTTTTCGTTTCCTCGATTCAGACTCTCCACGTGTAAGGGACGGCACAGGTTGCCACTACAGTTCTTGCTAGATGCGTGCATTGTGCGCAGAATGTGGGCGTTTTCCCTCGAAAGAGCGATGTGGCTGTGGAATCGGTGTTGGCCTGCCTGAAAAGGAGGATCGAATGCTGCATCTCGATACTGGCAACACGGGATTCATGATTCTGTGCACCAGCCTGGTGATGTTGATGACGCCGGGGCTGGCATTTTTCTACGGTGGGCTGGTCGGGCGAAAAAACGTTCTGGCGATTATGATGCAGAGTTTCGTTTCGATGGGCTGGACGACGGTGATTTGGTACGTCTACGGCTTCTCGTTGTGCTTCAGCGGCGACTGGCACGGGGTCATCGGAAACTTCCACAACGTGTTCTTGCGCGGCATCAGCCTTTCGACGCCGTCCCCGAACGTGACGATCCCGATGATGGTGTTCGTCGCGTATCAAATGATGTTCGCGATTATCACCCCGGCGCTGATCTCCGGCGCGTTCACCAACCGCGTGACGTTCAAGGCGTACATGGTGTTCCTGACGGGATGGCTGACGTTCGTTTATTTTCCGTTCGTGCATATGGTGTGGGGCGGCGGAATGCTCGAGCAGTGGGGCGTGCGGGATTTCGCCGGCGGAATCGTGGTGCACAATATCGCGGGCATCGCGGCGCTGGCTTCGGTGCTCTACGTGGGCAGACGCCGCATACGCGACACCGGCCCGCATAGTATTCCACTGGTCGCGCTGGGCACGGGGCTGCTGTGGTTCGGATGGTACGGGTTCAATGCGGGCAGCGAAATGCGCGTGGACTCGGTGACGGCTACCGCGTTTCTGAACACGGACGTGGCGGCTTCGTTCGCGGCCATCGCGTGGCTGTTGGTGGCGTGGGCGCACCAGAAGAAGCCCAAATTCCTGGGGCTGCTGACCGGCGCGGTGGCGGGACTGGCGACGATTACTCCCGCGGCGGGCTATGTTTCTCCGACGACCGCGGTGATCATCGGCGTGGCCGCGGGCGTGGTGTGCTATTACGCCGTCGAGCTGAAAAACAAATTGCAGTGGGACGATGCGCTGGACGTTTGGGGCGTGCACGGCGTCGGCGGGTTTCTCGGCATCGTGCTGCTGGGGCTTTTCGCGAATCAGCAATTCAATCCGGGCGGCCCCAATGGGCTGCTTTATGGAGATTCCAGTTTCTTCTTCAAACAACTGGTGGCGGTGCTTTTCTCGTCGGCATGGGCGTTCATTTTTACATATGGCATGTTGAAGGTGATCGACCTATTCACCGCCGTGAAGGTGGATGCGGTGAGCGAAGAAGCCGGCCTGGATGAATCTTTGCACGGCGAACACGCGTATGAGGAGTTTTAGGCAGAGATTTCAGAAGTGAAGCACCCGGGACGAGGGGGGAACTCGCCCCGGGCTTCCCTGTGGGTTGGCTGCTTGGGGAACCCTAATTCGAGCGCGCAGGGCCTGCGAAACGAAAGCGAAGGCGCCCGAGCACTACGTTGATCGGATTGCACCGGTGCAGAAAAGTGAGCACCGGTTGCCGCCGCACTCCGATCCTTTCCAGCGCCCGCCGGATGCGAAAATCGCGCCCCGCGGACACCATGCCTTTTTCCAGAACATCGATCGCGTCCGAAGTTCTACCTGCTTGCGTGTAGACTTCCGCCAAGTTCAGGTAGAGCTGGGCGTGGTTGCATTTCAGGTTGAGGGCTTCGCGGCAGAGCGTTTCCGCGTCGCCGTAACGCTTATCCGCCATGGCCGCCAAGAGACCGGTGTAGGAGAGATAAAACGGATTTTTGGGCGCCGCGCCCAGAGCCCGCCGCGCATGCCCAAGGGCGTCTTCCGGATGCCCGTCGCGCATGTGTTTCAGGCACTCTTTGAACTCGACCATTCCCGCATCCACCGCCGAAGGCCCTGGTATTGCGCCTGCTGCCATCGCATAGGACATTTGCGCCATTCCTGCTCCCTTTTCCCGCGTTACCCTGCGAGTGCTGCAAAGTTCAGTTGCGACTTTCACGCCGCTTCAGTGTTGCCAGGTGCTGACTGATTGGTGACAAGACTAGCGCCGGCGGGCAACGATGACTACTGGGCGTGCGTACAGTTTTGGTGCTATGCGGCGGCGATGGGGACGCTTTACCCTTGCGGACAGGCGAAAAAATGTCACCACGCTTGGAGGCGAAGTTTTTTGTTGGATTTGCGAGGATTTAGCGGGAATTTCGGCGCGGGCGAGGGAGCGAAATTTGGCTACTGATTTGAAGAGCCTGAGCAAGCGATGCGCTGAGCCATCACATGGGCGATTCGAGGAACAAATGTTCCAGCATCAAAATGCGGGTGCGCCCAGCCACGGAGTTCGTTTCCTGATTTCTCGAGATCAAGTGTCACACCGACAAAACCATCGGTCCATGATAATTGCAGTTGTGATGGAGAACGAGCCTGCCAGAACGACGATTCCCTGCTTCCTGCGGGAGGCTCGTGAAGCGGGATCGCGCGGATGAGGAGTTTGCCCTCCTCGAAGCCGCGAGTGTCGCGTTCCATGCGAAGCTGGATACGAGTTGGCGGAATGACATAACCGTGCTCATCGCCAAATCCCCAGGGCCACCACCGGCCGAGTTTTACCTCATAACAACCAGCCAAAGACGCAGCGTATATATCTGGTACCTGAGCCAGCTTCGGAGTATTTGGCCGACCAGCGGCAGTTTGAGCGCGCGCAGGTACGACTGAGAGTGTAAGAAGAACGGCAGCGCAGCAGAGAAGGTGTCTCATCGACCTTCAAATAAGACTAGTCACAGGTGTTGCTGGCGGCAATGGTACGGAGTAGCCATGTAATAAACGCACCCTCGACTCTAGCGGGAGTAGCGACGGGCGCGACCTAAAGGCCGCCCCTGCGCATGGGCCGGTTGAGGCTTCGCGAATCGGATTATGCAAGGCCGGGCAAGATTTCTAATATGGCTCGCCAGGCAATGGAGGCAGCACGGGCGTGATTTTGCCCCAGCCGCCGGCCTGCGCGGATTTCATGTCCTTAATCAATTGATCCGGCAGCTTTGCGTTCAACTTGGGGCGGCCGGGTTGATTGCCAAGCTCCCAAGCGACCGCAGCGACGGTCTTTGAAACCTGCTGGATCTCCCGGAAATCGATTTTCTCGGGGGTGTCGGTGGGGCGGTGATAGTCGACGTGGAGCCCGTCGCTGAAAAATGCAATGGGAATTCCCATCCGGGCGAAATTGTAATGATCGCTGCGGTAGAAGATGCGCTGGCCATTTGGGCCGGGGCCGAGATTATCGTGAGTGGCGTCGGGAGCGGTCACATCATAGAAGTGATTCAGGACCAATTTCTGGTAACTGTTGTTCACGGTCTCGACGGTTTTTTCCAAGTCATCGCTGCTGATATTGGGACCGACCAGCATCACTTCGCCGGGATTGACGAGCACGTGAGTGGGGTTCGGATCGACCGAATTTGCATTTTTTGTGCGGCCAATCATGTCCATGTTCAGATCGGCCACGACTTTCGTGAGATCGATGGGAGGAAATTCGTTAAAGTAGCGGGAACCCCAAAGGCCTTTTTCCTCGCCGGCGTTCCACAGAAAAATTATGGTGCGCTTGGGCCTGATACCTTCGGCCGCACCCTGGGCAAAGGCCCGGGCAATCGCGAGCAAGCCTGTGGAACCGGAACCGTCATCGTCGGCGCCGTTGTTGACGTTGTGTCCATCGGGGAGGGGCGCGCTCAGGCCAATATGATCGAGGTGCGCGCTGATCACCACATATTCATTCTTGAGCACAGGGTCGGAACCTTCGAGGATTCCCACCACGTTTTCGCCATGATTGGTTTCGCCATGGATTACGACGTGGACGCTCAGTTTTTTCGCGGGACGCAATTCGAATGAAGCTTGCTTGGAATTTGCGCCAGTGGCGTAGAACGCCTCGACCGGATTCATCTTCTCGCCGGCGAAGAGATAGTTGGTCATTTCCACACCTGCGATAAGGGAGGGGGCGCTGGGGCACGCAGGCTGATCCTCAAACTTCGCTACCTCGTAGGTAGGTCCGTTGAGGGATGGCCCACGGCCGCTGCTCATGACGTTAAGCTGCTGAAAGTCGGCGATTCTGACGACGGCCACCGCACCGTTTTTCGCCGCGTATTCTTCGGGGGTCAAGTAGTCGGTGCAATCTTCACCGAGGGGATTGGGCGCTCCGCCGCCACGCCTTCCTTGCAGAGCGGCCAGTTCGCGCGGGAGACCAGCCACGACAATGATTTTGCCGTGAACGTCCAAGCCTTCGTAAGGATTCGTGTTGGATTTGTTGATCACGTAGCCGTTGCCGGCAAAAACCAAGTTTCCGGATACATCGAAAGATTCCGCCGGTGGCAAACCGCGGAAGCCGCCACCGCTCGGCGCGACCGTCCAATCCTTGCCATATTCAAAGTCAGTGGTGCGAAGTTCGACCGGACCTCCGCCAAAGTTAAACGGCGGAGGTCCGGTTATCGAGGCTTTGCTCTGCTCTTCGGCGACTTCGCGCGTGACCACTACAAAAGGCATGAAGTAGGGCTGCAGCGGACCGTTCGTGCCGGCGGCGCTCCCACCCGGTTTGAGGTTCCATTCCGCCAAGTGACTTGCCACATACAGCGCGGCCGTGTCGTAGCCGCGCGAAGGCAGGTTGCGGCCCTCGAGCTGGTCGGAGGCGAGAAAATAATCGTAGATGCGCAATTCGTCTTCGCTGATGGAATCCGCGTTGCCGTATTTGACGGATGCACGAGCCTTGGTTGATTTGTTCGCGGACTTGGGCGGGAGCTTGGCAGATCCGAGAGGCAGAAAGACAAAAAGCGAAAGAGCGGCGCTCAGGGAAAGGCTTTTCACGATTCGGCGCATGGGACCTCGACAGAGAATTGAGTTAAGAGCGGGCGGTATCTTACCGCGAAATATTCAGGAAGGCATACGTGGAAAAGACGGCGACGGGTGGCAAGGTCAAGGCGACGCAAAGGCACACAGGCTGAAGCCTGTGCCACAGAATTCGAACAGTGAGAAGTACGAGTGGCAAGGCAAGGGTGAGGCAGAGGCACACAGGCTGAAGCCTGTGCCACGGAATTCGAACAGTGAGAAGTACGAGTGGCAAGGCAAGGGTGAGGCAAAGGCACACAGGCTGAAGCCTGTGCCACGGAATTCGAACAGTGAGAAGTACGAGTGGCAAGGCAAGGGTGACGCAGAGGCACACAGGCTGAAGCCTGTGCCACAGAATTCGAACAGTGAGAAGTACGAGTGGCAAGGAAAGGGTGAGGCAAAGGCACACAGGCTGAAGCCTGTGCCACGAATGCCTCATGTCAGTCCCGACAAAAAAACGTCGGGACGGGACATGAGCTACAGATGCAATCATTGAAATGCCTCATGTCAGTCCCGACAAAAAACGCCGGGACGGGACATGAGCTACAGATGCAATCATTGAGATGCCTCATGTCAGTCCCGACAAAAACGCCGGGACGGGACATGAGCTACAGATGCAATCATTGAAATGTCTCATGTCAGTCCCGACAAAAAAACGCCGGGACGGGACATGAGCTACAGACGCAATCATTGGAGATAGTGGTTGAACCAGGCAACGGCGCGGTCGATGACGTCGCGGCTGTGCGCGGGGTTCGCGAACCTGTGTCCCTCGTGGGGATAGACGACGAGCTCGGTGGGCACGTGGTAGTTCATGAGCGCGTGCCAGAACTCAAACGATTGCGGAGTGGGGCATTCGCCGTCGCTGTCGCCGACGACGAGGAGCGAGGGCGTTTGTACGTTTTTGACGAACTGAATCGGACCGCTCTTGGCGTAGACCGCCGGGTCGTCGTAAACGGTCGCTCCGAAGTACGGGATCATCCACTGATCAATGTCGTTTTCGCCGTAGTAGCTGAGCCAGTCGGCGAGGCCGGCGCCGATGACAGCGGCCTTGAAGCGATGGGTTTGCGTGACGGCCCACATGGACATGTAGCCGCCGTAGCTCCAGCCGGTGATGCCGACGCGGCCGGGATCGACGGGCACAGCGGCAACGGCGGCGTCAACGCCGGCCATGATGTCGCGAAAATCGCCGCCACCGAAGTCTTTCACGTTGGCGCGGGTGAAGGCTTCGCCCGAGCCGTAGCTGCCGCGGGGATTCGGGAAAAGGACAAAAAAATCGTCAGCGGACATAGCGTCGACGTAGGACCAGCGAGTGGGCCAGCCCTGCAAATTGGCCGCAGCGGGACCGCCGTGGACACTGACGATGAGGCCGTACTTTTTCTCGGGATCATAGTGCAACGGATAAAGCAGCCAGCCCTGGACCTGGCCGATGTCCGTGTTCCAGTGAAGGGTTTCGGCTTTGCCCCAGGCGGGATGCAGGGCGCTGTTGATGTGGGTGACTTGTTTCCAATTGCCGATGGGGCCGCCCCAGAGTTCCGGCGGGTTGCTGAACGATTGGCGCACCACGCCGGCGATCTTGCCGTCGCGCGAAAGAGAGATGCCTGGGCCGAAGCCGGAGCCCACACGCTCGCCGGCGACGTAGAGCGTGGAGACAGCGCCGGAATCAATATTGACGGAGGCGATGCCGGTTTGGCCGTCAGCGATTTCGCTGAAGAAGATGGAGTGCGAATCGGAGGCCCACTGGAGCGAGCTGGCCGAGGCTTTCATGCCGGGGGTGAGGTCGCGGGCATCGCCGCCGGTGATGGGCAGCGCGTAGATATCGCCGCCAATGGAGCCTTCGTCGCTCATGAGCCCGCCTATGAAAGCGATCGACTGACCGTCCGGGGACCATTTGGGCGTGCCGATTTGTATCTCGGTTGTGGATTTGAAGATGGATTGCGGCGGCGCGGGGTGGACAGTGTCGAAGATGCAGAGATCGGCGATCCACCAATTGTTGTCGCCATTGCCATGGGCGGCGGTGGCGACGATTTTGGCGGAGTCGGGCGACCAGTCGTATTCGTAGACGTACATGTCGGCGGGAGAGATTTGGCGCAGGCGGCCGGTGGCAAGATCGACGAGAGCGAGGCGCTGCTCGTAGGATGCCTCGCGAATAACGCCTTCCGGCTGCGTTTCCGCGGCGAGGGGGCCAGCGGCGCGGGGAGCGTTTTCGATGTAGAGAAAGGCGATTGTTTTTCCGTCGGGCGACCAGAGAGGCGAGGAGACGTCACCTTTGATGTGGGTGAGCTGGCGCGGAGCGGCACCGAGTGCAGCGACATAAAGCTGGGATTGGCCGGAATGGGCAGCGTCGGAAAAGAATGCGATGCTTTTGCTATCGGGCGACCATGCGATGTCGCTTTCGGCGGCTGCGGCTCCTGATGCGGCGGCGGTGATGCGCTGGGGCGCGGCGGCGGATTTCCAATCGGCGAAGTAGATGGCGGAATTGGGCGAAGGCGCGCCATTCTTTCCGCTGAGGGATTCGACCCAGGCAACGCGGCGGCCGTCAGGCGAGATGACGGCTTCGGAAATTTCGCGCACGCCGAACATGTTGCGAATAGCTTGCGCCACGGCAGGCGTGGGGGCGGGCGGCGTGTTTTTGTCAGCGGCAGCGCTGGCCGTCGAATTCACAAATGCGGCCACGAAGAGAACGATGACAGTTCGCACGAATCGATTCATTTCATGTTGCCTCGGAAAATGAGATGAAAGCTATTACGGCGGATACTTTACCACGCGACAGAAGGAAGGGAGAGGAGCAAGAGATAAAACCAAAGCACCGAGGTGAAGTCCTCGGTGCCAACGAAAAGTACTTTGACCCTCAGACAATAAAATAAAAGATGCGATCCTTCGGCCTCTGTTTCATGGCGGAGCAACTGAGCCAGTATTCCGAAAAAAGGCGCACAGGCTGAAGCCTGTGCCACGGCAAAGCAACACAGGCTGAGAGCCTGTGCCACGGCAAAGCAACATAGGCTGAGAGCCTGTGCCACAGATGTACCGGCGCACCTTCGAGGAGCTGAGCTTCAGGCGGTGGCGGGAGGCTTTTGCGATTTTTGCCTGGCGCGCCTGGCGATGAGCCAATAGACGAAATAGGCAGCGAAGCCAACGCCTATGACGACGTAAAAAACGGTGAGGCTCAGGGTCACGGCAAAGGCGACGACAGCAGCGGCAAAGCCCCACATGAATACTTCGCCGGCAAAAGCCTGACTCCAGCGAGGTGGAGCGCCGCTGGCGTCCACGCGAGGAAGCAAAGCAGGAAAAAAGCGCGGGACGCGAGCGCAAAAGGCACGGAAGGATTCGCCCTGCGAAGCGGTAAGCGCCGCTTCTTCGCGAAAGATCAGGCGATGATAGAAAACGAACAGGCCGAGCGTAATGACGAACCATCCGGTGCGGCTGGCCATGAGTCCGATGCCGGCGCCGAGAAGTACGCCACCGATGTAGAGTGGATTGCGAACATGGCGGTAGGGACCGTCGGCGACAAGATTTTCAGAGTGCAGCGCGTGGTCGTGGACGATTTCGCTGTGGAGATAGGCGGCAGCCCAGGTACGAATCAGCGCGGCGAGAATGCAGAGCACCGCGCCAAATCCGAAAATCAGATGCAGAGCGCGCATGCCGGCGGGCGAGTCGAGGTTCAGGGATTTGCCGCCGAGCAAATGCGCGACGGCGAAAGCGGCCGTGACGTGGTCGAAGGAGTAGCAGAAAAAGCCGAGGCCGAAAACACAGCCGATGCAGAAGAAGCGCTGGCGGAATTCAAATTCGGTGGCACGCATCATGAGAATGCAACACATCGCGCGGATAAAACGCGCGAAAGGAAAAGCTTTTTAAACGACTCAGTTTGTCGCGGCTGAAGCCGCGACCCCCTGAAAACCATTCCCGGAACGATCGCGGTGCAGAAAAAGCGGGCACGAAATTCAACTTCGGTGGCGCGCATCATGGGAGAAGAATACAACATGCCCTTCGTCAATGCACTCAGGACAGGCGGGTAAAGCGCGCGAAAGGAGAATCCCTTTTTGCGCATCTTTTTGTCGCGGCTGAAGGCCGCCTGCCCGCCTCAGCGGGCGAGCGGCAGGCAGGTCTGTGCCAGCGGCCGTAACCCACCCTTCGCAAAAGGCGCGAAGGATGGGGCACCCGCTACAGCAGGAAATCGCAAGAGGAACCGCAGATTCCTCATCGGATGCTGATCGCATCCTCGCTCGGAATGACAAATGGATAATGAGGCGAGCTTCGCGGGGTGGTATACGCGAAGCCGTGAAGGGCGCAGCAAGCAGCGCCCCTACGAAAGATTCATTCGATGGCGCGGATCACAACGAGATTTCGCTGGCGTGCGCACCCAGCACGGGAGATGAACGCGGCTGGAGTTGAGCGAAAGTGCGGCGCTGGAGAACCGCGAAAATGACGCCAGCGGCGATTTGCGCGAGGAGCGCGATGATCCAGACGGCCTGATGCGCGGACCAAGAAGCTGTGTTCAAAACGAAAAGCGGAGTGGGCAGGAAAATGGCGGTGAAGGGATTGTGAGTGAGATGGAGCGAACTGACGATGATGATGGCGCAGACGTAATAGACACCGAGATAGAGCACGCCCATGACGAGAGGATGAGACCCACGCTGGAGTTTCATCCATTGCAGGAAAAGAAAATCGCAAATGAGCCAAAACGCGAAAAAGACGACGCGGAAAATGGCGACGGCGAGGCTCCATTCGAGGGACGGGTCGCTCTTCCATTGGATCATGAGAATCATGGCTACGCCGACGATGAGCGCGCCGAGAAAAAGATAGGGCGCAGGCCAAGTTTCGAGGCGTCCCATGGATCCGGAAACTCCACCGTGGAGGGCGCGGCGGACCTGATTGCGATTGCGCAGCAGGATAAAGCCGAAGATGAAAAAGAGGAGGATGTTGACGCTCAACAATGCAGACTGCACCTCGAGCGGAGACAGGTGCACTGTAAACCTATCGGGGGCCGTCATGGAGCTCCAGCGGAAGAAGGCGAAGAGAATGAAATTCAAATAACAGAGAAAGCCAAGCGCCTGCGCGGAAGTATAGAGTTCGTAGTCCCCAGGATCGCGTTTGATGTTGCGGGCGACGGCGGGAATAAGCCAGGCGAGAATGGTGATGTAAAAAATGAAAAGGACGAGGGCGTGGTGGACAGGAATGCCGAAGAACAAGTCGCGGAAAAGATTGGGGAAACTGACCGCGCCACCGCCGATTTGCATTCCCGATGAGATAGACCAAGAATTCTGCTGGGCAAGAGAAACGGCGTTAAACGGGCTGATTGAGCCGAGACTCAAATAGGCGGAGAACGGAGTGCCGGAACTGGTGTAAGCAACAAAAGCGAGGAAGAACAAAATTGCCCACGTTACGGCACCGCGGCGCAGGAAGAGCGAGATGACCAGGGCGAAAGCGTCGTAAGCGATGGCACCGAGAATGAGAAGGACATAGGCGACGAAAAGAATTGTCGCAGGAGTTCCTGCGACGACGGCCCCGACGATGGCGGCGGGGATGAAGCAAAGAAAGACGAAGAAAACCATGAGCGGAGGGCCGAAGAGCTTTCCGAGGGTGAGTTCGAGCGGTGAAAGGCGCGTGAGGCGCTGGAAGTCGAAAGTGTTTTGATCTTTTTCGCGCTGGATGGCGTGAAGGCAGGCGATGCCGCCGCCGATGACGAGAACCAATGCCTGGATGATCAGAATCGTGCGCAGCAAACCAGATCCGCCTCCATACGCCGTTCTTCCGCTATCTACAGCCGCACCACCATGGAAGAAGGCGTAGTACAAGGCAATTTCGAGCACGGCGCAAATGGCGGCAGCGATCAGCAGTTTGCGCGGACGCAATTGAATGCGCGCGTTGCGAAGAATTTCGGGATTGGAAAAGAGATTCATGGGCGCGAGTTCACATTACTTCCCCGCCGGAAAGTCGCGCGTAAATCTGCTCGAAGGATTCCGAGGAGCCTTCGACGGCGCAGACCGGCGCGCCGGTCATAATCAATTCCTTGACCAGCGCGGCCAAATCGGTATCGCTGCCGGAAAAGAGGAAATCGACGCTGGACGAACCTTGAATCACTTTTGCGGACGGATGCGCTTCGGAAACGCCATCGCGCGCTGAAAGCCAGCCGATTAGCTCGTCGCCGGATGCAGCTACGCGAATGCGGAGGCGGCGCTGGGCGGGCGTGTCGGCGGAGGATTGCTCCATGACGGAGGAAAGTTTTCCCGCGCGGAGGAGATGTCCCTTTTCCATAATGGCGACGGAGGTGCAGATTTCCTCGAGATCGGAAAGAACGTGAGAGCTGATGAGAATGGTTTTGCCCTGGCGATTTAGATTCTTCAGAAGGCCTTTCAGCTCGACGCGCGCTTTGGGATCGAGGCCGGAGGCAGGCTCGTCGAGGACCAGCACCGGCGGATTATGCAGAATGGCGCGAGCAATGCCGAGGCGCTGCTTCATGCCGCGCGAAAGGCCCTGGATGAAAGCGTCGCGCTTGGGCTCGAGGCCGACCCAGCCGATGACTTCGGCGACGCGCGCTGGGATTTGCGACGAGGGCATTTTGTAGGCGCGAGCAAAATAATCGAGATACTCCCAGACTTTGAGATCGTCATAGAGAGAGAAAAAATCGGCGAGATAGCCGATGAATTGCTGGGCGTCTTCGGGACGCTGCTCGACGTCGATACCCTGCACTTCAACCGAGCCGGAAGTGGGGACCAGAAGGCCGCAGATCATTTTGAGCGTGGTGGTTTTGCCGGCGCCATTGGGGCCGACGAAGCCGAAAATTTCACTGTCGGCGATCCGGAGGTTGATGCGATCCGCGGCGACGACTTGCGCGGGCCTGCCCTTGACGGGCGGGAGGTCGTACTCCTTCGTGAGATTTTCGAGGCGCACCATGTTCGCTGTTCGAGACCGCGAGTTGCGCGGATTGTGAAGGGCGCGAACTCATCTGTCAATACGCAAAAGATATTCAGGAAGTTCCGCGGCGAGCAGGGCCGAGCGGCATACCACGATCCATTCCGAATAAGGTGCGGATCGGGAGGGCACGAGATTACCTGTTGCTTTCCCAATAGAACTGTAGCATCCTCCTGTTGGTAAACCAAACGACTGTGGGACGGGGGCAAGCCGCATGAAACAGAAACAGAAAACGGATGTCCAGCAAGGAACGCTGGCCCTGATGGTCCTGAAGACCCTGGATGTGCTGGGACCGCAGCACGGGTATGGCATCGCGCGACGCATCGAGCAGATCAGCGGGGACTTGCTGGCCGTCAATCAGGGCACGCTTTATCCCGTACTGCTGAGGCTGGAGCAGGAGGGCGCCATCGCATCGGAGTTGGGCCCGTCGGAAAACAACCGCCGGGCGCGCTTCTATCGGCTGACGCGCGCGGGACACAAATTACTGGAAGCAGAAACACGCGATTGGGAGCAGACCGCAGCGATCATCGCGCGCTTCTTTGAAGTGAAAGCGGGGGATTTGTCATGAGACTACTGCGGCGGTTCTTCGCTCGTCTGGACAATTTGTTTTTGCGGCGGCGAGATGATGAGCGATTGAAGGAAGAGATTGAAGAGCACATCGCTCTACAAACTGCTGAAAATCTTCGCGCCGGATTGACGCCGGTTGAGGCGCGCCGCCAGGCAATGCTGAAATTTGGCGCGGTCGAGTCCATGAAAGAAGAGTATCGAGCCGAGCGAGGAATGCCGTTCATTGAAACTCTGCTGCAGGACATTCGCTACGCCCTGCGCAT
>JBAQYT010000037.1:0-14662 GCA_049787175.1 Candidatus Acidiferrales bacterium | reverse complement strand
TTTGCAAAAACACGCTCCCGGTGTAGACTCGCCGTACCGTCCTCGCAACGCAAATTCTGGTAAGGAGAATTTCCATGGCAAAAGCCGCAAAAGCAATTCCGGAGGGCTATCACACCATCACGCCGTCGCTGACGTGCAAAAACGCCGCGAAGGCCATCGAGTTTTACAAGAAGGCTTTCGGCGCGAAAGAAAAATTCCGCATGGAAGGGCCGGGCGGTTCGATCGCGCACGCGGAGCTGACCATCGGCGACTCGAACATCATGGTCAACGATGAATTCCCGGGCATGTGCCCCGCGCCCACCGACGGCGGGCACTATTTGTTTCTGTATGTGGAGGACTGCGACGCGGTGTTCAACAGCGCCGTTGCCGCGGGAGCAAAAGTGACCATGCCGCTGGCGGATCAATTCTGGGGCGACCGCATGGGCAAGCTCGCCGACCCGTACGGATACACTTGGGGTGTCTCGACGCATGTGGAGGACGTGACCCCCGAGGAGACCGATCGCCGGTCGAAGGAATGGATGGCCAAGGCCGCCGGCCAGCATAGCTAACGCGCTGAAGGTTGGCGCACCCCGCTGAAATGCAAAAACAGGGGCCCGTTTTCCGCGCCAGCTTTATAAAGAAGAACGCGGAGGATGGGCCCCTTTGCTTTTTGGGCGTCTCGTGCGGCGAAAAGGGGAGCAAACCGAAATCCATTGGCTTCGCGATCTGCGCAAATTGGCGCGCGCGACGCGGTAGGAATCTGCCATGGAACGAGCGGTGCAATACGCATGGGTGGCGCTGGCGATTTATTGGTTCGTCAGCGCGAGAAGCGTGAAACGGGCGAAGCAGCGCGAGAGCGGCGCGGCGTTCGGGATTCGCGTGGCCCTGCTGGTGGTCGTATTCGAGTTTCTGTTTTCACGATGGGGGCGCATCGGCTGGCTCGGCGCGCGATTCGTGCCGGATACGCAAACAGTCGCGGCGATTGGATTGGCGATCACCATCATCGGCGTCGCGCTGGCCGCGTGGGCGCGCTACTGCCTGGGCGCGAACTGGTCCGGCGCGGTCACGTTGAAAGAGGGCCACGAACTGATTGGCGCGGGGCCGTACAAACGCATCCGCCATCCGATTTATGCGGGCATCGCGCTCGGTCTGGCGGGCACGGCAATCGTCGTGGGTGAATGGCGCGGCGTGGTGGGGTTCGCGGCGATATTTGTCGCGCACTTTTTCAAGGCGCGAAAAGAGGAAGCGTGGCTTGCGCGCGAATTCGGCCCGCTATTTGAGGCGCATCGCGCGCATACAGGCATGTTCCTGCCGAAGTTTTAATGGAGAGTCGGCGCGTGGCGCGTTCATGACGGCAGGCTAAGAGCCTGCGCCACAGTGGCGCTGCGGCGTTACGATGGCGTTAGGTGAGAGCTTTTGCCAGTTCGGCTTCGGTGGTTTTGGGTTGTACAGCAGCGACGGGCGGCGCGGGTTTCGCGAGGGCTTCTTCGAGCTTCTGAATCAGCGCGTCGCGGGTGAAGGGCTTCTGCAGGAACAAATCGCCGGGCAGTATGCCGGCCTCTTTCTGAGATTCCAGGTACCCCGACATGAAAACAACTTTCAGGTCAGGTTTGTGCTCGCGCAAAGAGGTTGTCAACTGCGGCCCGCGGATGTGCGGCAGGACGACATCGGTCAGCAGGATGTGCACCGGTCCGGTCGCCGACTGGGCCATGGCTAGCGCCTCGAGGCCATCGCGTGCGGCCATCACTTGGTATCCTGCGGAGCGCGCAAACTCCGCAGCCAACTCGCGCACCGTATCTTCATCTTCGGCAATCAGCACCGTTTCCGCACGCGCCGGCGCGGAAAGAATGCTTTTCGGCGTGTACAACGCGTCCAGAGGCTCTTCGACGCACGGCAGATAGACTTCAAAGCGCGCGCCCTTGCCCGGCTCCGATTCCACCCAAACAAATCCATTGCTCTGCTTCACCGCTCCATAGACGGTCGCAAGGCCGAGTCCGGTCCCTTTGCCCTCGCCTTTGGTCGTGAAGAATGGCTCGAAAATGTGGGCTTTGGTGTTTTCGTCCATGCCGCATCCGGTGTCGGTCACGGCCAGCACGACGTATTCGCCGGATTTGAGTGGCGGGCGCGATTGCGCCATTTTGTCATCCACGTCTGCGTTGTAGGTCTCGACGGTGAGATTGCCGCCCGACGGCATGGCGTCGGACGCGTTCACCACCAGGTTCATGATGATCTGCTCCAGATGGCAGGGATCGGCGCGCAAACGGCGGATGGATTCGCCCGGGCGGAAAACGAAGTTGATATCTTCCCGCACCAGGCGCTTGAGCAACTTGCCCATTTCCGAGACAACAGCGTTCAGATCCAGGACGCGCGGCAGCGTGGCCTGGCGCCGGGAAAAGATCAGCAGTTGCCGCGTCAGCGAAGCGGCGCGGTCGGCGGCCTTGGCGATTTGCTGGCTGCTGCCGCAGAGCGCGCTACCCGCGGGCAGTTTTCCCATCAGGATGTCGCTGTGCCCCTTGATTACCGTGAGCAGGTTATTGAAATCGTGGGCCACGCCGCCGGCCAGACGCCCCATGGCTTCCATGCGCTGCGCGCGGCGCAGTTGATCTTCAAGTTTGTGCCTTTCGGCTTCGTCGTTCCGCAGCGTGACACGCATGCGTCCGAAGGCGCGCGTCACTTGGGCCACTTCGTCGCCGCCGTGGGCTTGCAGGGGATACTGGAAGTCGCCCTGCTCGAGCGCGCGGACACCGCCCACCAGCGCTTTAAGTGGCCGCGTGAACGTGTCCGCAATCACTAACACAAGAATCGTGCCCACCAACACCGCCGCGAGCAGCAGCGCGATCAGCACGCGATCCAGGCGGTCCAGGAAAGCAATAGCGTCGTTGTAGGACTTCAGCATCACCAGACTCACCATCTGCCTAGCGTCCGCACCATCCGTCAAATTGAGTGAGCTGGTAATGTATTTTTCATCGTCGATTTGCACCTGCTCGGGGACGGCTCCCGAAGCAGCCTTCTTTTCCAGTTCGTGCTCTTCCAGCGGTGAAAACGTGCTGACGACAATCTGGCTGCCGTGGCGGAACGCGACTTCACTCGACGAAATGCGGTGCAGCTCGTTGACGACGCCGGAGTCAATCACGCGGCCCACCACCACCGTTCCGAGGCGGGCGTTGCCTTGCTCCGGCCCTGCGACCACCGGATGCAGCGCGACCTGGTAAAGCTGCGTCCCGCTGACCCACCAGCCGGATGTGGCATGGCTTTTCAGCATTTGCCGCAGCAGGCGCTCCGCGTCGGCAGCGGGGAACTCGCCGACGGCGGTATGCAGCGCCACGACTTTGCCGCTGGCGTCGGTCATCAGGAACAGGTTGCAATCTTCCGATTGCCATGGGTCTTCGCTGGCGTCGGAAATGGCTGTGGGATCGCCGTCGCGCATCACGGCCAGTGTGGCTAGCAGTTCGGCCTTGTGGCCCAAGGCGATCTGATGCTGATGCTGCATCACCTGGAAGGTCAGAATGGCCCTGCTCGATTGCTCTTCGATTTGCTGGTCGATTTTCTGGCGCGCTTCATGCCCCACCACGAGCAGCGTAAAGCACATCAGAAGGGTAGTAATAACGACGAACGAAAGGAGGAATTTCGTGCGCAGTTTGAAGTTGGAGGCTACTTTATAAACTTTGTCGCGCGCCGATGTCAGCCACGATGTCCGCAAGTTCACTTTTCCCGCGGAACTCACACGATGAGACGGCGGCGCAAAAAACAAGGCCAGCGACTTGAATGCAAGCCGCAGTTTTTCCGGGACTTGAACGTTTGGCCTCTTTGTAGACACTTGTAAATCCGCAACTAGAATTTGAGGCCCAGGACCGAATTGCGAAATGGTGCAACGGTACCAGCATGTGCGCCAAGTAGCACTAAGGAAAGAACCTTAGTACTTTTTGGCCCTGTTCAAATTTAAGTGATTGACGAAAAAAGGCTTAGGAGCGGCATCCCTTCTGCGCGCCGCTGCTTATTCTAAAGCGCCCTCTCCGGGAGACCTAAAACCACGCCGTTTGCACGCGTCCGTGCAAGGTGTGCAGGAATGACGCGCCCGCCTCAGTACTTCAGGCTGAAGCTCAGCAGATGCGTGAACCAAATGAGCCACACGCTCATCAGGCAGGCGAGCACAATCAGCGTGTCGTGCAGTTTGGCCCACCACCAGCGGTCCGGCGTGCTCACCGACACGAAGAAATTCCATATCGCGAGCAAAGTGCCGAACACGCCGAGCCAGCCGATGATTTGAATCACGCGGAACCACGGGTCCATCGCGTCCGACAAAATGTTCAAGTGCGATCCGGCCTGCGTGATGGTCACGAGAAACGCAAGCCAAAACGCGAGTCCCAGCGCGCACTCGACGCGCGCCCATGCGCGGGCGCGGCGCTCGCGGCCGCTCGCATCGAATTTGCTCCCATAATGCCAGCGCACAAACGCGGCGATGGGCCATAGGATCAGCGTCAGCGCAAAGATGGCCAATACGCCGATCAGGCTGTTCTGAACGAATCCCTTTGACTCATACCAACGGACTTGCTGCAGCACTTCCGCGGGAAATTCGAGGGCAATCTGGTATCGTCCGTCCGGCTCGTGGTCAAACACCATTTTGTTTTGCGGATCGGCCGAGTCGTACCACACGTTCGGCTCCGCTTCGCGCCATTCGATCGGCTGGCCGCTGATTCCTTTTTGGTCTGGGTCGACGAGCGTGCCGTCCTTGCCCGGCGAGACTTTTGCTTCTCCCAGCAACGCGAGCAAGTAAAGAATGTTGGTTTGCGGCCGGCGGCTGGGAATGTAGCTTCCGCTGACGGCTTCCGCATCCTGCTTCGCGGCCGGCACGGGCGCGGTTTGCGGCGGCGTGTATGGAAAATAGCGGTCCATGAATTGGTGGTAGAGCGGGCCGCGCGGCTCGACGTCCGCGCGTCCGGCACTGTTGTACGAGACAAAAATCCCCGCATTGGCATCCTGGATCAGGTGCAGATCGCTGTGAAAGTAAATCGTGTCGCCGCCATGCGCGATGACCCGATGGCCGTTGCGGGAGTCTTCGTAAAATCCGAGGCACATGCCATTCACTTTGGGGTCTGGCGCATATTGGCGTGAATGCATCTCTTTCACAGTTTCAGGGCGCAGGATTTGGGCGCCGTTGTACGTTCCCTCCTGCAAATGCGCGATCATGAAATGGGTGATGTCCATGGCCGAAATGGAAAGCGCGCCCGCCGGGGCCGCGGTCACGATTTCGAACGGCTTCGCGCCGCCCGAGGCCATTTGGAAACCCTGCGACATCAGCGGCTGAAGATTTGCCGGCAGGGGCTGGCGGAAACTCGCGTGCGTCATGTTCAGCGGCTGGAAGATGTGGCGCTCGATGTAATCGTCGAAAGGCTCGCCGGAAACGCGCTGCACGATATAGCCCGCCAGCGTTGCGCCATAATTGGAATACGCGCCGGTTGTTCCCGGCGGAAAAATCTGCTTCGGCAAATGCGCTTTCAGATAATCGCCGACGGTGGGGATTTTCGTGGCGTCCAGAGTGATCAAATCCTTGATGGCTTCCTCAAAGCCGGGCGTGTGCGTCATCAGATCGCGCATGGTGATGGGTTTGTTGAATGTGTCCGGCATCTTGAAATCGAGATATTGATCGATGTTGGCGTCGAGATTGATTTTGCCGTCCTGCACGAGTTGCATCACCGCCGTCCAGGTGAAGAGTTTCGAGATCGAGCCTACGCGAAACAGCGTGTCATCCGCCGATACCGGCTTCTTGTTTTTCAAGTCCGCATAGCCGTAGCCCTTGGCAAAAATCACTTTGCCGTCCTTCACCACGGCGATCACCGCGCCGGCAATGTCGTCGCGCTCGATTTGCAGCGGCACCATTCCGTCAAAAAACGCGCTGAGGTCCGCGGTGGTCAACTCCGCAGGCGCAGCGGGCGGCGCGGTGACGGGCCCGGTGGCAGCGCTCTCCTGCAGCGCCATTTTGTCCTTGGACATTTTCGACGCTAACCCAGTGTGCTTCTGCTGGCTGTCGGCGCCCACGCCGTGTCTGTCCGCCGCGCGCGAAGTTCCGCGCACGGGAAGAGCCAGCAATGCACCCGCGAGCAGCGCGGCGACTTTTGCCCCGCGACCGTACCGTTGCCAAAAGTGTGTATGCGTCATCGGACTCCTCGATGGTGCGCCGTCATGGCGAGGACTCTACAATTGCCTGTGGAATGCGTCAATACCGCGCAAGCGGGCGAACGGCTTCGAGTACTGCTCGGCGGAAAAAACAAACGAAGCTCACGACTCGCGGTCAGAGGGCGTTCGGTCAAAGTGCAGGAATCGTTGCATCAGGAAATCGCCGGTGATGGGCTCGCCGCTCAGCATCATCGCCAACAACTCGCCGCCGAGCACCTCTGGCGCGATGATCATATCCGGCTGCACCAACTTGATGCGCTCCATGTGCTTGCTGTCGTTGATGGCCACCACCGTCTTGGCCGATCCTTTCAGTTCCTTGACGGCCAGCACGATGAAGGCGTTGTCGGAGTCGTCGACGCGCATGGCCAAAACCGCCTGAGCCTTGTCGGCGTTTGCCTTGCGCAGAATTTCCAGGCTATTGGCGTCGCCGACGATCAGGTCGGCAGGATCGACTTCGCCCGATTCCGGGTCTCGCGGCAAAATAAAAACGACGTCCTGGTGGCGTTTCTTGAATTCGCGATAGGTGTTATAGGCGAGAGGCGTAGCGCCAATCACAATGAAGTGCCCGGTGTGTTTCATCCGTTTCTCCTTCCGCGTTGTCAAACGCGCAATCATCGGCGTCGCGATGGCGGTGACGGAAGTCGCGAACACCGCGAGGCCCAGGATGATTACCGAAGCCGCGAAGAGCCTTGCTTCGGTCCCCTTAGGGACAATATCCCCATATCCCACCGTCGCCATCGTGACCACGGAATAGTAGAAAGCCGTCATCAAGTCCTTGATGGGCGGCGAAAATTGCTTGCCGAGATAGAGGCTCCCGAAAACCGCGTAAATCAGGAGCAGCAGCATGCTGGTCAGGGCAAACAGCGTTCCTGCCGCCAGGCTGCTGCGATCAAACCAGCGATAGGTGAGCAGCAGCGCGATGAGCAGAATTCCATGATAGTAAATCAGCTCATGGTGGCGCCCATGGCCCACGATGGCCGCGCTCAGCACCGTGGACGCCGTAAGCAGAATGGCAATCATCCAGGCGAACCGCGATCGGAATAACAGCCCCACGGACATGATCAGCATGGCCACGCCAATCAGGACAAACGGCATGCTTGAGGGGCGGAAATCCAGAATGTGCTTTGGAAAGTCCGCGAGCAGCACGCTTTGCTGCAGCGTATAAACAATCCAGAGAAGCGCAAGTCCCGAAAAGGCCAGCGCCAAGGAGAGCGGGACGTGAGGGAACCAGTAGCGCAGGCCGGCCGTCTGCCAGGCGTGCTGCGTCAGTTGCCTGAAACGCGACGAGCCGTTGGGGGGCGCTCCCCATTCGACAGCTTTGTTCTGAGGCATCGCAAGCTTCCGCAAGGCAGATCCATTGCTAATATAGCAGTCTTTTATCCGTTATCTGCCGACCCAGTTGCGGGCCGCCGGAAACGGGGGGCGCTCAACAGTAGATGAAGGATAAAACGCCGAAAATTAAAAAAGATGTGCCGCCTCCAGGCATGGTAACCGAGTGGCGCACTGGCGGCGCGTCGGGTGGAATGGCTCCTGTCCACGCCTGCGGCGAACACTGTCCGCTTACGCGCATGCAACTCCCGCAAGCGGGCAGCCCTCCGCGCCGTGTTGCTTGCCGCGACTGTGTAATGCTCTGATTCATCGCGCGTTAACTTTGATACCCGTTCGGAATATAATCTGCGGGTGTTTGTTCTGAATAGGTGCGCGTACAGGTGTGCCGCGCGAGTGTGACGCCAATGCAGGAGGGAAAATGAACACGCTACTCCAGGACATACGTTATGCGGGGCGGATACTGGCGAAGTCGCCGGCGTTCACGTTGATTGCGATTTTGACGCTCGCGCTGGGCATTGGCGCGAACACCTCGATTTTCTCCGTGGTGTACGCCGCGCTGCTGCGCCAGTTGCCCTATACGCAACCGAATCGCCTGATCACCCTCAGTGAAGTGCGCGACTCGGGAGACAAGTATTGGGACAGCGCCTACCCCGACTATCTGGATTGGCAGCGCCAGTCCAAAGCCTTCTCGTCCCTGGCGGGATTCACCGGTGATGCCTTCGTGCTGCATGGCGCGGGTGAGCCGTCACTTCTCGCTGGCGCGGAAGCGACCACGAATTTTTTCTCCACGCTCGGCGTGAAGCCCATCCTCGGGCGCGATTTTGCCGCCGGCGATGAAGTCATTTCCTCGGGCAACGCGGCGGCCGGTCCCAAGGTCGCGCTGCTCACCTACAATTTCTGGCGAACGCAGTTTGGCGGTGATCCGCGCGTGGTCGGACGCACCTTGCAACTGGATTCGAGCAGTGTGGCCATCATCGGCGTGCTGCCGCGCGAATTCGAATTCGCACCCCAGGGCGACGCGCAAATCTGGGTTCCGCTGCATCTTGGTCCGGATATGGCCGGCCGCCGTAGCCTGCGCTGGATGCCGGTGATCGGACGCCTCGCGCCCGGCGTCACGCCCGCGCAAGCGCGCGCGGAAATGAATGCCATCACCGCGCGTCTTGACGCCGCATATCCGCAGCAGAACGCCGCGATTCAAGTGCTCATGATTCCGCTGCGCGAGCGCATCATCGGGCA
The DNA here is from genome assembly GCA_049787175.1 of Candidatus Acidiferrales bacterium. Taxonomy (GTDB): domain Bacteria; phylum Acidobacteriota; class Terriglobia; order Acidiferrales; family UBA7541; genus DAHUXN01. The sequence goes on along the minus strand of JBAQYT010000037.1, from coordinate 5,944 downwards.
AGTACAGCCGCTTCTGCTGATCCTTTTCGGCGCGGTGGGATTCGTTCTGCTGATCGCGTGCGCCAACGTGGCCAATCTGCTGATGGTTCGCGCCGCGGGACGCCGAAGGGAATTCGCCATTCGCGTCGCGCTGGGCGCAAGCCGCGGCAGACTCGTCTCGCAAATGCTTACGGAAAGCCTGATGCTCTCGCTGGCCGGCGGCGCGCTCGGATTTTTCGCCGCGCAATGGGGCACGCATGTGCTGGTGGCAGCGATTCCCAAGCAATTGCTCGACAACATGCCTTTCCTGCGCGACACCCAGCCGAACGCCGCGATTCTTGCCTTCCTCTGCGGCATCGCGGTGCTCACGGGAGTTGTCTTTGGCCTCGCTCCTGCGTGGCAAGTGTCGCAGGAAAAAATCGGCGACGCGCTCAAGGAAGAAACACGCACCTCGGCGGGCGGCGTTCGCACGCGTTTGCGTGACGCCCTGGTAGTCACGGAAATTGCGTTTTCGCTGGTGCTGCTGGTGAGCGCCGGGCTGATGGTTAAAAGCCTTGGCGCGCTGCTCCGGCGCAATCCGGGTTTCGACACGCAAAACTTGCTTACATTCGCGGTAAATCTTCCGGACGCCTCCTATCCGAAAGATCCGGACGCGATTCGCTTCGACAAAGCGTTCACGGATCGTCTGCGCGGCGCGCCCGGCATCGTCAATATCGGCAACACCAGCATCGTTCCGCTCACCGGAGGCGGAAACACGGTTCGCTTTCTCATCGAAGGCCAGCCCATGCCCGCGGGCCACGAGTATGAATCCGACATTCGCGACGTTTCCGCGGAATATTTTTCTACGATGAAAATTCCGCTCATCGCTGGCCGCTTTTTCAATGACGCCGCCGATTCTCCGTCCGCGCCAAAGCACGCCATCGTCAATCAAGCCTGGGTGAAACAGTATTTGCACGGCGAGAATGCCATCGGCAAGCGCTTCAAATTCACCCTCTCGGCCACGCAGCCGTATCGCGAGATCGTCGGCGTGGTCGGCAACATTGCTGATGCGGACCTGGACAGCCCGGAAGCTCCCGCGCTCTTTCTACCGTTCGCGCAGGACACGAATTCCTACATCAATTACGTCGTGCGCACGGCAGGGAATCCCGTCACTGCCCTCGGCCAAGTCCGTGACGCTTTGCATCAAAGCGATCCGCAATTGTTCCCCATTCAGCCATTGACCATGGAACAGATCATCGGCCAGTCGCCATCTGTGTTTCTGCGCCGCTATCCCTCGTATCTGATTGGTAGTTTTTCCTTGCTGGCGCTGATTCTCGCTTTGGTGGGTTTGTATGGCCTGATTTCGTATTCCGTTTCGCAGCGCACGCGCGAAATGGGCATTCGTATCGCACTCGGCGCGCAGCAGGGTGACTTGCTGCGGTTGGTGCTCGGGCAGGGATTTCGCCTTGCGGTCATCGGAGTTGGCGTCGGCATCGCCGCCGGGCTAGGGTTGACGCAATTCATGCGCGCGCTTCTTTACGGCGTCCAGGCGTCCGATCCGCTGACCTTTGTGCTGGTGGCGATTGTGCTCTTGGGCGTGGCCCTTGCGGCTTGCTACATTCCCGCGCGGCGCGCCATGCGTACCGACCCCATGGTGGCGCTGCGCTACGAGTAACCCGTGGTTTGTCTGGCCTTCGATTTCGTAGGGGCGGCCTTCCAGCCTCCACAATAGTGTCCGCTTACGCGCAGCACGCTCCCGCAAGCGGGCAGCGCATCGTTCATCCGCGCCGTGGCCGTTGTGTAATCTGCTGATTCTGTTACGCTTGGCCTGGGCCACTTCGGAAGCTAATGTGCGTGCGCTCACGCTCAGTGCAGTACGTGCGTGCAGTCGAATGACGCAACCACCGCTGGCCGGTTGGAGGTAACGTGAAAACGCTGATCCAAGATATTCGCTTCGGGCTCCGCGCGTTGAAGAGGTCCCCGGGATTCGCCGCGATCGCCATTCTGACTCTGGCCCTTGGCATCGGCGCGAACAGCGCGATTTTTTCCGTGGTTAACACGCTGTTTTTGCATCCGGCGGGAGTCGCGCAGCCGGAAAAAGTGGTGGTGCAGCGCGCCAGTTACGAGAAGCTCGGCCTGAAAAATATCGTCGTCTCCGCGCCCGACTTTGCGCAGATGCGCGATAGCAGGCAGGTATTTGCCGCGTCGGCGATGGCAACCACCGGCGATTTCAACTACACGGCGGGCGAATGGCCGCAGAAACTCGATGGCGCCATGGTTTCCTGGCAATGGTTTGACGTGTTCGGAGCCAAGCCGATTCTCGGCCGCGCGTTCACCGCGGACGAGGACCAGCCCAACGCGAATCACGAAGTGGTGCTCTCCTACGGCGCGTGGCAGCGCTGGTTCGGCGGCGACGCGAACGCCATCGGGCGCACGATCCAACTAAACCAGCAGTCCTATCGCATTGTCGGCGTGATGGGCCGGAACTTTCACTGGCCGACTCCCGATACAGATCTGTGGGCGCCGCTCGGCTTGGCGCCCACGGATTTCGCCATCGAAAATACCTTCAACGAGAATTATCTGTCCGTGGCGCGTTTGCAGCCCAACGTTTCCTTTGCGCAGGCGAACGCTTACATGGGCATCCTGACGAAGCGTGTGATAGACAATCCGGCCACAAGCTACGCGAAAACGGGGCAGTGGAGCATGTTCCTGATGCCGCTGACGGATTATGTTTTTGGCGACCTGCAAACTCCCATCTTGATTCTTACCGGCGCGGTCGCCTTTGTCCTTCTCATTGCGTGCGCGAACATCGCGGGACTTTTGCTGGCGAAGGCGGCAGGCCGCTCGAAGGAATTGGCCGTGCGCGCGGCGCTCGGCGCTTCGCGGATGCGGCTGATGACGCAAGCTCTTGGAGAAAATCTCGCGCTCGGCGTGCTGGGAATATTAGCGGGACTGGTTGTCGCGGAAATCGGCCTCAAGGCTCTGCTCTTTGCCGCGCCGCAGGAAATGGCCACCGGGCTTACTTTTTCCCTCGACGGATACGTGCTGGGGTTCACTGTGATTGCCGGAATCGTCGCGGTGCTGATTTTCGGAATCATTCCGGCATGGCACATGTCGCAGGTCGATCCGTATGGCGCGCTGCGCGAATCGGGGCGCTCCTCGGCCGGCAGCCGCGGGCGTCAGCGGCTTCGCGCGCTGCTGGTGGCAGGCGAATTGGCGCTGGGACTGGTGCTGCTCTCGGGCACCGCGCTGCTGCTGAAGAGTTTGTCGCGGCTGGGCGACGTCAATCCCGGCTTCCAACCCGGCGGCGTAATGACCGCGTCTCTCTCTCTGCCGCAATCGCAATATGGCACGCCGGAAAAGCAGCGCGCCTTTTTCCACACTGTTCTCGACAGGCTCTCGCATGCGCCCGGCATAACCGCGGCCGGAGCAGGTTCACCCTTGCCCTTCGCCGGAGAGGACGGAACCGCCTCCTTCGTCATTGAAGGCCGCCCGATGAGTCCGGGCGATCCCGGTCCGCACGGAGCGATTCGCCAGGTGACACCGGGCTATTTCACGGCGCTCGGCATCCCCCTCGTGAAGGGCCGCATTTTCACCGACGACGACCGGCAGGGCTCGCAGCTCGTGGCTGTTATCGATCAGAATTTAGCGCGTCAATATTGGCCCAATCAGGACCCCATCGGACAGAAAATCCGCAACGGGTCAAGCGGTCCGTGGGCGACGATCGTTGGAGTTGTCGGTCATATTCGCTTCGATCAGCTCGCGGGAGAAGAATCCTCGGCGTCCATTTCCATGGATTCGAATAAGGGCGCTTATTATTTTCCGATCGATCAGAACGTAGCGCCGTCCGACTTTTTGATCGCGAAAACAAACGGCAACGCCGCTGCAGCCGGCGCGGCCATTCGCCAGGCCGTGCGCGATGTGGACGCGAATCAGCCTGTTTCAGACGAAAAAACGATGGACGCGCGCATCGCGGAATCGCTCGGGCCGCAGCGCTTCGCCACGAATTTGCTGGCGGTATTCGCGGGGCTGGCGATTTTGCTCGCGGCTGTCGGCTTGTACGGGCTCATCAGTTACAGTGTCACGGAGCGCACCAATGAATTCGGCATTCGCATGGCGCTGGGCGCGCGTCCCATCGACGTGTTGCGAATGGTTCTCACGCAGGGAGCGAAGTTGGCTCTCGCGGGCGCGGCAGTCGGAATCGTCGCGGGTCTCGTGCTGATGCGTGCCATGCACAGCGTGCTCTACGGCGTCAGCGCGGCAGACCCGCTGTCGTTTATCGGCGCGGCCATTCTGCTGCTGCTCGTCGCGATGCTCGCGTGTTACATTCCTGCGCGCCGCGCCACACGCGTCGACCCGATGATTGCCCTGCGCTATGAGTAGAAGCCGCCGGCTTCATGAGGGGGAAATGATTGTCGATGAGAACCGCCTGCCGGACTTTATTTTTCGATCATTTGCGTCGAGTTCTAATTCCGCGGCTTGTCGCTTAGAAAGTTCCAGGTCACGGTAGGCTGGAGGGCCTGCATGAACACGCTCTGGCAGGACATTCGCTTCGCGATTCGCACCCTCGCGAAGGCCCCGGCGTTTACCGCCATCGCTGTTCTGACGCTGGCGCTGGGCATCGGCGCGAACACCGCCATTTTCTCCGTCGTCAACACATCCCTGCTTCGGCCCTTGCCGTTTCACGATTCTGCGCAGCTCGTCGACCTTTGGGGCCACAGTTCCATGTTTGATTTTCCCAACCTGGGGATGTCGCTGCCGGATATCGAGGATATCCGCGCACAGAACACCGTTTTTTCGGGCGTCGCGCCTTATAGCTACTCCAGCATGACGCTGACCGGCAGCGGCGCGCCGCAGCAGCTCGACGCTGGGAAAGTTTCCGCTGAGTTTTTCCCGCTCCTGGGCATGAAACCTCTTTACGGAAGAATTTTTACCGCCGCGGAAATGCAGCCGGGCCAGAACCGCGAAGTGATCCTAAGTTACCAGTTTTGGCAAACGCAATTCGGCGCTGATGTGCGCGCTGTCGGGAAAAGCATCATGCTGGACGGCAATCCCTACACGATTGTCGGCGTAATGCCTCGGCAGCAGCATCTGGACTTTGCGACCGGCGAAAAACTCTGGACGCCTTTCGCGCCGACAAAGGACGAACTCGCCGCGCGCGGCGCTCACGGGACCACCGCTGTTGCCCGCCTCCTGCCCGGCCGCACCCTGAAGCAGGCCCAGGCCGAGCTCGGCGCCATTGCCGCGCGCCTCGCGAAAACCTATCCGGACACGGACAAGGCATGGGACTTCCGCGCCCGCGCGCTCCAGTCCGATATGGCCGGTGATGCGCGTCTGCCGCTGCTGATTTTGCTCGGAGCCGTCGGCTTCGTGCTGCTGATTGCCTGCGCCAATGTCGGAAACTTATTTCTGTCGCGCGGCTGGACGCGGCGTCGCGAACTGGCCATTCGTTCGGCGCTGGGCGCAACGCGCGGAAGGTTGATCCGCCAGTTGCTCGTGGAAAGCTTGCTCATCGCGCTCGTTGGCGGCGCCTGCGGACTTCTTTTCGCGACCTGGGGCATACAAGGGCTGCGGAGCCTGCTGCCTCCGGATACTCCTCGCGTGAAGGACTTGAGTATCGATCAAGCGGTTCTCTGGTTCACGCTCGGCGCTTCCGTTTTTGCGGGAATTTTGTTCGGCCTCGCGCCGGCGGTCCTCGCATCGCGCCAGGAATTGAATGCGGTAATCAAGGAAGGCGGCGCGGGGGCGCAGGCCGGCGCGTCCAGTGCGCGGCATAATTTCTTGAGACAGTTGCTTGTTGTCGGCGAAGTTGCGCTGGCGCTCTTGCTGGTGATTGGCGCAACGCTCGCGCTGCGCAGTTTCGCGCGTCTGCGCAACGTCAACCTCGGTTACCGCTCCGATCATTTGCTCACGATGAGGATCAACTTCGCGCCGGGAAAATTCACCAAGCCCGATGAAGCCGTCTCCTATGCACGCCAGATTCTCG
>JBAQYT010000032.1:0-35316 GCA_049787175.1 Candidatus Acidiferrales bacterium | reverse complement strand
AAGCTCACCGGCCGCCCCAATCTTCGCGTCATCACCAATGACGGCCATGTCGACCTTTACGCCTCGAGCGGCAACCAAATCGACGCGCATGTCACCACGAACGGCTGGCCCATTGGCGATCGCGGCGTGCGCATCACCGAGAGCCAGACCGGCAACGAAGTCGACCTTGAGGTTCACGTCCCCTCTTTCCATTTTTCTTTCGGCTGGAACAATCGCTCCGTGCGCATCGAGCTTAACGTCCCGCGCGAAGCCGATTTCGATATCTCCACCGGCGACGGCGGCGTCACTTCACAGGCATTTCACGGCCAGTTGCGCATTTCCACCGGCGACGGAAATATCGAGGCCAATGGATTGACCGGACAGGTGCGCCTGCATTCCGGCGACGGACACATTCAGGGAACCGGTTTTGACGGCGAACTGCGCGCCGATTCTGGCGACGGCAGAATCGACATCACCGGCAGGTTCGATACACTCGCTCTCGAATCCGGCGACGGCAGCGTGAACGCCGAAGTGTCCTCCGGCTCGAAAATCGCCAACGATTGGTCCGTGCGCTCCGGCGACGGCAGCGTCACCCTCCGCCTGCCCGATGGCCTCAATGCCGATCTCGACGCCCACACCGGAGACGGACACATCACGCTCGATTTTCCCGTAACCACCTCCGGCATTATTTCCGGCACCACCATTCACGGCAAAATCGGCGCCGGCGGCCCGCCGCTTTTGGTTCATACCGGCGACGGCTCGATTCACATCTCGAAAATGTAACGTGATGATGAAAAGAAACAGCATGTCATTCCGAGCGAGTCCCGACGCTTTTGGTCGGGACGACGAGGAATCTGCTTTTCCCTCTGTCGGAGTGGGAGGATCCTGATGCGAAAGACAGCGACGGTTTTCGTCTTCGTTTGTTTGCTCGGCACTTGCAGCGCGGCGCCTTCACTCTTCGCCGCCGACGGCACGTGGACCAAGACCTGGAACGTCTCCGGCTCTTCAGCGGATCTGCGCGTCGATGCCGATTACGGCACTCTGCATATTGTCCATGGCGCTGCAAACTCCATTCGCGCCAACGTCACTACCACGTACTGGAGTATTCCATCCGACGTCGAAGTTACCGGCTCACAGGACGGCAATCACGTCGAAATTCGCGTCCGCACTCCCGAAAATCACGGCGGCGGATGGTTCCACTGGCATTCGCCAAAAGTCGAGATCGATCTCGAAGTGCCCTCCGGCTCGCGTTTGGATTTGCATACCGGCTTCGGCGATATTCGCGGCGAAAATCTCCAGGTGCAGGCGCGCGTCGATACCGGCTTTGGTGGCATTCACTTCCCCGAATTCACCGGCCAGCTTCACGGCGAAACCGGATTCGGCGACGTCACCGCCGACGGCCGCTTTGATTCGCTGGAACTGAAGAGTGGATTCGGAAGCGTCCGCGTCGAGGCAGATTCAGGCTCACAAATTCACAGCGATTGGCGCCTCGAATCCGGTTTCGGAGATGTGTCTCTGCGCGTGCCGTCGGATTTGAACGCCGATATTGATGCGCAAACGGGCATGGGACACGTCTCGACCGATGTCCCGCTCAGCGTCACCGAGACCTCGAGCCATTCTTCCCTGCGCGGCCAGCTCGGCAAAGGCGGCTCGCCCGTCGAACTCGAGACCGGCTTCGGCTCCGTCCACCTCGGCCGCTCCTAAAGCCCGCGACCTCCGCAATTCTGTCTCTGCAATATATTCTCGCAGACGATGCGCGATCACTGTGGTTTTCGCTTCGAATCCAGAAGCGCTCGCAATTTGCGCACGGCGTCCGGAATTTCTTCCACGGCAGTGCTGCCGAACCCCAAAATGAATCCCTGCTGCGGCGCGTTACCCACATAGAAAGGCGAGAGCGGAACCAAACACAGGTTCTGGCGGGCGGCGCGGCCGGCGACCTCACGATCGGAAATCCCTTTCAATATCAAGGAAAGATGCATGCCCGCCTGCTCCCCGGCTATCTCCGCGACGGATCCCAGTTCGTTTCGAATGTTCTCGATCAAAGCACTCCGGCGTTCCGCATACAGCAAACGCATCCTTCGGATATGCCGTGAAAAATGGCCTTCGCGAATGAAATCCGCGAGCACCGCCTGATGAAAGATTGGCGGGCTGATGTCCATGGCAAACCGGACGGCCAGAAAGCGCTCGATAAGATCCGCGGGAACGACGATGTAGCCCAGCCTCAAAGCAGGAAACAGCACCTTGCTAAATGTGCCGATGTAGACCACTCGAGAATTGCGGTCGAGTCCCTGCAAGGAAGTGACCGGCATGCTTTCATAGCGGTACTCGCTGTCATAATCATCCTCGATAATCCACGACCCGTAGCGTTCCGCCCAATCCAGCAATTGAAGCCGTCGCGAGGCGCTCATCGTGACCCCCAGCGGATACTGGTGAGAAGGCGTCACCAAGGCGGCCCGCGCGTCGCGGCATTTTTTCATGCCGGCGGCAACGTTCAGCCCCTCCGCATCCACCGGAACCGGCACAACGCGGCAGCCTGTAAACGCAAACACGCTTCGCGCAAAGCTGTAGCCTGGTTCTTCCATCCAAACTCGATTTCCCGGATCAAGGAGCACGCGCGCCGATATCTCTAGCCCCTGTTGAGAGCCGCTGACGATCATAATCTGCTGCGCTTCACAGCGTACCCCGCGCGCCGTTCGCAGATGCGCGGCGATCGCTTCTCGGAGGTCCTTTGCTCCCATCGGGTCCCCGTAATCAAGCGATCTGGCGTGCATGCTTCGGGAGTGTCGCGTCACCAAGCTGTTCCAAACCTGCAGCGGAAAATGCTCGAAAGCAATTTGACTGACGCCAAACGGCCCCAAGTCACGCCGGCGGTAAAAGTCTTCCGCGCTCGGGAGAATCGAACAGCGTTTCGAAAGCCGTCGCCGCCCGGGCCCGACTCTCGTCGACGGAGCGCTCGCGGGTTGAAGCGCGGTAACCCGGTTTGGCAGGGACCGGGACACAATCGTCCCCGAACCAACGCGCCCTTCGAAGTATCCTTCCGCCAAGAGTTGAGCGTACGCGCTCAGAACAGGAATGCGGGAGATTCCCAGCTCCAGCGCCAGCACTCGTGTGGACGGAACTCGCTGTCCCGCGCGCAAATTGCCATCCACAATCGCTTTGCGATAGCCGTCATACACCTGCCTGTACAGCGACTTCGGAACCTCTTTGTTGATCGCGATGACTGGGGAAATCCCCGAAGGCACTTTCTTCATGTCGTGAAAATCATAATGGCTATACGAAAAGCTGGTCAAGTGGATATTGCGCACAGCCATTTTCGGTATCACTCTCCCCTCTCACTTAGCGGAGTGCGCAGGCGAGCCGCACACGTTTCCCTCGCCTGACGCCGAATTCAACTTTGGCGCGTTTTAAGGACAACCATGAGGACAATGATGCGAACGAACACAAGAACCAAGACAAGAGCGAAAATGAAAGCAGCCCCCACCCTGCTTGCCCTGCTGTTCTCGCTGACCTTGATTCCCACGAGCGGCGGCAAACAGAATCAGCCTCAGAATCAACCGCAAAACCCGCCCGCCAGCGACACACAAATCACCGGCAAGGTCGTCTACGTGTGCGCCTGCCTGAAAACGAAATCCTGCTCCTGCATGACCGAGGCTAAAACGGAAGGTCCATGCTCCTGCGGCACCGAGGGTGGGCCGCCCATGAAGGCCGTCCCCAAAGATAGCGCCTGGGCTAAAGCCAATCGTCAAGCGCTTGCGAAATAAGGTACTGGGTCAGTTTGAATTTTCTTGATCGTGACACAAAGAGTCAAAATTCAAACCGGCTCGCTACCGGCAATAAGCCTGGGCCGCGAATCGCCGTATATCGGCCGGACCATCAGAACGGAGAAAGGACGCCTATCATGGCACATTCTGCAAACAGCGTTTTCGCAACGTCATCGCTCGAGCATCCGCGAGCTTTTCTGGCCATTGGTGTCGCCGGCCTGATTGTCGGCATGCTTGATTTGATCTACGCGATCGTCGTCTACAGCCCGCATCATCCGATTCTCATCCCGCAGGTGATTGCGAGTGGCGTGCTCGGCCGGAAATCGTTCCAGGACGGCGCCGCGAGCGCCGTGTTGGGAGTTGTACTGCATTTCACTATCGCGCTGGGCGCTGCAACCGTCTATTATCTCGCCAGCCGCAAGTTCACGTTTCTCGTGCACCGCGCCGTCCCCTGCGGCATCCTGTACGGCGCTGCGGTCTATTTCTTCATGCATCTGGTCGTCTTGCCGCTCTCTGCCGCGCCGCACGGACACACTCCGCTGGCTTACGCCGCTGCGGAATTCGTCGAGCACTTGTTCTGCGTAGGTCTGCCTATTGCCCTGTCCGTACGCTATTATTCATCCTAGGCTACGATGAGATTCCGTCTCGGACGTCACGTGCTTGGACTGGCCGCCATCATTTTTGGCGTCTTCACCTTTGCTTGGCACGCCTTCTACGTGTTGCAACAGGCACAGTCGCTTGGAAGCGCTCCGCACCGCGCGATTCTCATGTACCTTGCCGCGTCTCTCGAAATTCTGGCCGGCTTGGCGATTCAATGGCCCAAAACCGCGCGTGCCGGAGCGATCGCCCTGGGCATCCTCTTCTCGCTCTTCGCTCTGTCTTGGATACCGGGCATCGTGGCCGGCCCGAAGGTCTATGCGAACTGGGGCGCATTCTTCTACCCATTTTCCAAGGCGGCGGGCGCGCTGATCGTCTACGCCATGTTTGCGCGCAACGGTTCCCAGCGGACATCGAAGTTGGCTCAGTTCGCGTACATCTCCTTCGCCATCTGCCTGGTTTCCTTCGCGTTGGAACAAATCGAGTTTTTCGCCCATACCGCGGAGCTTGTCCCGAAATGGATCCCTCTCGGGCAAAACTTCTGGGCCGTGGCTACCACGATTGCTTTTTTTCTCGCCGCCGTTGCCCTGCTCTCTGGACGTGCAGCTCTTCTCGCTTCTCAGTTGACTACCGCGATGCTCATCGCCTTCGGCGTGCTGATATGGCTGCCCGTGTGTTTTGGAAATGTGCATAATCGATTCAATTGGTCCGAGAACTTGGAGAATCTGGCGATCGCCGGAGCAGCGTGGATTGTCGCCGATTATCTCAGTCAAAAGCGCTCCCCCAACGCTGCCGAAGCGCAATCCAGTCCCGCGCAATGACTGAAATAGCGGCAATCGAAAGAACCCCTCTCGAACGCGCCACGGACGCTCTGCTCAGCCTCGGCCGCCCGGTGTTCTCGCTGGCCATCATCGGTCTGGGTATCGAGACCCTGCTGTGCGCGCAGCGCGTCGTTTTCCTATACCCGCTGCCATCCAATCCTCGCTTCAAAGCCATCCCGGTTCTTCCCTTCCTGCCCGCGATCCCCTGGCTGGCCTATCTGTTCGGCGCAGTCCTGGCAATCTGCGGCATTGGTCTTCTATTCAAACCCACACTGCGCACATCCGCGATGGTGGTGGGCAATTTGATGTTTCTCGGCGCAGTGATCCTCGACGCGCCGAAATATGCAGCGATCCCGGGCAGTATGTCCTTGCGCACAGTTGTGTTTGAACCTCTCGCCATTGCGACACTCGCTTGGCTCTTGCCGAGCCAGCGCGAGACACCGAGCTGGCTTGTTCGCGCAAGCCGCTGCCTGCTTGCTCTGTCTCTCATCGTGTTTGGAGTCGACCACTTCCTCGCTCTCGCGCCCATCGGGACGCTGATACCGTCGTGGATTCCGTGGCACGTCTTCTGGATCGCCTTCTTCGGCGCGGGATTCATCGCCGCCGGCTTGAGCATTGCCACCGGCTTGCTGATTCGCTGGGGCGCCGCTTGCCTCGGCCTGATGTACGCAATTTGGGTCTTCACGCTTCATCTCCCCAGAACAGTTTTGGGGCTCTACGGTGGGAAAGGCCCGCACAGTCCTGACGAGTGGTCCAGTTTGTTCATCGCCATCGCCCTGTGGGGAGGCTCCTGGGCGCTCGCCAATAAATACAGATCGTCTTCACCATTACTTCGCAAAGTTGACCAGCGTGTCTTTCAGCAAAACTGAACAAGAAATCTGTGCTGGGTCAGTTTGAATTTTCTTGCTCGTGACACAAAGAGTCAAAATTCAAACTGACCCACTACCAAGAAATCGGTGGGCTGGACAACGCCCTCAAAATGTCAGTACGGTGGTAAGTTAAGTTGACGCTATTAAGGAAAGACGCCTATGAATGCTGCTGTCGTTCATGCCTTTAACGCTCCGCCTCGCTACACCTCATTTTCGGATCCAATCGCCGCGTCAAACGAAGTCATCGTATCCGTTTGCGCCGCGGGACTTCACCGCGTCGTAAAATCGCTCGCCAGTGGAGTTCATTACGGCAGCACCGGAGCGTTGCCGCTCATTCCCGGCGTCGACGGCGTGGGCCGCCTCAAAGACGGCAAACGTGTTTATTTCGGCGTTTCGCGCAGCCCGTTTGGCAGCTTCGCCGAATATTGCGCCACGGAAAGCTCCTTCTGTCTTCCCATTCCAGACGCGCTCGACGACGTCACCGTCGCCGCCATGATGAACCCCGGCATGTCGTCCTGGGCCGCGCTCGAATTCCGCGCGCAATTCGTCGCCGGAGAAAATATCCTGATCCTCGGCGCCACCGGCGTCGCAGGGCAACTGGCGGTTCAGGTAGCCAAGCGTCTCGGCGCCGGACGAATCGTCGCTGCGGGACGCAATCCGCAAGCCCTCGAGGAAGCCAAGCGTCTCGGCGCCGATGCTCTCATTTCCCTCGGCCAGAATCGCGAATCTGTCGTCTCTGCGCTGCGCCAGGAATGGTCTAAATCGAACATCGACATCATCCTCGATTACACCTGGGGCGAGCCCGCCGAGCGAGTTTTTGAAGCTGTTTCCGCCAAAGGTCTGCGCCGCGCTTCAGCGCGCATTCGCTACATCCAAATCGGCGCGAGTGCCGCTCCGGCAGTCTCTCTTCCCGCATCCGTTCTGCGCAGCACCGGCATCGAGCTGCTCGGCAGCGGCTTCGGCAGCGTTTCCATCGGCAAAATTTTCGAGTCCGCCGCCGCGTTCCTCCAAGAAGCCGCTCGTTCGCCATTCCAAATACGGACCCAGGCTGCTCCTTTGCGAGAAATCGAAGCGCTGTGGAATTCCCCGGATCAGGGGACGCGCATCGTGTTTCAACCGTGATTGCCACCGAGCCGGTTCGACCTTGCCCCACCATCGAGCCGGGCACAAAATTGCCTCTGCGGCCAAACGCCGTCCCATCCAGTCGGTTCATCGCCATCGCCCTGTAAAGAAAACCGCGGCCGTAATGCCTGTCCGCCGTTAGCGGAATGTGACTCGAAGATGAAATGAATATGAAGGAATCGAGCGGCCTTTCACATTTTGACGCGCTCGTCCAGTAAGCCTCTTGCGCGCTCGTTGCGATCTGCGCCCTTTAGTCGATTGGGGGACCTCTTTCAAAACCTTTTCACGAATGCGTCCTCACCAAACGTCTGCTCCAGCGTCTAAACACACTGCTGACTGAACAAGCAGAGGCTCAACTCCGTATACATCTTAGAGGGGCTGCCATCCAAAACTTGCTCTTCAATCTTCGCTATGCGCTGCGCCAGTTTCGCCTGTCGCCGGTCTTCGCGGCTTCGGCCGTACTCACTCTGGCGCTGGGCATCGGCGGCACCACTGCAATCTTCACCCTGATTCACGCCGTGATGCTCCGCTCCTTGCCCGTTTCCGACCCTGCAACGCTCTATCGCGTCGGCGACGGCAACGATTGCTGCGTGGAAAGCGGCCCGCAAGATCGCTGGGGAATGTATTCGTTTCCTCTGTACGAACGCCTCAAGTCCCAGACACCGGAATTCGAAGACGTCGCTGCCTTCCAAGCCGCCGGTTCGCGCATGAGCGTACGTCGCGAGGGCGCGGAAACCACTGCCCGGCCTCTGCGCGCCGAATATGTCACCGGCAGTTATTTCTCAACGCTCGGCGTTCGCACCTTTGGTGGACGCCTATTTACACCGCAAGACGACACCGAGGCCTCCCCTCCCGTCGCTGTCCTCAGCCATCATGCCTGGCAAATGGACTACGGCTCCGACCCGTCGGTTCTCGGCTCGACCTTTGAAATCGAGGGTCATGCCTTCACCGTCATCGGCATCGCGCCGCCGGGCTTTTTCGGCGAAACCCTCCGCCCTGATCCCCCCGACATTTGGATCCCCCTGCACCAGGAAGTGATGATTGACGGCGACAGTAGCCGGCTGCATCAGTCGCCTCCCGCTTGGCTCCGCATGATTGGCCGCTTGCGCCCCGGCGCCTCAACGGCGGGAATGTCTGCGCATCTCACGGATGTCTTGCGGCAATGGCTGCACTATGACTCCGGCTATCCTGCCAATTGGATGGAGGACATCGTCCGCAATCTTCCTAAACAGTTCATCAATGTCGTCCCGGCGGGCGCCGGTGTCGCCACCATGAAGGAAGGCTATAGCCGCAGTCTGCAAATCCTTCTGGCGGTCTGCGGCCTCGTACTGCTCATCGCCTGCGCCAATGTCGCCAACCTGCTGCTCGCTCGCGCCGTCTCGCGCCGCGGACAAACCGCGCTGCGCCTCGCCCTCGGCGCCACGCGTCGCCAAATCATCGTCCAGGCTCTTACCGAAAGCATTCTCCTCGCCATTGCCGGCGGTGTTGCCGGACTCCTCGTCGCCATCGCCGCCGCTCGCTTACTCCTCGCTCTTGCTTTTCATTCGGCGCATTTCCTTCCCATCAGCACCACTCCGTCGCTCGCCATACTAGGATTTGCCTTCGTCTTGGCGCTGATCACCGGAATGATCTTCGGCGCCGCCCCTGCATGGTTCGCCACGCGCACCGATCCCGCCGAAGCGCTGCGCAGCTCCAGCCGCAGCACGACGGGACGTTCTTCCTTCGCCCGCAAAGCACTCCTGATCGTCCAATTCAGCTTCTCGATCGCCCTCGTCGCTGGCGCCACCATGCTGGCCCGCAGTCTGAGCAATCTCGAAGGTCAGGACCTTGGTTATCAGATAAAGGGCCGCGTCCTCGTAACCCTGCACAATCCGGAAACGGGTCACACGGAACTCCAGTTAATCGCGCTGTATCGCCAGATCGAAGGCCGCCTCAATCAAATTCCCGGCGTACGCAGCGCCGGCCTCGCCCTCTATAACCCGCTCACCGACAACTGGGGCGAAATGATTGAGGTCGCCGGCCATGCTCCTCCGGAAAATGGTGAAGATGCGCAAGCATCCTGGGACCGCGTCAGCCCTGGCTACCTCCGGACCCTCGGCATGTCTATTTTGCGCGGGCGAAATTTCACCGCCGCCGACAACGAAACCACTGCTCCCGTCGCCATTGTCAATCAGGCTTTCGCGAAGCGCTTTTTCAAACGCGGCGAAGACCCCCTCGGCCAGCATTTCGGCATGGACATGCCAGAAAATGCCGGCACATTCCGCATCATTGGCGTCGTTCAGGATGCGAAGTTTGCAAGCTGGGCGCTCAGGATGCCCGTTCTTCCCATGTTTTTCGTGCCGTTGGCTCAAAACGTGGATTACAAGACGGAGTTAATGCAGAAGCTCGACCTCAGTTCCCATTTCATCGGCGGAATCATGTTGGTCACCAATGATTCCCCCGGCAAGCTCGAGCCGCTTCTTATCCAAACAATCGCGGAACTCGATCCGGACATGACCGTCACCGGCGTCCGCACCCTGCAGCAGCAGGTTGAACTTTCCTTCGATCAAGAACGCGCCGTGGCCAGCCTCGCCGGTCTGTTCGGCATCGTCGCGCTTCTTCTCGCCGCCGTCGGACTCTACGGCGTCACCGCTTACACCGTCGCGCAGCGCACCAACGAAATCGGCATTCGCATGGCTCTTGGAGCCAATCGCGCAAGCGTCGTCCAACTCATCCTGCGCGGCGCCTTTCAACGCGTATTGATTGGCCTGATTTTAGGATTGCCCCTCGCCCTGGGCGCAGGGCGCTTAATCTCATCCGAACTATACGGAGTTCCTTCTTGGGACCCGCTTGCTCTCACTGTCGCTGCTGGCGCGCTCGTACTCTGCTCGTTTCTCGCGGCCATCATTCCCGCCGCCCGCGCCGCCTCCATCTCGCCCATCACCGCTCTCCGTATCGAATGACGCGCCTTTTCAACATCAAGGGCGCGTAACCACACGTTGCAGATGCAGGCGTGTTGCCTGGCGCATTCTGCTAAGGAAAAACAGTCCGATCACCGCCGCAATCACGATGATCAAAATCACGTTCGCGTTCTTCTTCCGTCGGTCAATCCGACCCATCCCGCCACCTCGATGTCCTCGATGATAGCCCTGCGTACCGAGGCAGCGGTAGTCCCACACGCCTTACTGTTTTTTGCTCGGATCGTCTTTTGGATTTACATAATGAAACTGAAACGGCGCTTTGCCGTGCACCTGCACCACGGTTTCTCCGCTCGCCATCACGTAGTGATGCATGCTCGGATCAAGATACGCGAAGCTTCCTGCGTCAAATGATCCCATCTTGCTCTCGTCAAACGTATTTCCCATTCCCACTTTCAGCGCCCCGCTGATCACTGTCACGTTTTCGCGGTAAGGGTGCCAGTGCGGCGCGATCTTGTATCCGTCCGGCATCTTCAGCCGCACCGTGTAGTCTCCCGTTGACGCCATCGGATTCCCTTCCAACACCGCAAGCTGCGCCCCAGCCGGCACAAACGGCGGCGCTGGCCCCCACGGAATCGAATCTGCCGTGTACGCATTCTTCGCATGGCTAGCCTGTGCGTGAATCGTGAGCGCGCCCACCCCACACACCAACCCCGCCACCACCACCGCAAGAATCATCCTCGCCTTCATAATCCTCCTCCTCATGGAAAATCGAGCGGGGCAATCTTCCTCAAACCCCAGCCCGCTTGCAATTGGCACCGCATGATTTTTCTATGGATTTTCTATGGGCTCGCAAATTCTTCAATCGGAGAGGATAATCCGCAAACAGAGTCTCTATGCGCCCTGAAAAACCACTCGACGAGATCGAATTGGATCTTGGCCGCTATCAGCTTCGTCGCCGCGGCCGTACCATTAAACTCGCCCGCCAGCCCATGGAGCTTCTGATTTTTCTTGTCAGCCGGCGAGGCCAGATGGTTTCCCGTGCGGACATTGTCGCGAAACTCTGGCATTCAGATCTTTTCGTCGACACTGGCTCCAACATCAATCACGCTGTGCGCAAAATTCGCGCCGCTTTGAATGACAACATCGCAAAGCCTCGCTTCCTCGAAACCGTCGTCGGCAAAGGATACCGATTCATCGGCCCGGTACGCGTTATTGATCCCCCCTTCCCGCAATCCGACTCCCAGCAAGCGCGCACCGGTGATTTTCTCCAACACTCTTCCCTGCCGCCAGAGCGTCCCTCCCTCGCCATCCTTCCCTTGCGCCTTCTTGGCAATCTATCGGACGAGCATGGCATCTCTCTCGGATTCGCCGATGCGCTGGTTGCGCGCCTTGGAAATCTCCACGGCCTGGACGTCTTGCCCACTTCAGCAACCCTGAACATTCCTTTGGAAATCACCCCCGCCGCTGCAGGCTCGCGTCTCGGCGTCCGCTTCGTCGTCCATGGCGCAATTCGCGAACTCAAGGGAGAACGGCATCTCGCGCTCGAAATGTTCGATACTCATCTTCAGCGGTCCTCCCTCACGCTCGAACGTCCCATTACCGTAGCTCGTCTCCCCGAGGTGGAAGACGACTTCGCCAAACAAGTTGCTCGCTCATTGAACAGGCCATTGCATCCACAGCCGCCGCGGCCTCGCTATAGCAACGACCCTCTCGCATATTCCGAATTCATGCGTGGCTACCGCCTCAGCTCCTCCGGCGATACAGCTCTTCTCGACGAAGCCTCACGCTTTCTAAGCAACGCCGTCGTCCGCGATCCCGCATTTTCCCTCGCTCACGCCACTCTTGCTTTCGTCTGCGCCACTCGCCACTTCGAACTCGACCCCGCCAGCATCTGGCTCGAGAAAGCTGAGTTTCATTGCCAGCGCGCCCTCGAACTCAATCCCGACTTGCCCGAAGGCCACGTCGCCAAAGCTTTTCTCCTCTGGGGCCCCTCGAAAAATTTCCAACATCTCGAAGCCATCGCCGAATTGCGCCGCGCTCTCGCCCTGCAGAAAAATCTCCCGCACGCGTACAACCGCCTCGGAACGATCCTCGCTCACATCGGACTTTTCGATCACGCCCGCGAAATGTACGAGCGCGGCCGCGCCTTCCATCCTTCCAAAGCAGTCAGCCACAGCCTCGTGCAAGTCTATGTCTGGGGACGTCAGCATGAATTAGCTGAAGAAGAAATTCGCGCGTGGCGCGCGGAAAGCCCCGGCAATAAATACGCTCTTTGTTTTTCCCCGCAAGTGCCGATGATCGTCGGCGATTGGAAGCAAGCAAAACTACGGCTCGACGAAGCGTTGCAAGTCTTGCCCGAAGAACCTCTGCTCATCAGCCTGCTGGGCCTCTTCTACGCAGCATCCGGCCAATCCGGCCGCGCTCGCGAATGCCTCACCCGCGCCTGCGTCAGCCCAAAATCTTTTGGACACGCGCACCACACCTACTATCAGATCGCCGGCATTCTTTCCGTTCTCGGTGAGCCCGCGTCGGCCTTCGAATGGCTCGAACGCGCCGTCACCGCCGGATTCCCCTGCTGGCCGTTTTTCATCAACGATCCCTGCCTCGAAAATCTTCGCAGCCTTCCCCAGTTCGAAGTGTTAATCAGCTCCCTGCAGGCCAAGTATCCCGACCATCTCGGCCTCCTCTGAGATCTTTACTCTCCACCCAAATCGCCAGTTGCCGCCGCTCGCGCCGCACCCCACACGACACATTGTCATTCCGAGGAGTCCCGCGTTATTTGCGGGACGACGAGGAATCTGCATTTCTTCTTGCCTTTTGTAGGGGCGCTGCTTGCTGCGCCCGCGCGACTCTGCGAGTCGCGCTGCCATTCCACAATCCGCGACCCGCGATCCCGCACGAAACACCTGAGTCCCTATAGCGCAGAGCTTCGCGCCTTCTGCGAAGTTCTGCGGGTTATGCATTTTGGGGTGCCCCATCCTTCGCCGCAGTTGCGAAGGGTGGGAGCCTTTCCTTTTCGTAGGGCCCTGCTTGTTTGCCCCGAGGAACGAAGGGCCGCGCGGCCATCGGGCATGGTGAGCCTCTTTCTCTCAGGGTATAATCCAGCCCCATGCCATTAGCCTCTGGGAGTCGCCTCGGCCCCTATGAAATTCAATCCACGCTCGGAGCGGGCGGCATGGGCGAAGTCTATCGCGCCCGCGACACGCGTCTCGACCGCACCGTGGCCATCAAAATCCTGCCCGATCATCTTGCCGAAAATGCCAAAGCAAAAGAGCGCTTCCAGCGTGAAGCGCGCGCCATCTCTTCCTTGAGCCATCCCAATATTTGTCATCTCTACGATGTCGGAGCGCAAGACACCACCAGCTACCTGGTCATGGAATTTCTGGAAGGCGAAACCCTCGCCGACCGCCTGCGCAAGGGTCCACTGCCCCTCGAACAATTTTTCAAAGTGGCCATCGAAATCTGCGACGGACTGGAAAAAGCTCACCGCAGCGGCGTCGTCCATCGCGATCTCAAGCCAGGCAACATCATGCTCACCAAAACCGGCGCAAAATTGATGGACTTCGGACTTGCCAAAGCCCTTCCGGCGGAAACGCTCGCAAGTTCCTTCGAGAGCAAAACATTGAGCACGCCCGCGGCCGCCCATCCTCTCACTGCGCAGGGCACCATCATCGGCACTTTCCAATATATGTCTCCCGAACAGATCGAGGGCAAAGACACCGACCCGCGCTCCGACATTTTTTCGCTCGGAGCCGTTCTCTACGAAATGCTCACCGGCACGCGCGCCTTCGAAGGTAAATCCATGACCAGCGTGATGGCTGCCGTCCTGGAACGCGACCCCGCGCCCATCTCCACTCTGCAGCCCTTGACTCCGCCCGCGCTTGACCGCCTCGTCCGAACCTGCCTCGCCAAAGATCCCGACGAACGCCTCCAGACCGTTCACGATCTGAAGTTGCAATTGCAGTGGATTTCCGGCGCTCCGTCATCGCAAATCGCAGCCACCGTGCCCGCCGCAATCCAGCGACGCAGCCGCGGCAAACTCGACAAATTCGGCTGGCTCGCCGCCTGTGTGCTCGCGTTAGTGCTGCTCGCCGGAATAATCTGGACTTACTATCGGCAGCCTTCCGTCGCGGGCACACCGATTTTTTCGTATATTCCTCCGCCGCCGGACACCCACTTCCTTGCGTTTTCCTTCGGTGCCGGTCCGGCTGTTCTTTCGCCCGACGGCGCTAAGCTCGCTTTCAGCGCAATCGACCGCGCCGGAAAGGTGAATCTCTGGCTGCGCCAGCTCGATTCGCATGAGGCAACTGTCCTCGCCGGAACCGAGAATGCCTCCGCGCCATTCTGGTCTCCCGATGGCCAATCCTTGGGATTTTTAGCCGGCGGCAAACTGAAAACCATCAATCTCTCCAGCGGCGCCGTGAACGTCGTATGTGATGTTCCCAGCGAAGCCACTTCTGGAACTTGGTCGTCCCAAGGCCTTATCGTATTTGCCAGCAGCCTCAATAACACCTACCTGGGAACCATCAATAGCGTCTCCGCAAACGGCGGAACGCCAAAGCCGCTTCCTCTCGCTTCAGGACAAGCGCTAACCTTCGGCGCACCTTCCGGTCTCGCGCTAACGTCTCCGTTCTTTCTTCCGAACGGCAAACAATTCCTCATTGCCGCCCGCGACAATCGAGGCGCTTACAACATCGAAATGGCTTCCCTTGATTCGCCTCATGCGCAACTCATCCTCGCCAATGCTTCGAAACCGGCCTACAGCGGCGGCTTTCTGCTCTTCCTCCGCGACTCCAAACTATTCGCTCAACTTTTTGACCCCGCTGCCGCCAAACTTTCCGGCGCGCCAAAGATGCTCGCCGCCGCTGACGCCTACTCTGTCGCTGCAAATGGAACGATCGTTTTTCAATCGAGGCCAACTGAACATGAACTGGAATGGTTTGGCCTCGACGGCAAACCGCTCGAACAAGTGGGAGAAATCGCGAATTATTTGGCGCCCAGACTTTCGCCCGACGGAAAGCACATATTAACCATGATGAACACAGACACAGGCACCGATCTTTGGTCCATCCCCACCGGCGGCGGAGTCAGCACCCGTCTCACCTTTGGTCCGGGTGGCAAAGCCTGGTCTATATGGTCGCCGGACGGAAAATATATTGCCTATGAGCGGCCCGTTGAGAGCGGCGGTCTCGCCATCGTGCGCAAACCTGCCGATGGCTCGGGAAACGAAGAAACGCTTCTGCGTTTGGACCCGAGCATCACTTTTGCTCCCACAGAGGGCTGGTCGCCCGACGGCCGCTACATCACCTATGGCGCCTTCAGTCTAGCCCAACATCACTTTCAGGCCTGGGCGTTGCCTCTGTTCGGCGACCGCAAACCTTTTCTCATCGCTCCCGTTCCCGCTGACCAATTCGGCGGGGGATTCTCCCCCGATGGCCATTGGGTCGCTTACTTTTCCGACGAGACTGGCCGCCCGGAAGTCTACGTCGTCCCCTTTCCGCCGCGGTCCGGCGCCAAGTATCAGATTTCACAGAACGGCGGCTGGAATTTTGCCTGGAGCAAGAAGGATCAACTCTTTTTCCTTTCTACCGGGAATCAGCTCATCGAGGCTGACCTGGACTTGACCCCGCAATCCCTGCGAGTCCGCAGCCTGCGTCCCCTATTTCCAATGAACTCCCTCGATATCGCCGCGCCTTCGTTCGACGTTTCTCTCGACGGCACGCGCATTCTCACCGTCACTCCCGCGCGCCCAGAATCCACATTCATCGGCCTCCTCACCAATTGGACCGCCATCGCCCGAAAATAATTTCCTCTCGCTCTCGAATTTCGCGCTCTCTCGCGCATGAAATCCACGCCTTCCAAAGTCTCCACGCTGTCTCCTTGCGAAACGAATTGCAAATGTCCGCCGCTTCGCGCATCATGTTTTGTTTCGTATCGGACGCTTTTCTAAGCCGTGCATACTTCGCGCCCGAACTTCATTTCATTCGAGGAGATTTGCATGCGGAAACCTGGAAAAATCGCGCGCCCCAAGGGCAAGCTCGGCGTCCTCACGCCCGGCATCGGCGCGGTCAGCACCACTTTCATGGCGGGCGTGGAGCTTGTGCGCAGCGGCGCGGCTCTGCCCATCGGCTCGCTCACGCAAATGGGAACCATTCGCCTCGGCAAGCGCACCGACGGCCGCACCCCAAAAATCCAAGACTTCGTTCCTCTCGCCAATCTCGACGATCTCGTTTTCGGCGGCTGGGATTTGTTTCCCGACACCGCCCACGAAGCCGCCACCAAAGCCGGCGTCCTCGACGCCAATCACCTTCGCAAAGTCCAGCCCTTCCTCGGCAAAATTAAGCCCATGAAGGCCGCTTTCGACCAGAGCTACGTGAAAAATCTCCACGGCGAACACGTCAAGCGCGCCAAGAATAAATTTGATCTCGCCGAGCAGCTTCGCGAAGACATCCGCAACTTCAAAAAATCCACGAAAGTCGACCGCACCGTCATGGTCTGGTGCGCCTCCACCGAAATTTTCCTCAAGCCCGAAAAAGTCCATCAGACGCTCGACAGTTTCGAGCGCGCCATGAAGGAAAATCACCAAGCCATCGCGCCTTCCATGCTCTACGCCTACGCCGCCATTCAGGAAGGTGTGCCCTTCGCCAACGGCGCGCCGAACCTCACCGCCGAACTTCCCGCGCTTCTCGAATTGGCGGCCGAAAAAAACGTCCCTCTCTGCGGCAAGGATTTCAAGACTGGCCAAACGCTGATGAAAACAATTCTCTCCCCCGGCTTCAAGGCCCGCATGATCGGAGTGAAAGGCTGGTTCTCCACCAACATTCTGGGCAATCGCGACGGCGAAGTCCTCGACGACCCCGGCTCCTTCAAAACGAAAGAAGAATCCAAGCTCGGCGCCCTCGAATATATTTTGCAGCCCAAGCTTTATCCCGAACTCTACGGCGATTTCTACCACAAGGTTCGCATCAACTATTATCCGCCGCGCGGCGACAACAAAGAGGGCTGGGACAACATCGACATTTTCGGCTGGCTCGGCTACCCCATGCAGATCAAAGTCGATTTCCTTTGCCGCGACTCCATCCTTGCCGCGCCCATCGTGCTCGACCTGGTCCTCTTCCTCGACCTGGCCAAGCGCGCCGGCATGCACGGCATTCAGGAGTGGCTCAGCTTTTATTTCAAATCGCCCATGTGCGCGCCGGAGCTGTATCCCGAGCACGACCTCTTCATCCAATCCATGAAACTCAAAAACACTCTGCGCTGGATGATGGGCGAAAAGCTCATCACCCACCTCGGCACCGAATACTACGACTAGGCACCTTTCGTGTAGCGCAGAGTCTCGCCATTTGAGACTCTGCGGCCTTTGCGGGTGCCCCATCCTGAGCGTTTTCTGCGAAGGGTGGGATTCGCTCTTCGCCAGTGCGCTGTTCGCTGTCATTCCGAGCGAGTCCCGGCGCTTTTCACCGGGACGACGAGGTCCGGCGTATGGACTCCGGCGGAGTCCACCGGACAGCACCGCGAGTGTGAGCGAAGCATCGAGCCTATCTCTGATGGCTGCTATGTGATCGGCGCCTCCTTTCTCGATTCGTCCCTCGACTGCGCTCGCGATCAGCAAACATCGCTGAAAAAAGCGCATTTTAGTCCCGATTAGAAAATGTCAAGTGCCGTGGTCTCCGGTGCTTACGGTTTCCGGATCAGTGTTTTGTGTACCGATTAGAATTTCGGGGTCGGAGAGACCGGCAGCCCAGCGGGGCAAGTAGTCGAGATGAAGGGTTTTTCGGCCGGGCTTTCGGCCGGTCACGGCGCGCGGGACGGGAGGCGGGATGGGAGTTTCAGAGTGGCGGGATAAACCCGCCGCTACAGGCGATTCGTCTGGAGATGAGTGGCGGGATAAACCCGCCGCTACAGGCGATGAGGAGCGGTCCGCGACGGAAGGCTCGTCGACGACGGAATGGTTCTCGGGCGAGTGTTGGGTGATGTGGATGTGAGTGACGATGGAGCGCTTGGCGGGCTCGACCCATTGGCCGTCCTCGGTGATTTGCGCGAAGATGCGCATGGCGCGAAGGATAGCGGCGACCGTGGGAGGGGCTTCGTCGACGCGTTCGATGATGCGTTCGGCGACGCCGCGAAGATTGAGGCGGCGGCGTTGGAGGAGGCCGGTGACCGCGGCGTGGCGGTAAACGGAAGAGCGCGAAGGGAGTTGATAGTCGAGGGTGATGGCAGCCTCGGAGCGCCAACTGACGAAGTCGTCGTCGATGGCGGCACGGTCGGCATGGTTGCAAATGGCGCATTTGCGGGCGTGGCGAGCGAGGCTGGTGGCGGTTTGGCGCTGGGCGCGCTGGGCGTCTTGCGATGAGCGAGATTCGTGAGGTAAAGAATGGGGTTTGGTTGTGGATGGCATGGTGTTTTCTCCTTTGGGGTGCTGTGAAGTGCTTCCTTTCCGCCCCCTTTTTTTGATGGGGGCAA
This sequence comes from Candidatus Acidiferrales bacterium, assembly GCA_049787175.1. Lineage (GTDB taxonomy): Bacteria > Acidobacteriota > Terriglobia > Acidiferrales > UBA7541 > DAHUXN01. The sequence continues at coordinate 16,804 of JBAQYT010000032.1, read as the reverse complement.
AAAAAATCGCCCTAGCGGATGCTAAGGCGATTCGTCACTGGTCCAATCGCTGGACTCGAATTTTGCTTGTGCGGCGGCGGTTCAGGCCGCTGGAGATATTGGAACATACCGTAACGGACTTGGCAATGGAAAAATGACTCTCACGTGAGATTTGTCGGCGACATGATAAACTAATGGTCCTCCGCTGCCATGAAACCATTACCCGATATAGTTACGTCAGCGGTGGTATTGGATCCTCAATATTTTTGCGATTTGCTTGACCATAATTGGCATCGTTGAAGATTTTCGTTGGTTCGACGTATGCCGTTTTCTCTCATGAGCTGCTTGACGGAATCGGGGGCGGTTGGCGGTGTGGTATGATGAGAGCAGAGGAAAGTTGCATGGCTACTAAACAGCCCGCGTTCGAAAAGGCCGTGGAGCAGATACATGCGATTCTGAACGAGCATTTGTCGGGCCTGCCCGCCAGAGAACAGCGAAAAAAGTGGGACGATCTGGAGCGATACCTCAGCGCCGTCGCGCCCGACGTGCTGCCTGAGCGGCGCGCCAAGCGGCGAGCGCGGCGTTCCACGAAGGCGAATTCTCGGCGACGCCCTGCAGGCGTAGCGCACCGATAAATAATTCCTGGTCTTCCAACCGGACGAGAGCCTCGACAAGTTCCCGCTGGCGCTTGCGTTCCTCTCGCGCATCTTCCTTGGCAGGCGGATCGATTCCTCTGGCGTCTGTGGTCATAAATCGCCACAGAGATTACCATAAACGTAACGATTAGTATGGAAACAGGGGCTCGTGCGCGGCAGCGCCTCTACGAAGGCAATGCGATGCGGTCCGCGAGGACGCGGCGGGCGAGTCGGAGCCCATGGGACGCGCGAAAGTCGCGACGGGCGGGGCAAGCCCCGCCCCTACGAAGAGAAAAACCCCACCCTTTGCAGCAGAAGGCGCAAAGGATGGGGCACCCACGAACAGCAAGTCCCTCACCGCCATCCCGCAACATTTGCCAGGACGGCCGCTTGTCGCGGCCACGCGGGCTGGGTTCGGGATGACAGCGTAGAGCGAAGCGCACAGGCTGAGAGCCTGTGCCACAGAGACGACTACGCAAAATGCACTTCGCTCAGGATGACACGCGAAAGCGACCGGAGTTCAAAAGACAACCGGGCCAAAATGGATGGGAAGATTTTTTATGTGCGCGCCCGGAGTGTCCTTGACGCGCGTGAGCCTGTAGGCTATCTTCGCCGCTTAAATTTCTCATGCCGCAGCTCATCTTCCAAGGCGAGCGAGCGGGGGAGGCTTGATGGATCCAAAATCAGCATTGGATTACGCTGCGAAGCACAACGCCAAGATTCTCGATCTGCGTTTCATCGACATTCCCGGCGTCTGGCATCACATCAGTTTTCCGATTCACCAACTGACGGCGCAATCCTTCGAAGATGGCTTTGGCATGGACGGCAGCTCGATTCGCGGATGGGCGTCGATCCACGAATCGGACATGCTGCTCATCCCCGACGCGAATTCCGTCTTCATGGACCCGTTCCGCGACACGCCCACTCTGGTGATGCTCGCTGACGTGGTGGACCCGATGACCAAACAGCCCTATCCACGCGATTCTCGCCACATCGCGCGCAAAGCCGAAGCCTATCTCGGCTTCACCGGCATCGCCGATCAGGCTTCCTTCGGCGCCGAGGCGGAGTTTTTTATTTTCGACAATGTGCGCTTCGACCAGCGCGAGCAGCACGCCTTCTATTACATCGACGCGGAAGAGGGCCGCTGGAACTCCGGGCGCGCCGAGCACAATCTGGGGTATCGCCCGCGCTACAAGGAAGGCTACTTCCCCGTTCCGCCCACCGATCACTATCAGGATTTGCGCACGGAAATGACCCAGCAGCTCGAAGCCTGCGGTATCAACGTGGAATGCCATCATCACGAAGTCGCCACGGGCGGGCAAACGGAAATCGATTTCAAGTTCGACACCATGCTCAAGTCCGCCGACAACATGATGGTGTTCAAATACGTCGTCCGCAACACCGCTTACCAGTACGGAAAAACGGTGACGTTCATGCCCAAGCCGATTTTTCAGGACAACGGCAACGGCATGCACACCCACCAATCTTTGTGGCTCAAGGGCAAGCCGCTCTTTGCCGGCGACGGCTACGCGGGACTGAGCCAGACGGCGCTGTGGTACATCGGCGGACTTTTGAAACACGCGCCGGCGCTGGCCGCGCTGATCGCTCCAACCACGAATTCGTATAAGCGTCTGGTGCCGGGATTCGAAGCGCCGGTGAACCTGGCGTATTCGCGGCGCAATCGCTCGGCCGCGGTGCGCATTCCGATGTACTCGGCAAGTCCGAAATCGAAGCGCGTCGAGTTTCGTCCGCCCGATCCTTCTTGCAATCCGTACTTGGCATTTTCGGCCATGCTTATGGCCGGACTCGATGGCGTGGAAAACAAAATCGATCCGGGTCCGCCGCTCGACAAGGATATTTACGATTTGTCTCCGGAGGAGCTGAAAAACGTGCCGTCGATGCCCGGCTCGCTCGAACAATCGCTCAAGGCGCTCGAGCACGATCACAAATTCTTGCTGAAGGGCGACGTGTTCAGCCAGGACCTGATCCATTTGTGGATCGAATATAAAATGAAAAACGAAGTGAACGCGATGCGCATGCGGCCGCATCCGTACGAATTTCAGTTGTATTACGACATCTGAGGCCGCGGAACAAATCGAACGGAAAAGGGGCGTTGCATTTTGTTGATGCATGCGCCCCTTTTACTTTTGGAAGCTGAAAAAGACGTGGGTCGGCCTGCCAAAGGGGCGGTAGGTTCTGGATTACGGAAACGAAGGGCAAACAAATGAGAAAAGTAATTTTCGGGATCAACATGAGTTTGGATGGTTGCTGCGACCACACCAAATTGATGCCCGACGTGGATGCACATGAATATTTTATGGATCTCATGCGAGACGTAGACCTGCTCGTCTTTGGGCGCAAGACCTATGAGTTGATGGTTCCTTATTGGCCGGATATCGCAAAGAATCGCTCCGGGACAAAAACAGAGAACGAATTTGCTGAAGTTTTTGACTCCAAGAAGCTTTTGGTTTTTTCGAACTCATTAAAAAAGACTGAAGGAAAGACGAGAATTGTTTCCACGAAGCCTCAAGACGAAATACTTAAATTGAAACAGGAACAAGGCAAAAATATTTTGCTCGGCGGAGTGGACGTTCCTTCCCAACTTATGAAGCTTGGTCTGGTTGACGAATATCATTTTGTTCTTCAGCCAATCATCGCGGGAGAAGGGCGACGGTTGTTAGAAGGTGTTCGCCTGCCGGAGAGATTGCGATTAAAACTTGTTGAGTCGAAGGTTTTCAAGTCTGGGTGTATTGCGCTTCGTTACTCGAAACAGTGACGGGCTAATCCGCGACACGGAAGAAGGGACGCGTGGTTTTGCGTTTGTTTATTTAGGAGGAGGAGATGAAAATGGCAGCGTTGAGTGTCGGCCTGGTATCGGCGGCGTTGGCGGCGAGTTTTGCGTTCGGCATGATGGTGCAGGCGAAGCGAAATTCAAAGGCTGAAGCAAACAAGGACGTGCGCGTGACCGGCATTGGCGGCGTGTTTTTCAAGGCGCACGATGCGCTGAAACTTGCTGCCTGGTATCGCGAGCATCTCGGAATTACTTCCGAGGGCGCCGAAGATGGCGCGTTTCATCAGTTCGAGTGGCGCGAAAAAGACGATCCGTCGAAAACGGGCGGTACAGTGTGGGCCGTTTTTCCGGAGACGACGAAAAACTTTGGCGCGAGCAAATCGCCGTTGATGATTGATTATCGCGTGGCGAACTTGGAGCGTCTGCTCGCAGAATTGAAAAGCGAAGGCGTGCAGGTGGAAGAGAAAACGCAAGAGGCGCCGTACGGCAAGTTCGGCTGGGCGACGGACCCGGAAGGCAATCGCATCGAATTCTGGGAGCCGAAGTGAGTAAGAGAAAGTGACGAGTGAAGAGTAACGAGCAAGCAAAAGCCCCACGCTCAAAAAACGAGCATGGGGCACCCGGCAGAATTGAAAAGCGAAGGCGTGCAAGTGGAAGAGAAAACGCAAGAGGCGCCGTACGGCAAGTTCGGCTGGGCGACGGACCCGGAAGGCAATCGCATCGAATTCTGGGAGCCGAAGTGAGTAAGAGAAAGTGGCGAGTGGCGAGTGACGAGCAAGCAAAAGCCCCACGCTCAAAAAACGAGCATGGGGCACCCGGCACCCGGCAAGTGACGAGTGAAGCAAAAGCCCCGCGCTCAAAAAACGAGCATGGGGCACCCGGCGAGTGGCGAGTGACGAGCAAGCAAAAGCCCCACGCTCAAAAAACGAGCATGGGGCACCCGGCAATTACGGCGCGCGCGACTGCGCATTGCACTGTCATAAGGTGAGAGCGCGTGATTTGCCCTCAGGCCCTCGGTGGGAACTCGAAGCCTGATTGATTCGCGGATGCCTGCGGCGTATACTTTCGGGGAACGTACCCGGTCAATACCAAAGGATCTGCTATGCGGCTAGGCCACGCGCTTCCCTGCCGGCGAGTGTCCCCCTCCTTCGCCAGCGTTTTTCTGCTTGCCTTTCTACTACTGCCAATCGCGGCTTTTGCACAAGCTGGAAATTTTTCCGCGGGTGTGAATTACACAGTATCTTCTCCAACTGCTGTCGCCACGCCCGGTATTGGCGCAATGGAAGTAGGAGCTTTTACGAGCAGTGCGGTGCCAGACATCGTCAATGCCGATGGCGACTCGACGGTCAGCATCTGGATCGGCAATGGTGATGGAACGTTCCAGCCACGGACGATTGTTACGGCTGTGCCGAGTACAGGGCCCTATTCGACATATGGAACGGTGGCCGTAGCTGTTGGGGACTTTAATGGCGATGGCAACCTGGATATCGCGGTACTTTGCGTCGACGCGTCGGCGACGTTCCCTAACTGGCCAGCGACAGTCAATATTCTGCTGGGCGATGGGACGGGGCATTTCGGCGCTCCGACGGTGATTCCAATTGATGGGCTGGATCCCTTGCAGATTCTTACAGGGGATTTCAATAATGATTCCAAAACCGATCTAGCTGTGTTGAACGGAACGAGTGAGAGCATCACGATTTTGCTTGGAAATGGCGATGGAGCATTCACCGCTCTTCCGGATACATCCATCGGACTGCCCGGAATATCTACGATGGCTGCTGCGGACCTTAACAAGCATGGGAACCTGGATTTGGCAGTCGGGAACGCCGGGGGGGATCGGGGTCCTTCTCGGGAACGGTGATGGCACGTTCCAACCAGTCGTGAACTGGATTCCGGCGACAAACCCGGGTGGCGGGGGTGCGGCATCTGGGCTAATCGTTGGAGATTTTAATAAGGACGGCAATCTCGATATGGCCACGAACGAAATGGGCGTAGGCATCAACGTTTTTTTGGGACAAGGAGACGGCACATTCGAAAGTCCGCTGATCTCTTTGCCGTACAATTTGTTTCCGCCTCTTGCGACCGGAGATTTCAACAGCGACGGTAACCTTGACGTTGCGGGGGCGACCTTTGGTGAATTGGGGCTTGCCTTGGGCAACGGCAAGGGATCTTTCACCGCCGATGCCGTCACTGCACCTGTCAGTATCTATGTAAGCGTTTACCAGGTCATCGCCGCTGATTTGAATGGAGATGGATTTCCGGACTTGGTTGTGTGGTCGACCAATGGAGTAACAGTCAGTGGCACGGTTACCGTCATGCTGAATTGTGCGCTTCGGTGCACGAATACGGCTGTCACGCTGCCGACACCAACATCCGTTTTTGGTCAGCCGGTCAACTTTACAGCGGCGGTCACGCCAGCGAATGCTAAGGCTACGGGAACGCCAACCGGGACGGTTACATTTCAAGCGTCCACTGTCGTAACAGGCGGGAACACACCCGTCACGACGACACTCGGAAACGCGACGCTTTCGGATGGCATAGGGACGCTCACGTATTCCGGCCTTGCCCCCGGACAGTACACAATTTCTGCCAATTACCCAGGCGATACGAACTTCAATTCGAGTACATCGACCGCGGAGCCAACACAGCCCGCGCAAACTGTAGGAGAGGCACCGACTACAACATCCTTGACTTCGTCTCCCGATCCGTCGGCTCCAGGACAGACAGTAACGTTTATGGCGACAGTGACGTCGTCGCTTTCAGTAGTTCCAACAGGCACGGTGACCTTTGAAGAGAATGGGAGCGAGTTGGTGTCGCAGCCCCTCAGTTCCAACGGTACTGCGACTGTCACCGTCTCCTCGGCCCTGGCCGCCGGGGTGAATTCAATCACAGCGATTTACAGCGGAGATTCAAATTTCGCTTCGAGCACGTCTTCCGCTATCAGCCAAATTGTCGGGACAAATGCGGCGCCATTCAGTTTGTCCGCATATCCCGCAAGCAGGACGGTATCCGCAGGCTCGCCGGCGTATTTTCAGATCACAGTGGCAACGGTTCCAAGCTTCAAGAGTGCGGTGTCGTTTTCGTGCTCGGGACTGCCGGCGGGGGCGAGCTGCAGCTTCAGTCCGGCACAGGTCACGCCGAACGGCGCCTACGTCAGGGCGGCACTCACGATCAACACGACAGGATCAGGTTCTGTTTTTGACCCGTTTCCGGGCGCAGCAAGATGGCCGAGGCCAGCGCTACCGTTCGCTTTTCTAGGCTTGATTGCGCTGATGATTCTCGCCTCAACGCGGAAACAACAAACGCAAAGAACGCTGCTGCCGGGGTTGGTTCTGCTTTGCGTGTTTGTGATGTTGACGGGAGCGATCGGGTGCGCAGGAGGCAGCAATTCCACGCCACCCGCGAACGTGACGCCGAGCGGAACGACAGAAATCAGCGTAGTGGCTTCTTCCAGTGGCAGCAATCAAACGACGAAAATCTCGCTTACGGTGAATTAGCCGGACGCGGCGGCTAGCTCCGCTATTGGAACGGCGCATCGTGTGTTTGCATTTTGTTTCGCGGCGCGAGCAAATCGCCGCTGATGATTGATTACTGCGTGGCGAACTTGGAGCGCCTGCTCGCAGAATTGGAAAGCGAAGGCGTGCAGGTGGAAGAGAAAACGCAAGAGGCGCCATACGGCAAGTTCGGCTGGGCGACGGACCCGGAAGGCAACCGCATCGAATTCTGGGAGCCGAAGTGAGTAAAAGAAAGCGGCGAGTGGCGAGTGAAGAGCAAGCAAAAACCCCACGCTCAAAAAACGAGCATGGGGCACCCGGCGAGTGGCGAGTGAAGAGTAACGAACAAGCAAAAGCCCCACGCTCAAAAAACGAGCATGGGGCACCCGGCACTACCTCGGAGGCTGAATTTCTGCTCTCAGGGCGCTCGAAACGTAATCGAAGCGCGATACGGGCGCGGCTCTCCGTTTTCAAGGATCGGACTGAAATGCCATTTGCGAATCGCATCCAAACAGGGGCTCGCAAGCTCCCTAGGGCAGGCGTCCTCAATCACTTCGATTAAGTAGCCATCCGAATCGACGGCAATGCGAAGAGAGCAAGCCGTTCCAGAAGCGATTCCCGGCGGATAGTCAGGATCGACGGCACCGGTGGCCAAGTTTCGAGCCTCTGCCTCGGTCAAGGGCGCGGAAGGGCCATAGGCTCTGGTATTGAAGTCAAAGGTCCAGACGACCTCAGCCTGAACCGGCGCACCATTTTGCTCCGGGGGCTTGAACTTCCATCTCATGACTTGGCGGGATACGGAGTCGTTCGATCGTTCGACTGCGATCGTCAAGGGCTCGACGTCACTGACGCTACCCGAAGAATCGATGGTGAGGCGATAGCTGGCTTCTCCGCTTATTGGGCCGTCCAAGACCTGGGGCCAGATTATCTCGAGAGGCCGAAGAGCCAATGGTTGAAACTCGTCTTGGCTAAAAGTCACGGTGCGAATCTCTTGCTGGGGTGCCGTTGAGACTGGTACCGCTACTTTTTGACGGGCGCATCCTGCGGATAAAAGTGCAAGCGATGCGACTGCGATGATTGAGAATCGCGGCGAATTCATGAAACTCACACCCATAACTTTCAATGGACGTTTGGACAAGGTATCTAGCCGAACATGTGGATGTCAAGGCACTGTTGTGGCTTTGCATAGTGAATGGTAATTCGCTAGGCTCGTGGGCGAGATGGAGCGAGCGTTCGCGGAAATTGCGTTCAACGAGCCGGGGGTTGCGGAGGCGAATCTTGCGCTGCTGCAATCGCAGCTTTCACCGCAACTGTGGGGGCGATTGCCGACGCTGCTGGCGCAGCTTCCCAGTCCTGATGATGCGCTGAATTTTCTGGAACGCTATTTGCGCGACGCGCCCGAGAGCGTCACGCGGCATTTAGAAGCGCATCCCGCGGCGCTGCATTATCTGCTTTCGCTTTTCAGCTACAGCCGTTTCCTCTCCGAATCCCTGGTGCAAGAACCGGAATTGATTCTGTGGCTCGACCGTCGCGGGCCGAACGAGGGCCTCGAACGCATGAAATCACGCGACGATATTCTGGAAGATTGCTACCGGTTTTCCACGATGGCGTTCGATTTGCCGCCGGCGGTTTTCCTGGCGCGATTCAAGCGGCGCGAATATTTGCGCATTACGCTGCGCGACGTTCTGAATTTGGCTTCGCTAAGCGACACGTGCCTGGAGCTTTCGAATTTGGCCGATGTGCTGATCGAGCGCGCGCTGCGGCTGTGCGCACAGCGGCTGGAAAATTCGTACGGCATTCCGCAATGGAGCGATGACACCGGACATCTTCACGCACAGCTGCAGGCGGCGCGAATGACAGTGCTGGCGCTGGGGAAACTGGGCGGGCAGGAGCTGAACTACAGTTCGGACATCGATTTGATTTTTCTGTACGACCACGACGGAGAAACGTCAGGAGGCACGGAGGGCGCGATTTCGAATCTGGAATATTTCGTGCGGCTGGCGCAGGCGATTTTGAAAATGCTGAGCGAAGCCACGCCGGAGGGCGCGGTGTTTCGCATCGATTTGCGGCTGCGGCCGGAAGGACAGCAAGGCGACTTGACGGTCGGTCTGGCTTCGGCGCGGGAATATTACCGGACACGCGCGCGCGAATGGGAGTTGCAAATGCTGATCAAGGCGCGCGTTTCAGCGGGAGAAATGTCCACGGGCGAAACGTTTTTGCGCGAGGCGCATCCGCTGATTTACCGGCGGGAAATGCGGCAGGAAGTTGTGCAGGCCGTGGTGGAAGCGCGCGAGGAAATATCGCGCGTACTGGAGCAGCGGTCTGTTGGAGGGAATGAAGATGTGGCGCTGTGGAACGTGAAACTTTCGCCGGGCGGGATTCGCGACATTGAATTTATCGCGCAGTGCTTGCAGCGGATTCATGGCGGGCGGGACGCGTGGGTGTCCGGACGCGGAGCGGGCACGACGCTGGTTGCGTTGCAGCATCTGCACGACAAAGGGTATTTGTCGCAGCGGGATTTTTACCGGCTGAGCGCGGCGTATGAATTCTTTCGCAAAGTGGAACATCGGTTGCAGCTTCGCGATGGCTTACAAGAACACACGCTGCCGCGCAAGGCGGAGGCGCGAAGCCGGATTGCACGGCGAAGCGGGGTGGAAAAGAGCGGAGGGAAAACCGCCGGCGAAGAATTGCTGGAGAAGATTCGGCGGCATTTCGAGGAAGTACGCGAGATTTACGAGCGGGTTGTCAGTGAAGCGATGCCGGACGAGACGAGCGCGCGGGCGAGGGACAATGCAGCGCCGGCAGGCGGCCGGAATTTGCTTTACGCCGCCGATGCTTCGCCGGAGCGGGAGCGCGCGGAGTTCCCTGCCGTGGCGGAACGGCTGGCACATTATCGCGCGCAAGGCGACGTGTTCGCGCGAAGGGGGCTGGAAAAATATGTGGGGGCGGCGCGGCACGATGAGGGCTTGTTGAAAGAATTGGAGGAAACGCCGGCGAAACTCGATTGCGCGGCGGCTCTTTTTGCGCGCAGCGATTTTGCGACGGAGATGCTGGTGCGGAATCCGAGAGCGATTGAAACCATCGGCGATTCAGCGGCAGATGAGGCGCAGAAACAGCGCAGGCTGGCGCTTCCGCGGGACATGACGGCGCTGCGAGTTGCGCATCGCGAGGCGGTGTTTGCGGCGGCGGCGCGGTCGATTTTGGGAGAAGCGAAACCGTTCGAGACATTCGCGGAATTGACGCGCGCGGCGGAGAGCGCGGTGAGAGAGGCGCTGGCGTTGGCGGGAGAAGAAGAGGCGGCGCATGGAGTGAATGAAAGAGCGACGGATGGAGCGGCTGAAAAGGACGCGGCGTGTGTGGTGATGGCGCTGGGGCGGCTGGGCGCGGGAGAAGTTGACATTGGATCGGACGCGGACGTGGCGTTTTTCGCGGCGCCCGGCCGCGGCGGCCAAGCCGACGGCGAAGAGGAAATTCAGGAATGGCGGCGTCTGGCGGAGCGGTTCATACGCGCGGCGGGAAGTTACACGAGCGAAGGGCTGCTGCTGCCGGTGGACACGCGGCTGCGTCCGCGAGGAGGCGAAGGCGAGATTGTGCAGGCGGCGGCGTATCTGCTGGATTATTTTGCCGGCGAGGCGCAGGCGTGGGAGGCGGCGACGTATTTGAAGGCGCGTCCGGTGGCGGGAAATATGGCGCTGGGCGAAAAAATGATTGAGGAGTTGCACGGGATTTTGCGGCGGCGTTTTTGCGCGGCGGCGGGAGGCGATACGCGAGAGTTGACGCGGCAACTGATGCACATGCGCGAACGGCTGGAACGCGAGCGCGCGGAGGGCGCGACGGGATTCAAATGCGCGGCGGGAGGATTTTTCGACATTGAGTACGTGATTGCGTACGCGGCGCTGGCGCGCGGGGAGTTTGCGGCGATGCCGAAGAACGTGCTGGAGCAGATTGCGTCGCTGGAGGCGGCAGGCGCGATTCGCGCAGAGCACGCGCGAGCGTTGCGCGATGCGGCGACGTTTTATCGTTCGTTGGACCATGCGATACGGCTGGTGCTGGGAAGATCGTCGAGCGCGTTGCCGGAGCCGGCGCAGATTCCACGGGTGAATGCGCTGATGAAGGAGTGGGGAGTGACGATGAGCGGGAATTTGTATGATGCGGTCGCGTCAACTCGACGGGTAGTCCGCGAGATTTATAAGGCGACGGTGATGGAGGATTCCAAGTAGTTCGCGTTCCGTGACCAAGCGCGAAGACGAAGACCTTGCGCCCTTCGCCACCCCACTCAGGACAAGCGGGTGGAACGCGCAATAGGAAGGAAATCGGAAGAGCATTTTTTGGCACGGCTAAAGCCGTGCCCTGACAAGGCGCGGCAACGACCCCACGCTCACACCGCGAGCATGGGGCACTCGCAAAAGAAAGAAACGCGATGAGGCGTTTTTTTTGGCGCAGCAACGACCCCACGCTCACACCGCGAGCATGGGGCACCCGAAAAAGAAAGAAACGCGATGAGGCGTTTTTTTTTGGCACGACTGAAGCCGTGCCCTGACAAGGCGCGGCCACGACCCCACGCTCACACTGCGAGCATGGGGCACCCGCAAAAGGAAGAAACGCGATGAGGCGTTTTTTTTTTGGACGGCGGAGGCCGTGCCGTCCTGAAAAACTGCCGAGCGCGCATACCGGCACGGTCGCAGGTTACGAGCCCAGATCAAAAATTATGTGGATAAGCGTTTCAACCGGCACAGGAGCGCCGTGGCACATCTCTGGAGTGTATTGCCATTGTTCTACAGCCGTTAGGGCGGCGTTGGCGAGGCCAGTATCAGGAGCGCTCAAAACCTTCAAATTGTGCAGTTGTCCGTCTATGCCCATGGTCGCATAGATGAAAACCGTGCCCGATACGTGTTCGTACTTTTCATTGTCCGGGTAATGCGGAGGAATTTCCGATTTGAGTTTGGGCAATGCATCCGGGTCGTCACAAGCTGGCCACGCCGACGCGTTCGCCGGAGGCCGAAAATCGGCGCCGTCCATTTTGCCCAGCGGCGTAATGGAATTGAGCTGCAGGTCGACGCGAGCTGCTGATTCCTGGTTGGTATGAACGCTGCCAGGAAAATATTCCCCTCCAAAGGGGATGAAGTTGGAAAGCTGAAGGGAGTCTCTCGTTTGGCTTACGAACCATCCACCGGCAGCATCGAAACAGTAATCCCCACTGGTGCTGTAGTAGTCCTCCGAAGGAACTAGCGTCACGCAGTCGAGCTTATGTCCATGCTTTTCTGCCTCGTGGAATTTGATGCTTTTCATCGCCGGCAGGCCGCTCGCATTCGACCTCACGTGGAACTCTTTCAGGAAGCCCAACGCCTGATCAAGTTCCAGGACAGGCTCGATTTCGTAGTCCGTCGTTCGCGATTGCCAGTATTGATCCTTTCCGCCGACGCGAATACGAGTGTAGTTGGCGAAGCGAATTTCCTCGCGCCATTGGTCGGGCGATACCCACTTCAATAGATATGCGCCGGTAATTGCTTTGCCGTGACTTTCTTTCACGTTAATTGTGCCGCTCATCTGGAAAGGTGGCGAGCCAGGCGCACGGATGTCGCTGACAGCGAGCGCTTTCGCGAAAAGGGCTGTTGCTTGTGCACGCGCCGCGGCATCTCTGGCGGAGTCACCAAGGGAGCAACGCGACACAGCGAAAAACGCGAGCACAACGAAAAGAGAACAAATCGAGCGACAAGATATCCGGGAAGTGACGTTGTAAATGGATTGATTTCTCATGGGCTTGCGCATAGTACGCTCGCGCTGGTTGCAACGCAACGATTTTGCCGGCACAAAACCCAGAGACTCCAACGTCAAGGCCGAGCGAGATGCTTCCCTGTTGGTTAGTCCGGCGATGGCATGGTATGTTCACGTGATTCGAGGTGCGACCTTAAGAGCCACAGTGGCAGGCCTTGCGAAAAACGCGAAGCTCTGCGCTACAAGATTGGCGACATGAGAAAAGACGCGACTCGGGGAGTCACGCGGGCGCAGCAAGCAGCGCCCCTACGACCGGAAGCACAGGAGCAGAGGTGAAGGATAGCTACAGCGTAGTTGGGGTGCCGCGGGACGGGGCGGCGATTGAGTACGGCACGGCCGCGCCACAGGGGAAAATCCCACCCTTTGCACAAGACGCAAAGGATGGGGCACCCGGCAAAAGGCGCAAAGGATGGGGCACCCGCGATTGAGTACGGCACGGCCGCGCCACAGAGGAAAATCCCACCCTTTGCACAAGACGCAAAGGATGGGGCACCCGGCTCAGGATGGGGCACCCGCGATTGAGTACGACGCGGCCGCGTCACAGGGGAAAATCCCACCCTTTGCACAAGACGCAAAGGATGGGGCACCCGGCAAAAGGCGCAAAGGATGGGGCACCCGCGATTGAGTACGGCGCGGCCGCGTCACAAGGAAAAACCTCACCCTTTGCACAAGACGCAAAGGATGGGGATATCTTCGAATGCTTGTAGCGCGACTCGGAGAGTCGCGCGGGCACAGCAAGCAGCGCCCCTACGAAAGGCACACAGGCTAAAGCCTGTGCCACAAATGGCCACCCGATCGAGGACCTAATGCGGCGAGGAAGCAGAAGCTGATCAACGATACGAATCAAGTTTGCGAATCATCGACCGCAATAATGACGGAGCAGATGAATGAAGAACAGCTACAGCGGAGTGGAAATACCGCGCGAAGGCGCGCGGATTGAATTTGCGAATGGCGCGATGCGTGTGCCGGAGAGGCCGATCATACCGTTCATCGAGGGAGATGGGACGGGGCGGGACATTTGGCGGGCGTCGCGGAGAGTTTTTGATGCGGCGGTGGAGCGGGCGTACGGCGGAAAACGAAAAGTGGCGTGGCTGGAAGTGTTCGCGGGAGAAAAAGCGTTTCGGCAATTCAAGGAGTGGCTGCCGCAGGACACGGTGGAGGCGATACGGGATTTTCGCGTGGCGATCAAGGGGCCGCTGACGACTCCGGTGGGCGGAGGGATACGTTCGCTGAACGTGACGCTGCGGCAGATGCTGGAATTGTACGCGTGCGTGCGGCCGGTGAGATATTTCGCGGGCGTGCCTTCGCCGGTGAAGAATCCGGAGCGGATGAACGTGGTGATTTTCCGCGAAAATACGGAGGATGTGTACGCGGGAATCGAGTGGCGCGCGGGGACGCCGGAAGCGCTGCGGGTGTTGAAATTCTTGAATGAGGACATGCTGCAAGGCAAGAAGCACATTCGGGAGGATTCGGGCGTGGGCATCAAGCCGATGTCGGCGACGGGAACGAAGCGGCTGGTGCGGCGGGCGATTCAGCACGCGATCGAGCACAAGCGGCGCGTGGTGACGCTGGTGCACAAGGGCAACATCATGAAGTTCACGGAAGGCGCGTTTCGCGACTGGGGATACGAGCTGGCGAAGAGCGAATTTCGCGCGCAAATCGTGACCGAACGGGAGAGCTGGATTCTGGGCAATCAGGAAACAAATGCGAGCTTGAGCGCGGAGCAGAACGCGGCGATGGTCGAGCCGGGACTGGAAAATGCGCCGGAAGAGTTTCGGAGGCAAGTGGCGGAAGAAGTGAAGTCGACGCTCGAGGCGATCGGCGCAACGCACGGACGCGGCGCGTGGAAAAACAAAATTCTGGTGAACGACCGGATCGCGGATTCGGTGTTTCAGCAGATTTTGACGCGCGCGGACGAGTACAACGTGTTTGCGACGCCGAATTTGAATGGCGATTATTTGTCGGATGCGTGCGCGGCGCAGGTGGGCGGGCTGGGAATGGCTCCGGGCGCGAATATTGGCGACGGGTACGGCGTGTTCGAGGCAACGCACGGGACGGCGCCGAAATATGCGGACCAGGATGTGATCAATCCGGCGTCGGTGATGCTGAGCGGGGCGATGATGTTTGAGTTTATGGGATGGAACGAGGCGGCGGCGCTGATTGAGAGCGGAATCGAGCGGACCATTCAGCAGAAACGCGTGACGTACGATTTGGAGCGGATGATGACGGGCGCGACAAAGGTGAAGACGTCAGAGTTTGCGTCGGCGATTATTGAGAATATGGCCATGGGTGCGGCGGCGAGATCGTGAAAACAAACACAGGCTAAAGCCTGTGCCACTGGCGATTATTGAGAATATGAAGGCCAGCGCGGCTGCATCCGAGAAGCTCGATGTTGGAGGATGAGGTTGGAAAAAACCCACCCTTTGCACAAAACGCAAAGGATGGGGCACCCGCAAAAGACGCTTACAGAAGAAATCGTGTTCTGACAAACCAAGGCAACCGCCCATGCTCACACAACGAGCATGGGGCACCCGCACCCGAAAATACAATTGCCCACAGGCTGAAGCCTGTGCCACCTGGCATCGGAGAAAGCAACAGCGCAGATGCGTTGACCTGCGTGGAGTGCAACCGTAAGATGAAGTATTCATGCCGGCACCTGACAGTCTCATCGGCCAAAACATATCGCATTATCAGATTGTAGAAAGGCTCGGCGCCGGCGGAATGGGCGTCGTCTATAAGGCGCGCGATTCGAAACTGGGCCGCTTCGTCGCGCTGAAATTCCTTCCTGAAAACACGATTGGCGATCCCGCGGCACGAGAGCGTTTATTGCGAGAGGCGCAGAACGCTTCGTCGCTCAACCACCCGAATATCGCGACGATTTATGAAGTGGGTGAAAGCAACGGGCAAATCTACATCGCGATGGAGTTTGTGGAGGGGCGGGCGCTGAAAGCGGTGGTCCCGCAGGACGGGCTTGCGCCGCAGACGGCTCTGCGCTATGGGGCGCAAATTGCGAGCTCGCTGGCGCATGCGCACGAGCGCGGCATCATCCATCGTGATTTGAAGCCAGTGAATGTGATGATCACGCCCGCGGGCGATGCGAAGGTGCTCGACTTCGGCCTTTCGGCTCGGGTATCGAGCGGAAATTTCTCGGAGACGATGTCGCAACTCTCGCCGACCGACGCTCACGCGGCGGCGGGAACGCTGCAATACATGGCGCCGGAAACGTTGCGCGGCGAACAAGCGGATGCGCGCACCGATCTTTGGGCTCTGGGCGCGGTACTGCACGAGATGCTGGCCGGCGCGCCGCCATTCGAAGGGAAAACTGCTTACGATCTGACATCGGCAATTTTACGAGAGCAGCCGAAGCCGCTGCCGCGCGGAATTCCCGCGAGCGTGCAAACGGTGGTGCAACGCTGCCTGGCGAAAGAACGCGAGCACCGCTACCAACAAGCCAGCGAAGTTCGCGCGGCGCTTGAGGCGATCGGCTCCGACGTCAATGTTGTGGTGCCACAAATACGTCCGCGGCGTGCGCACTTTTGGGCTCTCTCCGCAGCGGGGGGCGCGGTTCTTGCGCTGCTTGCCTGGGGCGCTTTCAGACTGCTTGCTACGAAACCAATCGCACCCAGGGCGGCTTCTTCAGGCGAATGGGTACAGCTCACTGATTTTGCCGATTCGGCCGTTTCGCCGGCGCTTTCTCCGGACGGGCGCATTCTGACGTTCATTCGCGGCGCAGATACATTCATGGGCCCTGGGCAGATCGAGGCAATGGTTTTGCCAAATGGCGAGCCAGTCCAATTGACGCATGATGCGACGTCCAAAATGAGCCCAGAATTCTCGAACGACGGGTCGATGGTTGAGTACACATCCGCGCCTCTGGTAGCGGCAAAGTGGGAGTGGAATACGCTAACGGTTCCCGTCCTTGGCGGCGAGCCCCGCCTGATGCTTCCCAATGCGGAAGGGCTTACGTGGATCGATGCGAGCCAAATATTGTTCTCGCAGATCCTGACGGGCTATCACATGGCGCTGGTGACTTCCGGCGCTGATGGCTCGAACACCCGTTCTGTGTACGTGCCGCCGCGAGAGCGCGGGATGGCACACCGATCTGCATTGTCGCCTGACCACAAATGGGT
>JBAQYT010000028.1:0-10999 GCA_049787175.1 Candidatus Acidiferrales bacterium | reverse complement strand
AATTCGGCCTTATCGCCCTAATTGTTCTTTCCGCCGCCGCCGCCGTTTACGTCTCCGTCATCATCGCGCGGCGCCAGGACTTGCCTTCTGCCGCCCGCCGCGCATTTTTGCTCAGCAATGTTTCGCTGATTTTCTGCCTCGCTGCGTTCATCATTGGCATTTCGATTTATTCGCGGATGCATTTCTGGGGCGACGTTCTTCTCGGACTTGCCGGCGCATTTCTCGTACTCAAGTTCGTCCTCGTCCGCCAGTTCGCGCATCTAATCCGCGGTGGCATTGTCAGTTCAGATTCGCACGCCACGCCAACATCTGGGAGGCGCTCATGATCGTCATCACAGGAGCCACAGGAAACACTGGAGCGGTTGCAGCGGAGGCGCTGCTCGCTAAGGGCGAAAAAGTTCGCGTCATCGGCCGCGACGCTTCGAAACTCGAGCGATTCGCGTCTAAAGGCGCCGAACCATTTGTTGCCAACGTAGAGAACGCCGACGAAATCGCCCGCGCCTTCGAAAACGCCGAGGCCGTCTATCTTTTAATTCCGCAGGCCCTCCACCGGGATGATTTTCGCGACTATCAGGAACGCGTCAGCGACGCCTATGTTGCGGCTATCGAGAAATCGGATGTGAAATTCGCCGTCACGCTTTCCAGCATCGGCGCACAGCACGCCGCGAAAACCGGCCCCATCGTCGGCTTGCACAATATGGAAGAAAAACTCAACGCCATCTCGTCTCTCAACGTTCTCCATCTCCGTCCGACCTCCTTCATGGAGAATCTTTTGATGAGCATCGACGGCATACGCATGATGAATGCGCTTCCCGGCTCCGCTCCCGCGGACGTCCCCTTCCCTGCCATCGCCACGAAGGACATCGGCAATTACGCCGCGTCGCGCCTCGCCGCCCGCGATTTCTCCGGCCATTCGACGCAGGAATTGCTCGGTCCTCGCAACATCACCATGCGCGACTGCGCCGCCATTATTGGACGCGCCATCGGCAAGCCCAATCTGGCGTACGTGCAGATGCCCCTGATTCTTCTGGAATCGGCCCTCACGAGTATGGGCTTGCCAAAGAGCTCCGCTGCTCTGGTCATCGAAATGTGGAAAGGAACCAACGAAGGCCTGCTGGCGCCGCAGGAGCAGCGCTCTGAAACGAACACCACACCCACGGCGCTGGAGCGGTTCGCCGAGGAAGTTTTCGCTCCGCAATTTCAGCGCCGCGCCGCCAAAGCCTAAGCTTCTCCGTCATCAACCGTTGAAGCGCGGGAGATCTCTGTTGCCGGGAACCATTTGCGCCCCGACTTCGTATCTCTATCCAATTGGAGGTGTGCTCATCTTGAGTAAATTAAATTCGCGGACGCACAAATGGTTGGTCACTAGCACCATCATTGCATGCGCTTTTCTTCTTTCTCCCGCGCCGAGAATATGCTTCGCCCAAGACAAAAACACGATTTCCGAAACCGGCCAGGATCACTTCGAGGCGCCTTTCTCTTCCGGCGGCGACCTGCGCATGTACATCCGATCTTCGGGCGTGCGCATCACGGGCAGCAACGAAAACAAAATCGCGATCGAATTCTCCGTGCGCGACCGAGGCTCGTTGGATAACGTCCGCGTCAAACTCAAGCAGAATGGCAACCGCGGCGATCTGGATATCACCGGCGGCCCCTCCAACAATTTCCAGATCGATATCAAGATTCCGCGACAATCCAATCTCTACGTCCGCATGTTCGCCGGGGAACTCGACATCGATCACGTGGATGGCAACAAGGACCTGCAGATTCACGCGGGCGAAATGGACGTCAGCCTGCCAAATGCCTTGGATTACGGACCTGTGGATATTTCCGTTACCACCGGAGACATCGAGGCAAACGCGTTCGGGGTTTCAAAAGGAGGGCTTTTCCGCTCGTTTCGAACCGACACGGCTCTTCACAAAAATACCGCCGGTAAATATTCTCTTTACGCCCACGTCGGCGCCGGCGAACTGGACATCAATTGATGGAATACCACCCAGCGTTTTAAGAATGTTAAGCAAGCCAGGGGCAGCAACATCTACTTCTTCGCCACTTCCTCGCGCGCTTCCGTCAACTCTTGCCGATCCGCGTCCGCGCCGCAGATTTCCACCAACTTGGCATAATACTTGTGGGCCTCTTCCGTCTTTCCACTTAGCTCCGCTGCCTGCGCTGCGCCGTAGAGCCCGTCAAACCGGTTCGGCGACTCCACTAACGCCGCCTTGTATTCGACCAACGCCTCCGCTGGCTTTTTCATTTCGAGGAGCATGTCTCCCAGCATCTCCCGCGCCGGAGTAGACAGTGAATCGACGCCCTCCTTTTCCTCCTGCGCCGCGGCCGCTCGCATAGCCGCCAGGGCCTCCGAGTCCTTGCCTTCGGCAAACGCCACCCAGCCTTCAGCTTCCTGCTCGCCGGTCGCGTCGCTCGAGGCGACATCGTAACGGGCGCTCTGTTTCTCGGCGCTCGCGATGGCCTCTTTGTACTTCGCAAAATCTTGCTCCGCGCCTGCAGCATCTCCGGAGCGCGCTGTGCCAACCGTTTTCACAAAATACGTAATTTCGACCGCGCCGCCATTCTCAGGAACAGGCAGCGCCGCTGCTTCCTTCCACTGATGCAACTCAAACGCATTTCTCGCCATAAAAAAGGCCTGGCGCTCTGCAATGTCGCCCGCGCTCGCGCCCGCTACACCCTTTGCCTCATCCACAATAGCGCGCGCCTTCGCCGCTTGGCCGCTCTGCAAATACGCGTAGTCCAGGAAGTCCAAGGCGTGGAATTGATAGCTCGCGTCCGCGTTGCCCGCTGTCGTCGCCTCTGCCGCCGCTGCGGCCGCCGCGATATTCGAGTCAATCGTCTCCTGCCACAATCCCAGTCTCACAAAAATATGCGAAGGCATGTGCAGCGCATGCGATGAACCCGGCGCAATCTTCGCGTAAGCACGCGCCGCTTCCAGGCCCTCCGGCGCAAGCTCCGGCGTATCCGAAGCGTGAATCAAATAGTGCGCCACGCCCGGATTGGCCGGCGCTGTCTTAAACAGTCCGTCCAGAATTCCGATCGCCTGCTTCCGATTGGCATCTTGATCCGTTTTCTTCCCTTGCAGAGTAATCAACGACAGCGCATAAAACGCGCCCGCATTTATGTCATCTGGATACTTCGTAAAGACCCTTCCCATCCAGTCCGAATACGCCTGGATTCGTGATGCCTTGCTGAGCTTTGGATTATCCTGAAAGAAAACGCCTGCTGCCACGATGTACATCCTCTCCTTGTCCGTCTTGGCGCGCAGCTTCTGCGCCTGCATCGTGTCCGCGTGTCCTTCCTTCAGAGTGTCGTCGCTTGGCCAGTCCCACAATTGGTGATAGAGCGACATCGCTTTTCCCCAATACGCCATCGCGCACGTTGGGTCTTGCTGCGCTACTTGGGAGAAAGTCTGCTCCGCTTCCTGATATTGAAACGAGTGCAGCAGCGCCACGCCGGCATTGAACGTCGCCTGCGCTTCGGACGTGCACGAAATCGGGAAGTTGACGCTCCCCAGCCGTTCTCCTTGCGCGCGCTTCACCTTGGGTGCTGCGCTCGCCGGAGCTACGGAAAGACTCCCCAGCAAAAACGACGCCCCCGCAATCACCGCCACGAAAGTCCAATTCCCCCGAGTTCCTCGCATCACCCGTCACCTCGCCTGCAATTCTACTCTCTTACCGCTCGCCTGCGTATCCGGGACCATAAATCACCTTGCCGGGCAGTGCGGTTGTCATCTTCCCGTCCGCAATCACCGGCACTCCATTCACCAATACGTAATCCATACCCTCGGAGAGCTGGTTCGGCTTCTCATAGGTCGCCAAATCCCGCACCTTCGCCGGGTCGAACACCACCACGTCCGCCCACATTCCTTCTTTCAGCACTCCGCGATCCGCCAAATGCTCGCGCTGCGCCGCCAATGCCGAAAATTTCCGAATCGCGTCCGGTAGTGTCAACAAATGCTCCTCGCGCACATATTTCCGAATGATGCGCGGAAATGTTCCATAGGCTCGCGGGTGGTTATGCTCTTGACCCAAAATTCCGGTTGGGGAAGTCCCCGACGCATCGTTATCCACCGAAACCCACGGCTGCTTGAGCGCCAGTCGAACGTCCGGCTCGCTCATGCCAAACGTCACCGCATCCGTTCTCGCCTTATCTTTGATGATGAAATCGAAAATTGCATTAATGGGGTCCTCATGCCACATTTTCGCGATCTCCGCGATGGTCTTCCCCTGCAAATTCATCAAATCCGGATTGTTCACCGACGCAATCAGAATCCCCTGCGGCCCCGTGACTTCCTGCCACTCGTTATCCCATGCTTTCGTTGGCGTTTCCATGTCCTTGCGAATGCGCGCGCGCGTCGCCGGGTCGTGCAATCGCGCCAGCAGTTTCTCCGTGCCGCCGTTGTGCGCCCAAGGCGGAATGTATGCCGACAGCCCATTTTCCCAAGCGGTATACGCATACGTGTCCGCTTCTATGTCCACGCCTTCGCTGCGTTCCTTATCAATGAACGCCACCACTTGTGGCATTTTTCCCCAATTCGCTTTGCCCGAAGTCTTAAGGTGAAAAATCTCCACCGGAATGCGCGCCTCTTTTCCAATTCGTGCCGTCTCCGCCAGCGCGTCCATTTCGCCGTCGCCCTCATTGCGCATGTGCGTCGCATAAATTCCGCCGTATTGTGACGCGACGGATGCCAGCGCAATCAATTCTTCCGTCGACGCGTACGGAGCCGGCGGATATTCCAGCGCTGACGAAAGCCCCATCGCGCCCTCGCGCATCGCTTCCGCCACTAGCTCTTTCATCTTATCCAGTTGTTCCGGCGTCGCTTTCACGTCGTCGTCGCCAATCACCACGCGCCTAACCTGCGTCGCACCCACGTAGGTCCCTAGATTGATCCCCATACCTTGCTTCTGCAATCGCGCAAAATATTCGCTCATCGTGTGCCAATCGCAGGTAATTCCATAGTGCTGGCATCCTGGCTGCATCTGCTCGAGGGTCGCATCCGTCTGTGGACCTTCCGTATCGCCCTCTCCGGTAATCTCCGTCGTGATCCCCTGAAATATCTTCGACGGCACGTGCGGATCAACCAGCATCGTATTTTCTGATTGGCCCAGCATGTCGATGAATCCCGGCGCAACCACGCGTCCGGCCGCATCAATGGTTTGCTTCGCCCGCGCGCGCGCCAAATCGCCAATCGCGGCGATGCGCCCGTCGCGAATCCCAATATCGCCCGCGCACCACGGCGAGCCCGTGCCATCGATGATGTGTCCGTTGCGTATCACAATGTCATACTCAGCCGGCTCGGCCGCTGCCCCTTGCGCCCGCGCTAATTTCCCGCCAACCAATGCAACTAGCAGCGCCGCCGCGCTCGCCGCGAACACAACCGCCATTGCTGCAATTCGCCTCCGCATTCGTTTCCTCCCAAATGCCGCCAACCTATCGTCGGCGACGTACAAAGGCTCAGTTCGCGCGAAAGTATAGCGCGAGGTATTGCACAGCGCCGCGCTTTTCAGTACCGTGAACAGCCGAATCGAAAATGCCCAATTCCCGCAAGCCGGACTCGTGGCTCATTACGAATTGCTCCCAGATTCTCACCCTACGCGGCCCTGCGCCTCGCCGGGGCCGGGAGCTTGCTGACCCTGGCATCCTTCTGGATGGGGCGCTTCTCGTCCATGATGGACACATCGCCGCCGTCGGTCCACGCCGCCGCATCGAACGCCTTACCGAATCGCGCCGTGCGCGCAAACTCGACCTGCACGGCCGCGTCGTTCTTCCCGGCTTCGTCGACTCTCACACGCACCTTATCCACGCCGCCTCGCGGGCTGCCGAATACGAACAGCGCATCTCCGGCGACACTTATGAAGAAATCGCTCGTGCCGGCGGCGGCATCATCAACAGCGTACGCAAGCTGCGCAAAGCGTCCCCGGAGGATTTGAAATCCCGCGCACTCCCGCATCTGGCGCAATTCGCCGCGCACGGCACCACCACCCTCGAAGCCAAGTCCGGCTACGGCCTCGACTGGCCCAGCGAGCGCAAAATACTTGCCGCGCTGCGTGAACTCGAACGCGAGCAGCCGCTCGAAATCGTGCGCACATTTCTCGGCGCGCACGTCGTCCCGTCTGAATTTCGCGGACGCGGCACCAAGGGCGCTGACGAATACATTGAATTGATTTGCCGAAATTGGCTGCCACAGGTCGCCGCCGAAAATCTGGCCGAATTTTGCGATGCCTTCTGCGACCGCGGCGCCTTCACTGTCGCGCAATCGCGCAAGGTTCTCACCGCGGCGCGCGCATGCGGGTTGCGATTGCGGATTCATGCGGAACAACTCGCGCGCACCGGAGCAGCGCGGCTTGCCATCGAACTGCACGCTTCGAGCGCTGACCATCTTGAAAAATTATCCGCGTCCGACATTCGCGCCCTTGCGCGCTCCGACGTCACTTGCACCATGCTCCCCGGCTGCTGCTTTCATCTTGGCCTCGCGCGATACGGTCCGGCGCGCCAGCTCATCGACGCTGGAGCCGTCGTGGCGCTCGCCACCGACTTCAATCCCGGCACCAGTCCGACTCTTTCCATGCCGATGATTCTGTCCCTCGCCTGCACACAAATGCGCATGACTCCCGCTGAAGCCGTGGCCGCTGCCACCGTCAATGCCGCGTACTCCCTCGGCCGCCACGATCGCATTGGTTCCCTCGAGGTTGGCAAGTTCGCAGACCTCGCCGTCTTCGATGTGGCCGACTACCGCGAAATTCCCTATTATTTTGGCGTGAATCATTGCGCCATGACTCTCAAGCGCGGCCGCATCATCTATTCGCGCGAGCGCTTGTAGCTCACGTCCCGCCGCGATGCTGTGAATCACGGTTGACGTGAGGTTTTTTCGCGCAACACCGCGTCCCATTGAGTGTTTATTAAAGGAATGAAGGGCGAATCCCGAATGCCTCGACATCACATTCTACTGTTGCCAGTCCCGCTCGCGCTCATCCTTCTCTTTCCTACACCGAGCGTGGCCCAACGCTCCTGCGAGAATCTCCGCGGCCTTAGTCTGTCGGATACCACGATCGTGTCCGCCAAGTCTGTACCGGCAGGACCGTTCATCGTGCCTTCTTCGGACCCGCAGCAACCAGCCCGTTCTATGCAACTGCCCGCCTTTTGCCGCGTGTCTGGCATGATCAAATCAACCGCCGACTCCGATATCAAATTCGAACTATGGATGCCACGCGATAATTGGAACGGCAAGTTTGACGGCGTGGGCAACGGCGGATTCGCCGGCTCGATTAGCTATTCAGGCCTTATCGGCGCTTTGCGCGCTGGCTTTGCCACTGCCTCCACCGATACCGGACACGAAGCCAGCGGAATCGATGCGCGTTGGGCGCTGCATCATCCCGACAGAATTGTGGACTTTGGCTATCGCGCTATTCATCTGACGAACGTGACCGGCAAAGCTTTAGTAGCGGCTTTTTATGGTTCCTCTTCGCGGTATTCGTATTTTTCTTCCTGTTCCAATGGCGGACGCCAAGCGCTCATGGAAGCACAGCGTTTCCCCGAGGATTACGACGGTATCATCGCGGGCGCGCCGGCGAATTTTTGGACGCACCTGCTGACGGAAGCAATCTGGGATTTGCAGGCTACGCTTAAGAATCCAGCGAGCTACATCCCCGCAAGCAAGCTTCAGGCGATCCATGACGCGGTGCTCGCCGCGTGCGATGCGCAGGACGGCGTGAAAGACGGCATTCTCAATAATCCCCGCCAATGCCAATTCCGCCCCGAAAGCCTTCTGTGCGGTGGCGCCGAGACAGATGCTTGTCTCACCTCGCCACAAATCGTGGCGCTCAAGAAGCTCTATTCTGGATCCGTAGATGGAAACGGCCGGCTGATCTTCCCCGGACACATGCCCGGCGGCGAACTTGGCCCAAATGGATGGAGCCCGTGGATTACAGGCAGCGCGCCACAAACAAGTCTCGAGTTCGATTTTGGCACGCATTTCTTCGAAGACATGGTTTTCAACAACCCCGCATGGAATTTCCGCTCATCGGATATCGATGCGGACGCACAAATAGCGGATCACAAACTGGCTTCTATCTTCAATTCAACGAATCCGAATCTCCGCGCCTTCCAAGCTCGCGGCGGGAAATTGATTCTCTACCACGGCTGGAGCGACTCTGCCATCTCGCCTCTCAACACCATCAATTATTACAATAGTGTGCTCACGGCCATGGGCCGCCAGCAGGCGGAAAGCTTTATTCGTCTCTATATGGTTCCCGGAATGCAGCACTGCAGCGATGGCCCGGGACCAGACTCCTTCGGCGCACTTGCTGCGCTTAACGCTGACCCAAGCCACAGCATTTTCAGCTCGCTCGAACAATGGGTTGAGAAGGGCGTGCCTCCGGGCACGATTATTGCGACGAAATATGCGACCGCTTCCGGCTCGCCTCCCGTAGTCGAAATGACTCGTCCTTTGTGCCCTTACCCGGAAGTCGCACAATATAAAGGTACCGGTGATATCCATGAGGCTGCCAGCTTTGTGTGCAGTGCGAAACAATAAAAGAGGACTTATTTTCGAATGCCTCGACTGATCGAATGCGTCCCCAACTTCTCTGAAGGCCGCGATGCCGCCAAAATCGACGCGCTCGTTGCCGCCATGCAGTCCGTGGAAGGCGCCTACGTTCTCGACCGCGAAAGCGACGCTGACCACAACCGCTGCGTCATAACCCTAGCCGGCGAACCCGAACCGGTCGCCGAAGCTGCCCTTCGCGGCGTTGGCAAAGCGCTCGAACTCATCGACCTCACCAAGCATTCCGGCGCGCATCCGCGCCTCGGCGCAGCCGACGTTGTTCCCTTCATTCCCGTCGATGGCGTCAGTATTGAAGACTGCGTCGCGCTCGCCAAAATAGTCGGCCGCGAAATCTGGGATCGCTACAAAATTCCAGTTTATTTCTATGAATCCGCTGCCGCGCGTCCAGATCGCACCAATCTCGAAAACGTCCGCAAGGGCCAGTTCGAAGGTGTGCGCGACGAAGTTCTGAAAAATCCCGGCCGCGCTCCCGACGTCGGCGATCCGCGCCTGCATCCGACCGCCGGAGCCGTCATTGTCGGCGCGCGCAAATTTCTCATCGCCTACAACATCAATCTCAATACGCCCGATGTCGAAATCGCCAAGAAAATCGCCAAGTCCATTCGTTTTTCCACCGGAGGCCTGCGCTACGTGAAATCGATGGGCGTCGACTTGCGTGCACGCCACATCGCCCAGGTCTCCATCAACATGACCGACTACGAGCAAACGCCGCTTCACCGTGTCTTCGAAATGGTTCGCAGCGAGGCCGCGCGCTACGGCGCTTCCATCGTCGGCAGCGAAATCGTCGGCTTGATTCCCAAGCGCGCCATCGAAATGACCACCGACTTCTTCTTACAGTTTGAGAATTTCTCTCCCGCGCAAGTTTTTGAAAACCGCCTTGCAGCGGCGCTCTCTGGCGCTCCGCTCGAGTCAGGCCCTGGCAAACTCGCCGCGCTCGCGCGCCCGTTTCTCGACGCGGTCGCCGAACCCACTGCCACTCCCGGCGGCGGCTCTGTCTCGGCATTCGCCGGGGCGCTTGCAGCCAGCCTCGCGCAAATGGTCGCCGGCCTTTCGCGCAAGAAAAAATCTCAGGCCGTTCACATCGACCAACTGAGCCACACCGTCACCGAAATGCGCGCTATCGCCGCCGAACTCGCCGCCGCCATCGATCGCGACGCCGAATCCTACAACGCTGTTCTCGCCGCTTTTAAACTGCCCAAGGAAACTCATGAAGAACAGCGCCAGCGCGATGAAGCCATCCAGAAAGCTACTCGCGGCGCTGCCGAAGTGCCTATGACGGTTGCCCGTAAAAGCGTCGAAATCTTTGAGCGCCTCGGGCAACTGGAAAGCATTTCCAGTGCTTCTATGTCTTCTGACCTCCGTGTCGCGCGCTTAATGGCCGCTGCGGGGGCTCGCGGCGCGCTCGCCAATGTTGCCATCAATCTTGATTCCATCACCGACGCGTCTTTTGTGGCGGCCATGCGCAAGCAATCTGCCGAAATCGAATCGCGCCTCGCAGCAAACGCCGCGCGCGCATAGCCAGGAAGGCAGGGCCGAAAACGTGAACATGATCTCGATTCGCAAATTCTTCGCTGCATCGACAGCTCTTGTGTTCGCCGTACTCGCGTTTGTTGCTCTGCCCGTCCACGCCAACACCCTCGGCACCGACATCATCGGCATGTTCCCGAAGGACATAAGCGAGTTCGCCTACGCAGATATGAAACAGGCCCGCCAGCTTCCTTGGTTTTCTCAGCTCCAGCAGCAAATGCTGCCTGCAAACTTTCGCCAGTTCGAACAGTTCCTGCGCTCCGCCGGTGTCGACCCCGATACGCAAATCGATGAGCTCGCTTGGGGCGTTACCTCTGCCAACTCCCAGCATCCCTCGGAGGTCGCCGGCATCGCTCTCGGCTCCTTTTCTCCCAACTCCACCGAAGCCCGCTTCGCCTCGCAGAAACTCCCGAATATCGAAGTCCATGGTTACAAGCTATGGGCGTTCGGCAGCGGCGCGGGGCCGACCGACATCTTCTTCTTCTTTATCGATAGCAACACGGCCGCATTCGGTCAGCGCGCTATTCTGGAAAGCCTCATCAACGTCCGCTTCGGCGGCGCGGAAAGCCTGCTCTACAATTCCCAGCTCTACCCGCTCATCAACGCCGCCAATGGCAATGGGATGATCTGGGCCGTGCTCGATAAAACCAACACGCAGCTTGCGCTTCACCAACTACTGCCACAGGCCAGTCAATTCCCACAAGCCTCCGCGATTCTCAATCGTATTCGCAACATGGAAATCCACGTGAAAGTTGACGATGGCGCCGACGCCAAATTCAATGCCGTCTGCGACTCACCTGACGACGCCAATCAGCTCGCCGCCATGCTTCAGGGCGGAATCGTCCTCCGCCGCTACCAAATTCAGCAATCCGATCCCGATCTCGCGCAAGCTCTTTC
>JBAQYT010000009.1:0-11853 GCA_049787175.1 Candidatus Acidiferrales bacterium | reverse complement strand
GAAAGCATTTCGTAAAGAATGGTCCCCAGAGCGAAAATGTCTGACCGCGGATCGGCCGGTTTACCGCGCACCTGTTCGGGTGACATATATCCCGCTGTGCCGAGCACCACCCCCGCTTCTGTCCGGCCTTCGGTTTGAACAT
The DNA here is from genome assembly GCA_049787175.1 of Candidatus Acidiferrales bacterium. Classification (GTDB taxonomy): domain Bacteria; phylum Acidobacteriota; class Terriglobia; order Acidiferrales; family UBA7541; genus DAHUXN01. The sequence continues at coordinate 11,711 of JBAQYT010000009.1, read as the reverse complement.
GCCCGCCGCTGGTGCGCGTCGGCGATTGCGTGTCGCTGATGTTGGACTCCTTGCGCTGCACCAGCTTCGCCAACCCAAAGTCCAGAATCTTCACGCGGCCATCGTTAGTCAGAAAGACATTCGCCGGCTTCAAATCGCGATGGATGATTCCTTTCTCGTGTGCGGCAGCAACCCCTTGAGCCATTTGCGTGGCAATATCGAGCGCCTTGCGCGTGGCCAACGGTCCGCTTCGCAGCCGATCGCGCAGCGTTTCGCCTTCGAGTAATTCCGTGACGATGAACGGCGCGCCATCGTGCGTACCCATATCGTAAATCGCGAGAATATTGGGATGATTCAGCGCACTGGCCGCTTTTGCTTCCTGCTCGAAGCGGCGCAACCGCTCCGCGTCCGCCGCGAACGCTTGTGGCAAGACTTTAATCGCAACGTCGCGACTCAGCCGCGTATCCCGCGCGCGATACACCTCGCCCATTCCACCTGCACCGAGGGGTGCGACAATCTCATACGGCCCGAGTTTTGTTCCGCCCGTCAGCATCATTGCTTTTTCAGCAGCGCCGGCCAATTCACTACCAGCGTCACCGCCTGTGGACCAGTTCCCCCTAGGGGCGTGATCGCTAAAAATTTCTGCCCCCGCGGCCCAACCGCATACGTCCGCCCTCCCGGTGTTCCGGCGAGATTCACCGTGAAGAGCGGTGTTGCCTTCCCAATCGAAATTCCCGAGCCTTGCTCGGAAATCCCGGCAGCCATCATTTTGTGATCCGGCGAAATATAGAACAGCTCTTTCCCATCGCCTCGCCATTTCGGCACATCGCCGCCTCCGCTCGAGACCTGCCACAGCCCGCTGCCATGCCCACTGCCATAAATGAACGGCGACACGTAGACTTCGGGCTGTCCCGATTGCGTGGAAACATACGCCAGCCATTTCCCATCGGGAGAAACCGACGGCTCATCGATATCAAACTGCGGGTTTTGCAAAACCGCAAACGGCTTTCCGCCGCCGCTGAGAGGCAGCGCCCAAATGCTCTGCCGCTGCGCGCCTGCGACTGTTTCGTAGCGAGTAAAGACAAGATCGCGTCCATCCGGCGTCCACACGGGCCAAACCTCGTTCGCATCATCGGCCAGCAACGTCTTCACATCACCCGAACCATCGGAGGCTTTTTCGTAGAGGTGGTAAGCATTCTGTTCACGGACCGAAAGGAAGGCGATCATCTTTCCGTCCGGCGACCATGCCGGTTGAACGTCAACAGTGTCGAAGGTCAGTCTGGTATTCGTTCCACGCGCCAAATCGTAAATCCAGACGTCAACGTCCGCTTGGCCGGATGGCTGTTCGGTCAACGCCACCTGCTTCCCATCCGGCGAGAGAGCCAATGTGAAGTAGCCGCCCGGCGGTCCCGCTTGGCCGACTTGCTTGCCTTGCCTGTCGTACCAGAGCAATTGTCTCAGTCCCGCCTCGCTGCTGCCTTGCGCGTACGTCAATATGCCCGTTTGTGAAACGGAAAACTCGCTAAGCCAGATTGTGGACATGACCAGAACGTTCGTTGCGATTGGGCTGGCTTGGCCGATCAGCTGCAGCGACTTTGCATCGAACTGCTGCGCCATCAATGTCCCTTGCTGGGAGAACAACAGGTAGCCCGGCGGCGCATAGATCGCATTCGAGCTGCCGCGAATCAGCAGCGTGGGTTTGCCTCCCGCGAGCGAGCCAATGTACGTACCGAAACCGCTGCGAGCCTCGGAGTAAAACAAGAAGTGCTTGCCATCCGGCAGGAACTGCGGCCAGCGGTCGCTGGTACTGCCCGACTTATCGATGAAAGTAACCTGGCGCGGCGTGCCGCCCGACGCGGGTACGCGGTAGACTCCGCCAACCGTCGTGGGCGAGTACAGAATAGTGCCATCCTTTCCCCAAGTAGCTCCTCGACCACTCGACGCGGACGCGACGCTCTCTGACGAACCTCCCGATGCGTCTACGCGGTTCATCATTCCATGAGCAAAGTAGCCGATCGAGCGGCTGTCTGGCGACCAGAAGGGCAGCGTCGCGCCCTCCGTTCCAGCCAGCGGCTGCGCAGTTTCGGAATCGAGTGGCTGAACCCATAGCTTACGTGGCCCGTTCGAATCGGTTGCAACAAACGCGATTTTGCGCCCGTCAGGAGAAATCACTGGCATCCCGCCCGCGCCGCCGCTGAGCGTAAATTGGGTAGTGGGCTACTTTGAATTAAGCAGCCCTCTTTTGTTCCTCTGATTCCCACAGGTCAACCAAGTCGCTGATACTCCAAAGATAGTCTGTTACGCCAGCGGCCATTGCTGGACTCATTCTCAGCGTCCGGTGAATCTTGATGAAGTTGTAGGCGAAGTAGTTCAGTGCGACCGCAGCTGCGTGATTTTCAATCTTGCGGGAAAACCCATTCGACAGTCGCGTGTATCGGCGCATTGTTGTGCGGACGCCCCAGTTTTGGCGCTCTACCATGCTTGTGCTGATATGCTTCGGGTCTGGGTTGCCACTAATGACGGCCAACTGAACGCCAATGCACTCCGGCGGACTGTAGCGCGTATCAGGCTCTTGGTCGCGCCCGAAAACCTTTATCAGCATCGCGTAATCAACTTCGGAACCAAAGGCGCTCTCGACGGCTTCCAAGTAGACGCGATGCCCGTCACTCGTTAATTGCACGCGATTCGCAAGCCTGTCTTTGAGGTCGTGAATGAATCCGAAAGCCGTCTCCGCCCCACGATTGCCGAGAGTCCAGCAAGGAACCAGTTTCGATTCAGGGTCGATAGCAACCCACAGCCAAATATCGCCAGCGTTCGGAATCTTCGCTTCAATATCCGGCGTGACGTTTTTCGCTTTGCAGTAGTTGAAACCCCAAAGCTCGTCAACCTGAATGCGACGGCAACGTAGATTCTGGAGCACGCGGTCTTGGTAGGATTCACAAACTTCGCCAGCTTCACACAGTACACGCATGACGGTTTTCTTGGCGATTCTTGTCATGCGAACAGTAGCGCGAATGGAGCAGCCTTCAATTAAACAATTAACTACCTGCATGCGCTGATTGTGTGTTAGCTTGTTCATGGAACAATCATACTAATGCCGCTTTAGCATGTCAAGCGGAAAGATGCTATACTATACCCCCAAGTAAGGGAAGGAGACCGCAAATGACTGAAGACAATAAGAGCGCGATCCCCTCCACACGCGATATTGCTGAGCGCGGCGAAGCAATTTACAGGGAAAAGTGGGAAGAAAAGCTCTCAAAAGACTCCGCAGGAAAATTTGTTGCGATAAACATCGTAAACGGTGACGCAATTCTCGGAGATACCTCCGAAGAAGCCATCCGTCGTGCGCAAGAGCAGTACCCGAAAGGGTATTTTCATCTGATGCGGGTTGGACATCGAACCGCATTTAACGCCGGATGGTACATGTCCCATGCTCATTAAGCAGGGGCAACTTGACCAGAATGGCCACCCCTACGTCGATATAGTAGTTTCTGCTGATGGAGCCGACGGCTCCGGCGCACCGTTTCAGGCTTTAATTGACACTGGCTTTACCGGTTTCGTGTCATTGCCGATAATTGCAGCGAGTACGCTGAAGCTGCAACCGCACACGACAGCCAGATACGAGCTTGCGAACGGGAAACTTTGTGAGCCTGTCCCGCTAGCACGGGCCTTTGCCTGCGTTTCCGGCGACAGGTTTGTGGCTGGCGTCGTAAGCATCTCAGAGCACGCCAGAGTCTTGGTTGGCGTGGAGTTTCTTCGCAACTGCGGAAAAAGTCTCATATTTTCTTCTGATAGTATTGCCGTGATTGATGATGAGGAATTCAAGAAATATGTCGCTGACGAAACCGCTAAAAAGGCTACGGAAGAAGCAGCTAGGAAGGCTTCTGGCGCTTAGGTTTTTTGGACCACCTAGCTTGGGCGGCCTTTCTTGCGACTGACTTCCGCTCTTTCACACTCATGGTTTCGAGGCGTCTTTTGCCACCTATTTTCCCTCCCTTGCGCCCCATTTCAGACATCAGGGCCGAGATTTGCGCGGTAGTTGGGAGAGCGACCGTTTCTTCTGTTGAAGCGGCCACTAAATAGTGTGCTAGTTGGTTTAAGTCTTTGGGTCGTTCTTGCTTATTCCGCTTTGGCATGTGTGTACGATGCCATGCCAAACCGATAGGTTTCAAGAGGCAATAAATTCAAAGTAGCCCACTACCGTAAATTGCGCTCCTTTCGGCGGCTCAATTTGCGAGACAAACGCGCTTTGCTCCGGCGTTTTGCGCATCAAATCCGTTACAACGACCACCGCCAGTGCAATCGCCAGCGCCGCAACGATGGCCCACGGCAGCGCAGCGCGCCAGAGAGGCGTGCGTGCCGTTGCCGTTCGTAGGGGCGACCCAAGGGTCGCCCCTACGTCTGCGCCGGTTGGATTCGCCAGGCACTCTTCCAGCGCGATGCGTGCGTCGCCGATCGATTGCAATCTCTGACGCGGATCTTTTTTCAGGCAGCGCTGGAGCAAATTGCGAATCGGCTGTGCCGTGCTTGTTGGCAGCGCGTTCCATTCCGACTCGGCGCGAATGACAGCTGCCAGCGTATCCGTCACTGTTTCGCCGGTGAATGCCATCTTGCCCGTCAGCATTTCGTACAGCACGCAGCCAAACGCCCAAATGTCCGTGCGCCGATCCACGGACTTACCCTTCGCCTGTTCTGGCGACATGTACGCCGCCGTGCCCAGAATAATTCCCGCCTGCGTCGCCATCCGCGTGATCGTTGGCGAAGTGGAAATGTCCATCGAAGCGGGATCGCCCTCGAGCGCCTTCGCCAATCCAAAATCGAGCACCTTCACGGTTTCATTGCTTGAGATTTTTATATTCGCCGGCTTCAAATCGCGATGCACAATGCCGCGATCGTGTGCGTATTCGAGGGCTTCGCAAATCTGCTTCGCAATCGGCAGCGCTTCTTCAATCGGAATCGCGCCCTGCTTGATGCGCTCCGCGAGCGTCGGTCCCTCCACTAACTCCATCACCAGCGCGTGTGTCGCGCCCGAATCTTCGAATCCGTAAATCGCGGCGATGTTCGGATGATTCAGCGAAGCGAGCACCTGCGCCTCACGGCGAAAACGCGCCAGCCGTTCCGCATCGCGCGCAAACGCCTCCGGCAAAACTTTCAGCGCGACGTCGCGTCCGAGCCGCGTGTCCCGCGCGCGATAAACTTCGCCCATTCCGCCCGCGCCAATGGGGGCGTTGATTTCGTACAGACCTAAACGAGTCCCTGTCTGGAGGGCCATGTCGGGCGCAGATTATCTCAGGATTCCCACCTCAAAACCACCTCGCGAGCAACTGCGCCTGTCCGCAAGGCCGTATGCATTTTTGAGCACTCCCCCTCCCGCCCCTTATTGAACGCATCTCCCCCATTCGCTAGGCTTGAATTATCTCGATTTTCTGCGGGGCGACGCGGGCACAACTTTTGCGTTCCCGGGGTGTTTCACGAATTGCAGGGCAAATAATGCACCGAGGTGAAAAACATGATGCGTAAAGTTCGCTTTTTGAAGTGGTTCCTGATGGCCTTTTTAGCACTGGCGATACCTGCCTCATCTCATGCGCAGGTTGCCGTGGGAATTTCCGTTCATATCGGTCCCCCGGCACTGCGCGTTTACGCGCAGCCGATCTGCCCCGGTCCAGGTTATCTTTGGACGCCCGGCTACTGGGGATATGGAGATGCGGGATACTACTGGGTTCCCGGAGTGTGGGTTATGGCGCCTCATCCGGGCTTGCTGTGGACTCCTGGTTATTGGGGTTGGGGCGGCGGTGCCTACCTCTGGCACGCTGGCTACTGGGGCCCTCACGTCGGCTTCTACGGCGGCATTAACTACGGCTTCGGCTACGGCGGCGTCGGTTTTGCCGGGGGCGAATGGCGCGGCGGCACATTCTTCTACAACCGCGCTGTTCTCCATGTCGGCGTGAATATCCACAACACCTACAACCGCACCGTCATCGTGCATAATAACAGCCACGTCGCCTTCAACGGTGGCGAGGGCGGCATTCATGCCGAGCCCACTCGCGCGGAGATGGCCGCCGACCACGAGCAGCATTTCGAAGCCACGCATGAGCAAGTCGAACACCGGGACATGGCCGCCTCGAACCCGGGTAACCGTGGCGATCGCGCCGCCGCCGGGCGGAACGAGAACCGCAACGCCAATCGGAACGAGAACCGGCAAGCCAAGGAGAATAGGCCGGCTCACAACCCGAAACCGCCGAAGAATAATCATCCGAACAAGGACAATCACAAGCCCGGCGGTGAACATCCCGGACGCTAACCCCAGCATATTCCGCTGGATCGCGATGGGCCACGTGCCGCGCTTCCCAACCGGCGCGTGGCTTTTTCTTCGCTAGCCCTCCGCTCATCCTGCAGACAGATTCTTGGCCCCCCACCCCGTTTCTCGCTGTTCCTTGCTCCGCCGATTCCCTTCCGTTATAGTCAACTTCTCAACTCTCGGATGGGACGGCAAATGCCCGGACTGCTCAGCAAACTGATGCCTCACGAGGACGGTTTCCACGATATGTTCGTGGAGCTGGCCGAAAACGTCTACCGCGCCTCGCAAGCCATGGTCGCCATGCTCGAAAATTTTTCTAATCCTCCTGCCGACGCCGAAAAAATCAAAGACATCGAGCACACCAACGACAACATCACCCACACACTCATGAACAAACTGAACCGCACCTTCATCACGCCCTTTGATCGCGAGGATATTCACGAACTGGCCAGCAAAATCGACGATGTCCTCGACCTCACCGACGCCGCCGCCAGCCGCCTCGTCACCTACCGCATCGCCGAAATTCGCCCCGGCGTTCCCGACCTCTCTCGCGTGCTCATGGCCGCCACAAAAGAAGTTGTCGCCGCCGTGCGCGTCCTCGAGAAAAAAGAAGAGGTTCTCAGCCACTGCATCGAGATCAATCGCCTCGAAAACGAAGCGGACCGCGTCTGCCGCGATTTGATCGCCCATCTTTTCGAACAGGAAAAGGACCCCATTCTCGTCATCAAGTGGAAAGAAATCATCGAAGTTCTGGAATTCGCAACCGACAAGTGCGAGGACGTAGCCAACGTCGTCGAAACGATCACTCTGAAAAACGCATGATTCAGCACCGCCGCCGCGCCGCAAGCCACATCCTTGCCCCTCTGCCCCGGCTCCTCGTGGGAGCGGCTTTACGCTTTCCCTATTTTGACCGTACCGCTCCGCGGGAGATTCTCGCGTGAACAGCTTTCACCTGCTGGTCATCATCGTTTTCGTCAGCTTGGCCTTTGATTTCACCAATGGCTGGCACGACGCCGCAAGCTCCATTGCCACGGTTGTCTCCACGCGCGTTCTGCGCCCGTTGTGGGCCGTTGTTTGGGCCGCTTTTTGGAATTTCGTCGCGCCCTTCGTTTACGGCACCGCCGTGGCCGCCACTATGGGCAAAGGCCTTGTCGATCTACGCCTCGTAAACGAGCATGTGCTTCTCGCCGGACTGCTCGGAGCCATCATCTGGAACTACGCCACCATTCGCCTCGGCATCCCTTGCAGCTCGTCGCACGCCCTGATGGGCGGATACGGAGGGGCCGCCATCGCCGCCGCCGGTTTCCGCGCCATCATCGTCTCCGGCTGGACGCTTCCCATCATCTTCATTTTCGTCGCGCCGATCATGGGCCTGGTGGCCGCAATCATCGTCATCACCGTCATCAGTTGGATGGTTTACCGCTCGCCCGTACGGCGTGTAGACCTTTGGTTCCGGCGGCTGCAACTTCTCTCTGCCGCGGCCTTCAGCTTCAGCCACGGCACCAATGACGCGCAAAAAACCATGGGCATCGTCACCGCGGCTCTGGTTACCGGAGGAGTCCTTCAGAAGTACGTCGTCCCTGACTGGGTCATCATGTGCTGCGCTCTAGCCATGGCTGGAGGAACCATGGCCGGCGGCTGGCGCGTCGTCAAAACCATGGGCCAGCGCATCACCAAGCTGCAGCCGTTCAGCGGCTTTGCCGCCGAAACCTCCGCAACTCTCACCTTGCTGCTCACCGCCGCGTGGGGCATACCGGTCAGTTCAACCCACGTCATCACCGGCGCCATCTCCGGCGTCGGAGCCTCCCGCCGCCTCACCGCCGTGCACTGGGGAGTCACCCGCCGCATTGTCTGGGCCTGGGTCCTGACCATCCCCGGAGCCGGCCTCATGGGCGCCATCTTCTACCACGCCCTCCACCACTGGCTCCGCTAGAGCCCTCCGCAAACTGAATCCCAGCTTGCACGTTCTGCAATTCGGCATGTTCATAAGGCAAGTCAGCGAATATCGCGGGGAACGTGTACCGGATCACCGGTCTGGTGCCATTCAATCTGGAAGCGCAAAAACTGGTGAAATGGATTACTTCCGGATAGCCCGTGATGCGGGCAGCTTGCAGGCTTGTAAAACAGTACCGAACATGCACCGGGAATCTGGTGTCCTCTAATCAGTTGTTTCGCGGCGACGCGCTAGAACGTTCACACTCAGCCAATCGGCGATGATTTTGAGAGCCGTGGGCGACATTGTCTCCTCGATGTCGTTGTATTCGCTGGGCGCCCCGGTTTTGGCGTCTTGAAGGAGATGGTTCATCCCCGCCAACTCCATGACTGTGGCTTTTGGATTCCCTTTCAAAGCTTCGCGAGCGGCGGCGAGGTTTTCCTTAGCTGGCACCTGCACGTCCAATGATCCGTTGAGTGCCAGCACCGGCACTTTGAGCCGAGCCAAGGTTGGTGCGGGATCGTAGGCAAGGAAATAGCGCTCCCATGGCGTTGTATCGTCTTTCGCTAAAGTCTCGGCCTCGTTTGCATCGACGATTTTTTCGGCGACACCCTGAGCAACGAGTGCTTTGGCACGATCGAAGGCGGCCGATTCGGACGGCGCCGAGAGAATGGCGTTGTAGAGCTGTTGATCGAATACCTTCCGTTTGGCGATATAGTCATCGGGCGCGCCGTAAGCCTTTGCGGTCATCGCCGATTGCAGGACGAACAATTTGTCGCCACGAATGCAGGGGCCAGCGATCATAACGACGAAAGCCACGCTTCTATCCTCGGCGGCAACAGCAGGCGCGATGATGCCGCCTTCCGAATGACCGAGCACACCGATCCGACTTGCATCGATTTGCGATTGACTCTTGAGCCAAACGACGGCCACTTCGGCATCAGAAGTGAAATCGGCGGTGGTTGCAGTGTCGTAGTCACCCGAGGAGCCGCCGACGCCACGCTTATCGTAGCGGAGAACCGCAAAACCTTTGCGGGTCAATGCGTCAGCCAGAACCAGGAATACTTTGTGGCCCCAAACGTCTTCGTCTCTCGTGTTGTGGCCTGTTCCAGAGATCAGCACCACAGCCGGGAAAGGGCCCTCCCCGTTCGGCAGACTCAACGTACCAGCAAGTTCGTTGTGGGTGGAGAAATTGTTAAAGCGCACTTCGCGCTGCACGTAAGGTGCTGGTGCGGCATTGATGGCCTCTTCCTGCGGGCGCTTGTGAACGGCTGGGGCGAGATCTCCTGCGGTGGCGCGCTTCAAAATTAGCGGATACACCTGCTGAAAAGTCAGATTGCCCTTCCAGGCCTTCTCTTGGTCATTCCAGACGCCGTCGTAGCTCAGATTGAGCTTGCTCACAGCAAAATGCAGATGTGTACCGTCGGACTTGATCTCATCGAGAATAGTTTCGTTGCCGCTAGGGTTGATCAGCTTTCCGGTGAAGCCAGAGGTGCCCCTTTCGATGTGGATGCGGACCTTGAAACCTCCGTTCATCTGTCCGACCCAATCGCCCACGAGACCTTGGGCAAGGGCCGATGTGGTGAACCCACACGCCGCTAAGAGGAGAACGACAATCTTGCGCACGAGCATCCTTTCTCTCTCTTTATAACCGATAGAAATTTTCTCGAATCTCCTAAGTAGTATCAAAGCGACAAACCTTACGCTATTGACGGTCGACATTCAACATAGGGCGCGAACAGCAAGGTTAAACAAGCCCGACGCGATGGACGAGGTCGGCGAATCGAGGGTCGCTGCGCAGCGGATCATAGCAGGGATCCACTTTGAGATACTGCAGAATGTTCGAATGCTCCTTGTAGGCCTGGACAAGCCACGCAAAGACTTGTTCCTTTTGGCCGAGGCCCAGATAGGCGTTCACAAACGCACTAGCGGGAACATAGCCTGCCTTTCTGCGGCTTTGCAATTCGCCAAGGAGCCGAAGTGCGTCCCTTTGCCGTCCCGCGCGGGCGTACGCACTGATCAGTACTCCGATCACGCCAGGGCTACGGTTTGAAAGAGAGACCGCCTTCTCCAGGATAGGGATTGCATCTGCGGGTTGGTTGTTGTAGACCAGCCCGATTCCGAGGTCCCAAAGAGCAGCCGGATCGTCAGGTTGCACTGCCACTGCGCTGCGGAATTCGTGGATGGCTTCATTGTTTTGTCGGGCCTTGAGCAGCATCAAGCCGATGTCCATGCCGGTAACCTCGGCCGGGTCCAGTTCGCGGCCGCGCCGCGCCCAGTCCAGGGCCTCAGCCGTGCGTCCCTGACATAGCAACCACCCAGCAAGTCCTAGGTGAGCATCCGCGTCATTAGGACTCAATTCGAGGGCGCGTCGGTATTCGGCCTCGGCCTTACCCCACTGCCACTCTTCCTGGAGCGCATCTGCCAACAAAACATGGGCTCCGACGAGGTTGGGATCGAGCTCCAATGCTTTTTGGGCTGCCGAGATCACTTTCTGACGCGCCGGCTCGGGTGCATCTCCAACGAAATTCGAGCCGAGTTCGCCATATGAAGTTGCCAGACCCAGATATGCTGGCGCAAACGTGGGGTCTCTTTTTATGGCGTCTTGGAAATCATCAAGACCCTTCTGGATGTCAGACCTTGCGTCGCTTTTGTTCAATGCATACCAGCCCTGGAGGTAGCTGTCGTAGACTTCAGGAGCGACGGAACGCGCTGCAGTGAGCCTTTCGCGTTCTTCCCCGGTGACTGTGACTTCAACTTTTTCCGCAATGGATTCCGCCAACTCGCTCTGCAATGCAAGGACGTTGCTAAACTCGCGGTCGTAGGTTTCCGACCAGAAGTGCTCGTCGGTCGCCGCGCGAATCAACTGCGCAGTGACGCGAATCCGATTGCCTTCGCGCGTCACGGAGCCTTCGACAATCGCATCCACACCCAGCACTTTGGCAATCTGTTGTACAGAGATCTGTGGATTCTTGAAGCGCATCACCGATGTGTGAGAAGTAACGCGTAGATCGTGGATGCCGGCGAGTCGCCCAATCAGAGCCTCGGTCATTCCGTCGGCGAGGTATTCCTGCGTCGGATCTCCGGACAAGTTTTTGAGAGGCAGGACAGCGAGAGACTTAATCTTAGGGAGTGCCGCGTCCCCGGCCCGGATTCGGGACATAAAGTACACGAAGGCAAGCAGTCCGATGGCAGCTACGCTGGCGAGAGCGAGCCAGTGGCGCAGACTCGGCGCGGCCCTCTCCCTGCGGGTAGGCTCCTCTGTGGCGGACGCGTTGGGAGAAGAACTTTTCCGCTGCTCTTCGTCAGAGCGCGGTTTGCGGCTTTGCAGCCAAGCATCGAGCTCAGCACTCAAAGCGTAAATAGAGCCACGCTTGTCGTGTAAGTGGCGGTGCACGGGCATCCCTTCCCGTCGCTCCCAGCGTTGGACCGTGGTCACATCACGATTGAGGTATGCCGCGATTTCCTTCCATGAATCCAACCGCTCCCGGGAAGGTCTCT
>JBAQYT010000007.1:0-9385 GCA_049787175.1 Candidatus Acidiferrales bacterium | reverse complement strand
GCGCGCTTCATGCCGAGGATGGCGCCGTTGAGGAAAATGTTTTCGCGGCCGGTGAGTTCGGGATGGAAGCCGGTGCCGACTTCGAGAAGGCTGCCGACGCGGCCCTCGATTTCGATTTCGCCTTCGGTGGGGTCGGTGATGCGGGAAAGGATTTTGAGGAGGGTGGATTTGCCGGCGCCGTTGCATCCGATGACGCCGACGATTTCGCCGTGGTGCACGTCGAAAGTAACGTCTTTGAGGGCCCACAACGTGCGGTCGGCAGGTGCGGGAGTGTGGCCGTTGTTGCGGCGGAAAGGAGCACGGAGTGCGGCGGTGAGAGATTCGCGAATGGTCTTGTAGCTGCCACGCTTTTCGCCGATCTGGTAGCGCTTGCTAACGGCGCGCACGCAAATGGCAATGTCACTCATCGCTTTGTTTCACCGGTCAAAATTGAGATGCTGTAACGCAACTTCGCGAAAAATCGATTATAGCTAGGATTATAGCCGCATGGAGGCGTCAGACGAAATCGGCGAATGTTTTCTCCATGCGGCGGAAGTAAAACAAGCCGCCGATAAGCAGAACAAAAATCGTGACGACGGAGACAATGGTCATGGCGCCCGGCGCGGGGCGTCCGAACAAGCACCAGCGAAAGCCTTCGACGACGCCGGACATGGGATTGACGCCGAGAATGATTTTTTTCCAGTGGGCTTTGACGATGCTCGACGGATAAATGACCGGAGTGACGAAAAACCAGAATTGCACGACGAAGTTGATGACGTAACGGACGTCGCGATATTGCACGTTGAGCGCGGAAAGCCAGAGGCTGATAGCGAGCGAGGCGAGCATTGCCAGCGCAACAAAAACCGGCAGCAGCAGAACGGTGAACGTGGGCACGACGTAATACCAGGCCATCAGCACGATGAGAAGCAGGAAAGAGATGGCGAAATCGACGAATCCGGTAACACCGGCGGCGATGGGCATAACCAGGCGCGGAAAATAAACTTTGGTGATGAGATTTTGATTGCTGGTGAGGCTATTGCCGGCGGTGGTGAGAGAGTTTGCAAACAGCATCCAACAGATCGAGCCGCTGAAATAGAATACGGGAGGAATGATGCCGTCGGTGGAGAAGCCGTTTTTCGCGAAGAGCAGAGTGAAGATAATCATCTGCGCGAAAGGCTGGATGACGGCCCAAAGGATTCCGAGGACGGTCTGTTTGTAGCGGACCTGGATGTCGCGCTTGGCGAGAATCCAAAGGAGTTCGCGGTAATGCCAAAGCTCGGCGAAATCGATGGGCTGCCAGCCCGATTTGGGACGCAGCTTCAGTTTGCGAGGCGCGGGGCTGACGGGAATCGACGCAGTGGTCAAAGGAGTCGCCTACCGGAGACATAGTAACTGCTCGGGGAACGCGTGAGCAATGCTCCGAGCAAGGATGATGATGATGCTTAAGGCGCGCGCCACAGGCAGTGTGGGGCATCCAGAACTCGCGGCGTAGATTTTGCTGAAGGCGAAAAGAAAAGGAGGGCCGCAGACTGCAGACATGGATCGGGCCAATATTGTAATCATTGGAGGCGGAGTGGTGGGGTGCGCGATTGCGGCAGCGGCGTCGGAAAATTGGAGCGACGTGTTTCTGCTGGAGCAAATGCCCAAACTCGGCATGGGCGCGAGTTCGAGAAACAGCGGCGTGATTCACTCCGGGCTGTACTACACGCCGGGATCGCTGAAAGCGCGGCTGTGCGTGCGCGGCAACCGGCTGACACATGAATTTTGCGCGGCGCACGGCGTGCCGCATCGCAACACGGGCAAATTGGTGGTAGCAACGGCGAAGGAGCAAGAAGCCACGCTAGCCGAATTGATGGAGCGGGGCGAAACAAATGGCGTGGAGGGCTTGCGCATGATCGATGCGACGGAAATTCGCAAGCGTGAACCGCACATCGCCGGGACAGCGGCGATTGAAGTGCCGTCGACGGGGATTGTGGCGAGCGAAGAACTGGTGAAAGCGTATGCGCGCATCGCAATGGAGCACGGCGCAGACATCGTGATGCACGCGAAGGTGCGGCGGCTGGAACCGGGAAACGGGCTAGTGCGCGTCACGAGCGATGCGGGAGAAATCGAGGCGCGCTGCCTGGTGAACAGCGCAGGACTGTTCGCCGACGAAGTGGCGGCGCTGATGAATTCGCCAATGGCGAAACATAAAATTTATCCGGTACGCGGAGAATATTGCGAAATCGTACGCAGCCGGAGGGATTTGGTGCGCGGGCTAGTGTATCCACTGCCGCATCCGGGGGGATTGAGCCTCGGTGTGCACTTGACGAAGACGCTGTGGGACGGAGTGCTGGTGGGCCCGACGGCGCATTACATCGGGGACAAAAATGATTACGAGAGCAACCGGCCGCCCGTGGAAGATTTTGTGCGCATGGCACAGCCGATGCTGCCGGAGATTCGCGCGGAAGACCTGGTTCCCGCGTACACGGGAATTCGCGCGAAGCTCGCGCCGCCGGGGAGCCATCACGCCACGGATTTCGTCATCGAACGCGATCCACAATTCGCGAACGTGGTGCAGTTGATCGGCATGGAGTCGCCAGCGCTGACATCAGCGGGGGCCATTGCGGAGTACGTGATGGGAATGGTGGGCGAGATTTTGAATTGAGGGCGCCAAAGCAAGGGCCAAGGCGAGATCCTTCGTCGGCAGAAATCAGCCTCCTCAGGATGACAGAGACAGAAAGCTTCTAGTGGACGAGGGCGGAAGCGAAGACGATGCGGACGCGGGACTTGAGGCGAGGCAGGCCCTCGACAAGAGCGGCCATGGTAGCGGGATGCGGATGGCCGATGGCGATGGCAGAGCCGTTTTCGACTGCGTCACGGACCGCAAGATCGAGCTGGCGAAGAATGGATTCGCGCGTTTCTGTATCGTCGAGAAAAACCTTTCGTGAGGCCGCGGGAACGCCGGCCTGCTTCGCGGCATTGTAGGCGACGGTGGCCACAGTGGTGCGGCTGTCGATGAAGAAAAGATTCCGCCGGCGCAAGTCTTCCATCACTTCGGCCATGAGCTGAGGCTGCGCGGTGGCGAGCGAGCCCTCGTGATTGTTGACGCCGACGGCGTGAGGGACCTGAGCGAGCATCTCATCGAGCAAACGGTGGACTTCGCCGGCCGGCATTCCCACGCGCAATTCAACCTCCTCAGCTTTGGCCGTGTTGCCCTGAAATTCCATGGGGAGGTGAAGCATGACCTGGTCGCCGCGATGGAAAGTTTCGCCGGCGATTTCGGTGGAGTGCGATTGGCCGGGAAGCACGGACAACGTCAGAGGATAAGGCATTTTGAGCAGAGCCTCGGCGGCGGATTTGTCGTTGCCAATGTCGTCGATGATGATGGCGAGGCGCGGGAGACGGGACGCGCGTTCCGTCGAGGCTGCGATAACGATGTGAATAGAGTGCGTGCGCTTGCCGTCGAGCAAATAATCGAAATGGATACTGCTGGGCGACCCAGGTTGCGAAACGCGCGTCAGGTGGTGGCGCGCGGCGGCGCGGTCGAGGGCTTGCTCGATGGTGGAGCGACGGGCGGCATCGGGAAGGTCGATGAAAATGTCATCGGCGAGCAGATGCGGCTGGCCGTTGCCGAAGCGGCCCATTTCGGGACGAATGGAAATTTGCACGTTGCGGCCGGCGGCAGATTGCGCAGCGGAGACGAGGTCACTCGTTATGCTGGTGATTTCTACCGTGCTGGGCGGCTGTTTACGACAGCCAGCGAAAACAAACGCAGCCCCGGAAAGAACGACGAGACTAGCCATCCGCTGAAAACAAAGATGCAGAGGCGGTTTGTTGTGCAAGCCTCGATCAGCCACCAGCGATTCAGGCAGCTTTCTGCGCGGAAGAAGGATTTTGCAGAATTTCAACGGCCTTCTTTACCACCGGGTCATCCGCGGAAGGCAACTGGCCCGGCGCGGGAGGAGCAAGCTGGTCCTGATTCAGTTGGGCGACGTCGCTGACAGTCTGTGGATTCACTTCCACTGTGGGCGCGACACCTTCCTTGGGAATGGACTTGCCACCGGGAGTGAAATAGTTGGCGACGGTGAGAATCAGAGCAGCGCCGTCGTCGAGCGTAATCACTTTCTGCTGCGAGGCGGTGCCAAACGTGGTTTCACCGACGGTATCGCCGCGATGATTATCCGCAATGGCCGCGGCAAGGATTTCCGCCGGACCGGCGGTGCCGTTGGAAATCAAAACAGTCATAGGCTGTTTCCAAACCACTTTCGATTGATCAGCAGAGAATGTCTGCGCGGCCATGGTCTGGCCCTGCAGCGTGGCTATTGTGCCGGAGGGAAGGAACAACTGGGCGGTGGCGATGCCCTCACTGTCAGCACCGGAAGCTGAGCCGCGCAAATCGAGAATAAGTTTCTTTGCGCCCTGATGCTGGAACTGCTGAAGCTTATCGCGAATTTGCCGGGTCGTATCCGAGTCGAAAGCAGCGACGCGCAAGTAGGCGATGCCGTCCTGCATCTGCTCTTGCAGCAGATGCGGAGGCTGGAGCTTGGCGTAGGACATGGTGACATCGAAAGGCTCCTGCTTGCCGCGGCGAATCACTTCGCACTTGACGGTTTGGCCGGGATCTCCAGTGAGCAAAACTTCGGCCTGACCAATAGACATCTGCGTGGTGGAGAAGCCGGCGATGGATTCGAGCAAGTCACCGTCAAGGAGGCCAGCCTTTTGCGCAGGGGAATCCGGAAGGACGGAAACAACGACGACATAGCCAAATCGCTTGGAGAGAAATGCCCCGACCTGACCACGCGTCTTGTCGTCGATTTTCTTTTGGTAATCGGCGTATTCGAGCGGGCTCAAATAAGCGGATTGGGGATCGAGAGAGTCCAAAAGGCCGTGCAGGGCGCCCGAAGTGACCTTGTGAACGTCGGGATCGTCGACGTAATCGTCCTGAATGTACTGGAGAACTTCGCTATAGACAGTGAGCGAAGCGTAGGACTTGTCGCTGGTCTTGCCTTTCACGTAGCCAACGGCCACATAGGCAAAAACCAAAACCGAAAGGACAATTACCGTTTTCTTCCAAAATGAACTCATGTTTTCTTCCTGTACTCTTCCGGTGGCGCGGCTTTGAGCCAACCTGCAACGTGCTTCTTAACTCTAAGATGCGATTATAGCATCTCTCGGGCGCGTTTTACGGAGTGTGCCGATGGCCTTTTGCGTCCAAAGGCTTCGATGCCTGGGGCTTGGACAAAGATGGCCGCGAAGCGGCTTTGACCCTGAGCAACGCATTGCGGCGGCTGTTGCGCTTGCCCAGTTTTCGGTTAATGAAGCCGTGCTTCATCGCGATGTCCTGCCCATCATGTCCGCGGCTTTACAGGCGCATTCCGCCCGGCGAGACCATCTTAACAGCGTCGCGAAGCCCTGAGTTGGAAGTTATGAATCGGGAGAGTGTTCCTCGACAGGGGCGGAAGTGACGTATGTGTGCGAGATACGATCCTGCCAGGTCAGATGATCTTCGTCCCACAGCGCCCAAAGAAAACCAAGAAGGAGCGTACCGCCGGAGAGAAAGTAGCCAAAGCTACGCCAGAGCAACTGCCGCGTGTCCGGGAAGGCCCCGTCCATGGCGGCCACCGATAGGCCGCGAACCTGCATCCCAAGGGTTGCGCCGGAGAAAAGCGTAAAGAGCCCGAAATACAGGATGTAGATCAGAAAAAAGATAATGGCGTAAATGGCAAAATTAATCTTTAAGAATCCAAGCTGGCCGCCGAGAGAGCGGAACATCACGAGGAAACCGGAAAACACGGCAAGAATAGCAGCGGCATCGAGCAAGCCGGCGAAGCGGCGCGCGGCCAGTTCGGCAACGGGGAAAGAAGATGCAGCCGGATGAACGCGGTAGGTATCAACGACGGAGAAATCGAGCTGCGGCTGCGAGACATGAATTTCGACATGCTGAGTGGGCCGGATGCGTGCAATGGTGCGTGGTGCAACAGCAGTGGTGATGACACCCGGAGCATGTTCACTTTCGAAAGACAAAACGGGCTGGGATTCCGGAGGAACTTTCCCGTAGCGGCGTGAGCGATAACCTTCCAGACGACGGGCCACTTCGCGGCGCCACTCGGGCTCCTCAGAGGAACCGGCGGAAACAGGGGAAGGCAGCTGGGCTGCAGCGAAGGGAGCTTCGCAAAATGGGCACACGTCAACCCGCTGATTGCTAACCGCGCCACATTGTGAGCAGACCTGAATCACCCGGTTCGTTTTGCGCTGCGGACCGTAATTCGCGGACAAAGGCATCCTAACAGATTCCGAAAAAGACGAGGCGCAAAATCAAAGGGAAAGCCGCTTAACAGATACCCAGCAGCGAAGCAATCCAGGCGGGTACAGTACGGTTCTTTGCGAGGCTTGGTGAGCATGTTAGGCTTTGGGACGCTCTTCGACGCGATGCCCGATTGGATGGAAGCGAACTCTCCGCAGCGGAATTCTAAAAGGGGCCGAGGCGCCCTGCTGCTGGCGCTGATGGTGGCAATGCCCCTTGCGGTCCAGGCGGGCACGCGGCCGCAAAATCAAACGGCCACGCACCTGCTCACGCAGAAAGGCGAATTAACGCTCGAAGCCGATTCGCAGAGGGAGTCGAAGAAAGTGTTCTTTGCGGACGGGCACGTGGATATCGTGTACGCGGGCGTGCGCCTGCGAGCCGACCACGTGGAATACAATCAGCAAACCAAAGTGGCGCTGGCGCGCGGGCACGTGCAGTTCGATCACGAAAACCAGCATCTGGACGCGGACAACGCAAACTACAATTTCGAGACAGAGCGCGGGACTTTTTACAATGTGCGGGGAACGGTGAAAGCGGAGCACTTTGCCAATCCCAACGTGCTGGTCAGCCCCAACCCCCTGACATTTGCCGCGGCGGAAGTCGAACGCGTGGACGAGGAGACATTCGTGGTGAAGCATGCGTGGCTTACCGTTTGCAAGCCGGATCGACCGAAGTGGAAATTCTACGCGCCGCGCGCGGTGATCCACATGCAAAAGTCGGTGAGACTCGACAATGCGACGTTTCATTTGTTCCACATTCCGGTGATTTATCTTCCCTATGCTTCCGTGCCCGCGGGAGAAAAGCTGCGGCAGTCGGGATTTCTGATTCCCGATGCGACGCGGTCGTCAACGAAGGGCTACGTCCTTGGAGACTCGTACTATTGGGCGCCAACGGAGTGGATGGATGCGACTGTCGGAGCGCAATACTTGAGCCTGCGCGGATCGAGCGAAAATGGCGAACTTCGCATGAAGCCGTGGGAGAACGCAACGCTGACCGCGAGCTATTATGGCGTAATCGACCGCGGAATTCCTGGGCCAGACGGAACGTTAACGAAACAGGGAGGGCATGAAGACCGGCTTTTTTTCGACGCGCTGTTGCCGGGCGACTGGCGGGCCGTGGCGGACATAGACCAATTGTCCTCGCTGACGTTCCGGCTGGCATTCGCCGAGACGTTCGCGCAAGCGGTGAATTCCGAGGTGCGCACCACGACGTTCCTGACAAAACATACCGACGGGTTCAGCCTGGCGCTCGCATCCTTGAGCTACAAGAATTTCCTGACCGCGTCGCCGGATACGTCGATCGATATCCGTACCGCGCCGGAGATTCGCGCCAGCTCCGTGGACCGCGCCCCGTGGCAGAATCTGCCGATTTATTTCAGTTTCGACGCGTTTGCGGACGCGGTGCACCGCGAAACGGATGTCGCCCCGGAATTCAGCACGCCATCCTTCGTGTCGCGCATGGAATTCGCCCCCACTGTGACGGCCGCGCTGCACTGGGGGCCCTGGCTCGACGTGACGCCGACATTCACAGTGCGTTCGACGCGCTACGGAGGGCAGTTGCAGAACGGAGAGTTCGTGGATGAGCCGTTCGTGCGCACCACCGCGGAGTTTTCCCTGGACGTCAGGCCGCCGGCACTCGAACGCACTTGGAGCGACGGCGGCACACAATGGAGGCATACGATCGAGCCGGAATTCGACTATGAGTACGTGGATGGCGTAAACGATTATGCAAGGTATCCGCTGTTTGACGAGGATGACACGCTGACGGATACGAACGATGTGCAATACGGAATCACGCAGCGATTGTTCCGACGAACGGACGACAATGACTCAGGCGAATTGGTGAGCTGGAGCCTGCAGCAGAAATATTACATCGATCCGACTTTCGGCGGAGCGCTGGTTCCGGGACAACGCAACGTTTTTCAGGCGCTCGATTCGCTGACGCCGTTCGCGTTCGAGGACAGTTTGCACCGATTTTCGCCGATCATCAGCGACCTGCGCGTGGAGCCGGGAGGGCATTTCGACACGGAGGTCCGCGTGGATTTCGACCCCAAACGGGGACAGATGACCGCGATCGGGACGCTGCTGAAGATCAAGCCATACAAAGAGTCGTTTCTCACGCTGGCCCATTTCTCCACCATCAATATTCCACCCATTTCGCCGGCAGTTCCGCCGGTGGAGCCGTATTCAAATCAGGTGCGCGCCCTTGTGGGGTATGGCGACCTGACGCGCCGAGGATGGAACTCGGAATTCGGATTCAGTTACGACATCAGCGAGCAGGTATTTCAAAACCAGATCGCACAGATTTCGTACAACGGGTCCTGCTGCGGGATCGGATTCGAATACCGGCGGCTTTCACTAGGGCCAGTGCGAAACGAGAATCAGTTCGGGCTTGTGTTTCGGATCGCGAATATCGGCTCGTTTGGAAACGTGCGGAGGCAGGAAAGCATTTTTTGAATTTGAGACGGCATGAACAGCGAATCCGCGTATTGGACGATTGCCGAAGCCGCGGCGCAGTTGCGTCGCGGGAAATTGTCGCCCGTCGAGCTGACGCAGAGCGCGCTTTCGCAAATCGAAAAACTGAATCCGCGGCTGAACGCGTTCATCACCATAACCGCGGAGCGAGCGTTGCGCGACGCCAAGGCCGCCGAACGCGACATCCGGCGCGGAAAGTATCGCGGACTTCTGCACGGGATTCCCATCACCCTCAAGGACAACATCTGGACAAAAGGGGTGCGCACGACCGCAGGCTCCAAAATCCTGAAGGACTTCGTTCCGATTGCCGACGCAGCAGTCGCAAAAAAATTGTGGAATGCCGGCGCAGTACTGATGGGAAAGACGAACCTGCATGAATTCGCGTACGGAATCACGACGGAGAATCCACATTATGGCGCCACAAGGAATCCATGGAACACGGAGTGCATTCCTGGAGGATCGAGTGGCGGCTCGGCAGCGGCCGTGGCGACGGGAATGGGATTTGGGTCAGTGGGGACGGACACGGGAGGGTCGATTCGAATTCCTTCGGCGCTCTGCGGGATAGTCGGGCTGAAGCCGACGTTTGGACGAGTGAGCTGCGATGGAATCGTGCCGCTGGCGGCGACGCTCGATCACGCGGGGCCGC
>JBAQYT010000006.1:0-13007 GCA_049787175.1 Candidatus Acidiferrales bacterium | reverse complement strand
GGTGAAGTTTGGGGCGGAGATGAATGCGGATGAAATTGCGAAGGGGCTGGAAAAGCGCGTCGCTGAACTGTGAGGTTTGAAGTTGAACTTTAGCCTTTTTCTTTCTCCCGGCGATGTGACACGGCTTGGCCGCGTCGTGGAGCGGTTACGTTTTCATGGTTTGACAAAGTTCGCAATCACGGGAAGTCTGGCGCTTGAGGCAAGTCTAATTGCACGCGGTGAACCGGCGCACCTCCGGGCGCTCAATGACTTGGACATCGTGGTTGATTGTTTCGATTTCATCCCGAAGGAAATCGCAAGTAGCGAGTTCCTCGCACGGCATATCCACCCAAAAGCCCCAGCAGGCAAGATGATAATTCAGCTTGTTGACCCGAACGATGCCCTGAGGATCGACGTGTTCAGGCCGCGCGGCGCCGCGCTGGGACGAAGCCAGAACGTTCAGTGCGAGATGGGGCAAGTATCCGTGATGTCGGTTGCGGATCTTGCCGCGAGGACCGCTTCTTTGCTGCTGGGTTTAGAGCGGGGCGCAACTGTGCCCAGTAAACATGCCGACGACTTTCTGCGCCTTATTCGCACGATTTCTCTGGATGGGGCGGAAAACGTGTGGCCCGGATATAGGAAGGAAGGTGATGCCGACACTTTCGAAGAGGCTGCTCGGCGGATTCGCAGTCTGGTCCAATCCCGCAAAGATTTGCTGGTCCCTGTCGTTTATTCGCAGGACGTAGATGGGTTCTGTCCCAATTGTATTGAGGTGGGGCCTTTTCGGCTCAGTCCTGCCGAGCGCGTGATGGCAATCCTCGGGTACTGCTAGATTCTTTCACGGCTCAAGAGGTTATGGTTTTCGCGTGGCCTGATTTGCGGTTTTTGGACGAATTGGAGTGGAGTGTCGACGTGGGTCAATGACGACCTTGCGCGGGTGAAGCGCTCAAAAGGAACAGAAAAACGACGGTTCTTTTTCGGCACGGCTAAAGCCGCGCCCTGACAAAACCCTTGAAGGCAGAGAAAAGCGCATCGTTTTTTAGCACGGCTAGTGCCCTGACATATAGCAATGTGTTCTCCTTCATTCGGCCCAGGAGGAGCGGGTGCGGAGGGCACGGATTTGGGCGACGTGGTGCTGGCCGTGCCAGGCGTAGAGGGCGGCGAGGTGTTCCACAGAGACCGCGCCGCGCTTGGGATGGATGAAGGTGCGCTGCCAATCGGATTCGGAGAGTGCGCGCCACGCCGCAATCCAGCGCTGATGCACGGCGGCGAGCAGCGCGAGAGAGGGTTCGATCGGGCCCGTGCGCGCGTCGGGCAGTTCGGCCCATAGCGCCTCTTCGTATCCCTTGATTGCTGGCGCGTCTTCGGTGAGGGCCAGCTTGAAGCGCACGTAGGAATTCATGTGGTCGTCGGCGTAGTGATGGACGACTTGGCGCACGGTCCAGCCGTCCGGGCGATAAGGCGTGTCGAGCTGGGCGTCAGTGAGACCTGCAACTACGCGGCGAAGCTCGGCGGGAGTGGCTTCGATGGCGCGCAACCACTGGTCGCGGCTGGCGGCGCCAGTTCCGGCATTCCACCCAAAATGCCCAATCGGATAGCGGAGAGTCTCCAGGTCGATTTGTGAGTCCATGTGCGGATGCCTCCCTGCTTCTGATGCACCCAAAGCGGCAAGGATTCCGGGATTCCTGCGGCAACGACCGCCTCTCCTAGACTCCGCTCCAAACACGCATGCTGCGCAGGATTTAATCCTAGAAGGCGCGCTTGTATCGCAGATAAAACTGGGCCCCCTGAAGTGCTTTTCGAGGCGAGACCCTTCGCTGCGCTCAGGATGATAGCAAAAAAGCAGAACCTTCAATGCGCGCGGTACTGCGAGGATCATTCGGTAAACGGATATTCAAGATAGAGCTCTGAGACGCTGACGACATCGTTTGGTGAGAGAGATCCTGTTTCGCCTTTGAATGCAGCTGTGAATTTGGCATCTATCTTAATCAAGAAGCTGCATTTCAAGTAGAGGTAGCGCGTTGTGGAAGGTCACCTTCATTTGGCACCCCTTGTGAAATCGTCGAATGCACTCCCTACTTGAGTTGGCCTATTCAAACTATTGGGGCGAGGGAGACTGGGCAGTAAGCTTCTGTGTGGCGAGTTTTTCGGCGGTGGAGAGGGCGTCGGCGGCGGGGACTTTGACGTCGGGAGTGACGCCGGTTCCTTCCCAACTGGTGTGGGTGATGGGATTGATGGCGGTGGCGAAGGGGACGCCGATTTCGAAGTGGTCGTTGATGCGATGGCCGGCGACGGGATGGGCGCCGCCTCCGGTGACTTCGCCGATGATGGTGGCGCGTTTTTGCTGCTGGAGATCGTAGGTGAATTCCTCGCCGCCGGAGAAAGTGCGATGCGCGGTGAGGACGTAGGCGGGCTGAGTGGCGAGGCGTTTTCCGGAGACGTAAGGCAGAGTCCAGAATTGCTGGGTGGAGTTACCTTTGCGGGTCCACAGGTCGTTCAGGTGCGTTGGCTGGTCGAATAAATAGGAACAAATAAAGGTGACCATCTCGGGATCGCCGCCGCCGTTTTCGCGGAGGTCGAAGATGATGGCGTCGGAGTTCGAGAGGAAATTCATGGCGGCGATGACGGTGGGAGCGCAGACGCTCGGGTCGGCGAAGAAGTCGAATTTCACATAGCCGATGTTGCCGGGGAGGATTTCGAGCTTGTCGAAGCCGCAATTGGCGCGCGCCATTTGTTTGCGAAACTGGGCTTCGGCTTTGGGATCGGGCGTGGACGTTTCTCTTGGCAAAGGCACGGGGCTGAAATCGACGCGGAGGTGCTTGTCGTGGCTGACGGCTTGGAGATTTTCGGTGAGCTTCGTGGCGAAGGCGTCGCCGTCGGTGATGGAGTCATATTCGCCGCGCTTCTGACGGGCGCGGATGGCATCGGACATTTGCGTAGCGACTTCGGGAGAAACGTAGAATTCGTCGAGGTCGGCGAGGGCGGTGTTGATGACTTCGGTGCGCGTGGCGGCGTCGAGCGTGAAGTTAAGTTGCGAGACGGATGCGCTGGGAGGAAGGGCGCGGAGAGAAAGCTCTGCGACTTGGCCGGAAGCGTCCTTTAGGTCTAATTTCGCGAGCGCGCGTGTGTCGCTGAGATGCTCTTTGATCAGGACTTCGAGGTGAAGCGGCTCGCTTTTGATGATTTGGAGGAGGTCGAAGCCGCCGGTCTGTTTGCGGAACGCCATGATGTCCCCGGCGGATTTGCCCGGGTCGTATTTGTGATAGTAAGCGTCGAGTTGGGCCTGGTCGCCGCTGTTGAAGGCCCGGAGCCACGCGCTAAATGTGTGGCCGGCGGGAGTGTCGGGGGTCGTCGTTTGCGCAGACGCGGCCGCGGGCAAAAGCAAGAGCAAAAATAGAATGACGCAGGAAAAGTAGCGCATGGTTGTCCTCCGCGTGGTACACCCCGGTCTGCAGCATTCTACTCCAATCCGGTTACACAGGCGTAAGAAGGCGGTAATTTCAACGCGACCGAATTGCGCGCGGGAGCGAATTCGGCGAGGCGGATTGGCGATGAGTTGTGACAAAATGGCGGCGATTTTACGTGAATTTCGTGCTTTGTTAGCGAAGAGAAGGTCCAAGGAGCGGAGCATGAGGCGGACAACATTTGGCACGGCGATGATGATTATTGCGATTGTTGCGGCGGTATTTTTTGCGACGCGGCATGAGCAGGGCGCACGGGCATCCAGTACCGGAGCGGAGGAGCACGCGGGGCCGGGACATTTCCAGGCACCACCCGCGCTGGAAAGCCGCGCAGTGCTGCCGACAGGGATGACGATTACGCCGATGGCGGCACAGGGGTCTTTTTATGTGCCACTCAATCCGGGGCTCGAAGATTTTCCCGATTACGTGGCCGGGCAGCCGGTGACGACGGCGATGTCGCCGGACGGCGCGACGTTGCTGGTGCTGACCAGCGGGTACAACGAGATGAATGACGCGTCGGGGCGGCAGATCAAGAAGGATTCAAACGAATACGTTTTTGTGTTCGATGTTTCGCAGAGCCGCCCGCAAAAGAGGCAAGCGCTGCAAGTAGCGAATACGTTCGACGGGATTGCGTGGAATCCGAACGGACAGGAGTTTTACGTGGCGGGCGGCGTGGACGATGATGTGCACGTGTTCGCGAAAAATGGCGGGGAGTGGACGGAGGCGGGGCCGGCGATCAAGCTGGGGCACGAGCACGGGCTGGGGATTGACGTGAAGCCGGAGGCGGCGGGGATTGGCGTGACGGCGGATGGAAAACAATTGGTGGTGGCGAATTTCGAAAATGATTCGGCAAGCGTGGTGGATGTGGTCGCGCGGCAGAAGACGGCGGAGCTGGATTTGCGTCCGGGAAAGGAAGACAAGAAAAAGACGGGAGTGGCGGGAGGGGAGTTTCCGTTTTGGGTAGTGA
Source organism: Candidatus Acidiferrales bacterium (assembly GCA_049787175.1). Classification (GTDB taxonomy): domain Bacteria; phylum Acidobacteriota; class Terriglobia; order Acidiferrales; family UBA7541; genus DAHUXN01. The sequence goes on along the minus strand of JBAQYT010000006.1, from coordinate 8,600 downwards.
CGAAGGGAAATGATACGGCGTATGTGTCGAGTCCGCGGGACAGGCAGATTGTGGTGGTGGATATTTCCGGCGAGCCGAAAGTCACGAAGCGGATTGCCGTGCCCGGCGAGCCGGGGAAGATGATTCTGAATCGAGATCGACTTTGGCTATATGCGGCGCTCGCCACTGATGATGCCGTTGCCGTGATCGATACGGCGGCGAATGAATTAGATGGGACGATTGGAACGACAGCGAATCAAGCGATTTTCTCGAATCCGGCAAAGCTGATGGGTAGCAATCCGAACAGTTTGGCACTATCGCCGGATGAGAAGCAGCTTTATGTGACGAATGGCGGAGCAAATTCGATTGCGATAATTGACCATATTCCGTCCGGTTTGAGAGAGCCGGTGGTGATGATTGGTGGGAAGGGGCATTTCTCAGTTGGCGCGGTGAGCGGGCTGATACCGACGGGGTGGTATCCGAGTTCGGTGAGCGTGAGTCCGGATGGGAAGATGCTGTATGTGCTGGATACGAAGAGCGTGCCCGGGCCGAATCCCGGGGCGTGCCGGAACACGACTTCGATTGCGCGCGGCGGGCTGGACAATTGCTATTCGCAGAACGAATACATTTTGCAACTGAACAAAGGCGGGTTTGAGGCGATTCCGACGCCCGGCGCGGATGAGCTGGCGTCGCTGACGAAGCAGGTGGCGGAGAACGATCATTATGAGAGCGACGCCGAGCGGGCCGCCAACGAGAAAACGATGGCGTTCTTGCACGCGCACATCAAGCACGTGATTTACATCATCAAGGAGAACCGCACGTACGATCAGGTGCTGGGGGATTTGCCGGAGGGCAACGGCGATCCAAAGCTGGCGGTGCTGGGGAAGGCGATCAGTCCGAATCATCATCAGATCGCGCAGCAGTTTGTGGACCTTGACAATTTTTATTGCAGCGGCGACGTGAGCGGGGAGGGATGGAACTGGTCGACGGCGGCGCGGGCGTCGGATGTGGTGGAGAATACGTATCCGGTGAACTATGCGGACCGCGGGCTGACGTACGACTATGAAGGCGAAAATCGCAACATCAATGTGGGCATTGCGTCGCCGAGGGCGCGGCGAAAGGAAAATCCAGCGACGCCCGATGATGATGATTTGCTGCCGGGGACGAATGACGTGGATGCTCCGGACGGCCCGGGCGGCGATGCGGGAACGGGTTATTTGTGGGACGCGGCACTGCGGGCGCATTTGACGCTGAGAAACTATGGAGTTTTCCTGGAGGGGGGCCGTTATTTTGGAAAGCCAGGCACGCCGGGATTGATTCCGGTGATTCGCGAGCCGTACAAGACGAAAACGCGGGTGGCGTTTCCGGACCGCGCAGCGCTGATGCATGTGACGGATCCGTATTTTCGCGGATTCGATTTGAAGCTACCGGATTACTGGCGGTATGAGGAGTGGAAGCGGGAGTTCGATGGATATGTGGCGAGCGGGAAAATGCCGAATCTGGAATTTATACGGCTGATGCGGGATCACTTCGGCGATTTCGCGGACGCGATCGACGGCACGGGAACGGTGGAAGCGGAAATGGGAGACAACGACTACGCGATTGCGAAAGTGATTGAGGCAGTGGCGCACAGCCCGTTTGCGAACAGCACGATCATTTGCATTGTGGAAGATGACGCGCAGAACGGTCCGGACCACGTGGATGCGCACCGGAGTCCGGCGCTGATTGCGGGCGCGTACGTGAAGCAGGGCGTGGTGGTGTCGACGCATTACAATACAGTGAATATGCTGCGGACGATTGAGGATGTGCTGGGCATGAAGCCGATGGGAATTAATGATGCTGTGGCGGAGCCGATGGCGGACGTGTTCACGACGGAAGCGAAACCGTGGTCGTACACGGCGGTGGTACCAGCGGTTCTGCACAGCACGCAACTTCCTATAGGAAATGGGACCGCGAGCAACGGCGCGGCCGGCGCTGGCGGAAAGAGCGATGCTTACGCAAGGCCGAAGCACGATGCAGCGTATTGGGCAACGAAGACGAAAGGAATGGATTTCAGCGTGGAGGATCACGTGGATCCGGCGAAGTTCAATCGGATCGTGTGGTATGGGCTGGTTGACGAGGATGTGCCGTATCCAACGGGGCGGGATGGCCGGGATTTGAGAGAAAACCGCAAACTGCTGCTGAAGGAAGATTCGGTTGCGGAAGAAAAGCCGCACGACGGACAGCGATAAAGACATTTGTGTGGTAGGCTCGCGCGGAATCACGGAGCGAAAAAGATGAAGAGGATGCGAATCGCGGTGGTGGTGTGCGTGGCGGCGGGCGTTGTGGGGGCGTGGGCCGGATGGCTGCGTTTGGGGCTGGCGCGAGCGCAGGACGCGGGAATGTCCTACTCAAAAATGGCGCCTCTGGGCGAATACCTGATGGCAAATCGAACTGACGAAATCGCTCTGGCGCGGAGTGCAGCCCCGCCGTCGATCTCGGATCACGCGGAAGTCCTGGTTTTGGGAGTGCATGGTTACCAGACCGCAGTCCGGGGAACGAACGGTTTCGTATGCATCGTGGCGCGATCCTGGATGGAAGGGCCCAATGACCCAGGGTTTTGGAATCCCACGGTGCGAGCCCCGAACTGCTTCAATGCTCCGGGCGCACGATCGCGCCTGCCAATCGCAATCATGACGACCGACTTGGTACTTCGCGGGAGGTCGAAAGCCCAGATCTTCGACGCCATCAGGGCGGCTGTTGATAAGAATAAATTGCCGACGCTGGAACCCGGCGCCATGTGCTACATGATGTCGAAACAACAATACCTAAACAGTGGTGCTGGCTACGCGCATCCTCACCTGATGTTCTTCGTTCCATTAAGGGAAGCTAAGGTTTGGGGGGCAGGATTGCCAGGTTCTCCGATTCTTGAATACGATGAAGCTGCCGAGCGGCTCTCTGTGCTGGTTGTTCCCGTCGCACGCTGGTCGGATGGTACTCCTGACCCTGCTTCTGGGAAGTGATGCATCGCTCAGGGTTGTCGGTTGTTGTTCCTTCCTTCGTGCGACCGCTCTGTCTTGCACAGAGGCAGAGCAAATAGCACTTACGCGGGCGCTGCACATTCTGACTACAGACGAGATTGCCTGGCTGAATGTGTGGTAGGCTCGGCGCGAATTGGGGAGTGAGGAAATGATGAAACGGATGCGAATCGCGGTGGTGTTGTGCTTGACGGCGGGGCTGGCGGGTGTGTGCTTGAGCTGGGCGCATGTGCAGGAAGCGCGCGCGCAGGAGAGTGCGCGGCCGGCGATGATTGACGTGAGCGCGCTGTACACGAAGCAGGACGTGATGATTCCCACGCGTGACGGCGTGAAGCTGCATACGGAGATTTACACGCCGAAGAATGCGACGGGGCCGCTGCCGTTCTTGATCACGCGCACGCCTTACGGGACGAGCGACGACAAGAATGGGTACAGCAGCTTGCTCAATTTGTATCCGGAGATGATTCCGGAAGGCTACATTTTCGTGATGCAGGATATTCGCGGGAGGTACGGCTCTGAGGGTCAATTCGTGATGCAGCGGCCGGCGCGCGACCGAAACGATCCCAAGTCGATCGATGAGGGAACGGACACGTACGACACGATCGACTGGCTGGTGAAAAACGTGCCGAACAACAACGGGCGCGCGGGATTGCTGGGGATTTCCTACGGCGGCTGGCTGACGACAATGGCGCTGCTGGAGCCGCATCCGGCGCTGAAAGCCGTGTCGGAGCAGGCTTCGCCGGCGGACATGTTTTTGGGAGACGATTTTCATCACAATGGCGCGTTCCGGCTAAGCTATGGATTCGAATACGCGGCGATGATGGAGACAGGGAAAACGAATTTCATGTTTCAGTTCGACAAATACGACACGTATGAGTGGTATTTGGCGCTGGGGCCGCTTTCGAATGTGGACAAGAAGTATCTGCATGGCGAACTGCCGACGTGGGAAGACTTCGTCAACCATCCGAACTACGACAGCTTCTGGCAGAAGCAGGCTTACTATCCGTATTTGAAGGATTTGCATTTGAGCGTGCCGGATTTGAACGTGGCGGGATGGTGGGATCAGGAAGATTTCTACGGGCCTGTAAAGATTTACGAGACGCTGGAGAAAAACGATACGAACCATTTCAATTATTTGGTGGTGGGGCCGTGGAATCACGGAGGGTGGGCGCGGAGCGACGGGGAGAATCTGGGGCGGATTCAATTTGCCACAGCGACGAGCAAAGAATTTCGCGCGGACGTGCAGGCGCCGTGGTTCGCGTACTGGCTGAAGGACAAGGGCGAGTTGCCATTCAAGAAAGTGCGGACGTTCGAAACGGGCGCGAACAAATGGGTGGATTACGATGCGTGGCCGCCGAAGGAAAATGTGACCGAGAAGAAACTTTATTTCAGCGCGGATGGAAAGCTTTCGTTCAATGCGCCGCAAGCGAGCGGAGCAGAAGCGTTCGACAGTTATATTTCCGATCCAGCGCATCCAGTTCCTTACCGGCACCGTCCGGTGGAAGAGACGTACGGACCGGGCAGCCATTGGTACACGTGGCTGGTGGAGGATCAACGATTCGTGGATTCGCGGCCGGACACGGTGAACTGGTCTACCGGGGCGCTGGATCAAGACGTGTGCGTGGCCGGAGACATTGTGGCGCATCTGTACGCGTCAACGACGGGAAGCGACAGCGACTGGGTCGCGAAGCTGATCGACGTGTATCCGGAGAAGTATGAAGCGGAGCCGTCGATGGGCGGATACGAGTTGATGATTGCGGATGAAGTGTTCCGCGGGCGCTTTCGCAACAGTTTTGAGAAGCCGGAGGCGATTACTCCGGAGAAGGTAACGCCTTACACGATCGATTTGCACACGAACAGCCATTGTTTTTTGAAGGGGCACCGGATAATGGTGCAGGTGCAAAGCACGTGGTTTCCGATCATCGATCGGAATCCGCAGAAGTTCGTGCCAAATATTTTCCAGGCCACGGCGAGCGACTACATCAAGACGACGCAGCGGATTTACCGGACGAAGGAATACCCGTCGAACGTGGAAGTGCCGGTGGTGCAGCATTGAGCTGAGCACGGCGTGAACTGAGAAAAGCAGATTCCTCGCACCCGTTCGCAACTTTGTTACGTTGGCTGCTTGCCGCAGCCCGCGCGAACGGGGCTCGGAATGACAATCGAGTTTAGGCGCGAAAGCGCCGATTGTGAAGGAGGGGAATGTGGACGGACGAGTGGACGCAGGGATGGTGACGACGGCGCTCGAACTGCCGGGATACCGGATCGTGCGTTCGGTGGGGCTGGTACGGGGGATTATTGTGCGTTCGCGGAGCATTTTCGGGAACATTGGCGCGTCGCTGCAAACGATTGTTGGCGGGAATATCACGCTGTTCACGGATATGTGCGAGCAGACGCGCGAGGAATCACTGGAGCTGCTGATGGAGCACGCGTCACAACGGGGCGGAAATGCAATCATCGGCGTGCGCTACGATGCGAACGAGATCATGCAGGGCGTGACGGAAGTGCTGGCGTACGGGACGGCGGTAGTGGTGGAACGCGCGACGTGAAAAACAGCGCGCAAGGCTTGTGGTAAAATGCGGGGTAACGTTGTGCAGATGAATAGGCCCGTAGCTCAGTTGGTTAGAGCGCTACCTTGACACGGTAGAGGTCTGCGGTTCGAGCCCGCACGGGCCTACCATATCTTTCAATCACTTTCGGATTCGGGAACGGCCGTGGATGGCCGTTTGTGGCGTCACTGAGCCCTGATTCTGTAAGAACTGGGGTTTTCCAAAAGGCTTCGAGAGCACGGCGGTTTGCGTCCAGAATTATATCCACGGACGCGGCGTCTTCTTAGTGGAGTTAGTGCAGCTTCTCAATCTGTTGCTGCACCTGACTGCGAAATTGCAGAGGATGGGCGACTTTGTGGAATGGCTCGGGAGTCCCGCCCGTCCCGATGACCACAATCGTTCCATAACCCAGCATCCTGCCGAAAGCTGTCTCGCTCACTTCGATGCTTTCCACTTTGTTCAGCAGCATTTCGATCGTTTTACGGCTGGCCAAGCCGGTCTTGATGACCACGCGGCGGTTGGTCACGGCCATTTCCGTGGCGTTCCGTCGGACCATGCCCATCAGAATCACCACGACGCCGGCAACGAGCAACGCAACGCCGCCGCCTTCCATGATGTGCAAAGTCCTGGTCTCAATTCCGTGCTGGCTGAGTGCGTAATAAAGGAGAAGCACTCCGGGCAAACCGAGCACCAAACACCCCACAACAATGTGCCCCAGCATCACGATCCAATGGAGCCGGGTCTGGTAAATCACCGTTTCGCCGGGAACCAAGTTCGATTCTACGTAACTCATCTGCTCTTTTCTCCGAATCGCTTAACGTGCTTCAAGGGCTCTGGTCTGAAACTGATTACATATTGAGAGGAAGTCTCCCACAAATTGCGGACAAGAGTTGATATTTTTCTCTTTAGAACGGCGTCGTGAGGGACAAAAAAACAAGGTAGACCACGGGTGACTTCGGGTCGTCACGGCAGCTTCCGTTCGTGCTGAAGCTGACTATTAACTCGGCGACAAGAACGAAATAGCCGGTAATGGGTCGGTTCGAGTTTTGGCTCCTTGTGTCACGACAAAGAAAATTCAAGCTGACCCCACCACCAAACAGTCATAGGGCTGGGGCACTGCCAAGTGGTCCCGCTCTATTTCTTTCGGCAAGAATTTGCGGCAGAAAGAGGGGGGATTCTTGGCCGCGTCAGTAAATCCAGCTCATATCCGCGCTCTTCGGAGCGGTCTTCTTCATCCAGTCTGCTTCCTGGGGGAAGATGCGCTGGTCCCAGGTGAACCCGCCGATTCCGGGCGGCTCGATAGGACCTCCGGTGTAGCAATGCGGCTGCTTCTCGCCGTATTCAAAATCGCCGGCGTAGTAGGGATAGTTGGTCTTCTCAAGAAAATCCTGAAGCAGCGAGACGGCGTTGTTCAAGTAAAATGTGTCCATAGTGCCGACGGTGAAATGCAGCTTGCCGACGAGCTGCGGCCCGAGGGTTTTCCAATTCGTGCGCAGGATGTAGCTCAGGTCGTAGTGCTGTTTCCAGTACTCGGCGACGCTGTGGTCGATGTCGCCGGTCATAGGATCGATGATGGGCTTGGGGTAGCCGTCGTCACCGACAGGACTGAAAACCGCCTGCCAGATATCAAACTGGTCGCCCGAGCGGCTGTGCGTGCCGAGGACGAGTTCGCGGCGCGTTTCGCCTTCCATGGTGTTCTCGACCAATCCGTCGGTGGTGCGCATCATCGGCCGCGGAACGCGCGCGAAGGGCCCTTCGACGAAGAACGCGTTCTTGTCTTCATACAAATTCACCGATTGGTAGGCGCGAAAATCGACCGGGTCAGGGCAAGCGGTAAAAGCACCGTTGTAGAAATCCGGATAGAACACTTGCGAAGCGAGCGTCTCCCAGCCGCCCGTCGAGCCGCCGTAAACGGCGCGCGCCCAGCCTTGGCCGATGCCGCGAAAATCTTTCTCGATTTCTGGGATGAGTTCCTTGGTGATGGCGTCGCCGTAAGGGCCGTCGTTTTCTGAGTTCACGGCGTAGGAATCGTCGAAATACGGCGTGGGATGCTGGATCGAGAGAACGAGAAAGTGCGGCAAGCGGCCGGAAGTCCAATCCTGATAAAACTTGTACGCATACTCGGCTGTGGTTCGCTGCCGGCCGGTCATATCAGGCGTAGGCGGCTCGGTGCGGAACGGCATGGGGCCTTCCCAATCGCTCGGAAAATGGCCTTGATAGACCATCAGCGGGTAATGCGCGCCGGGATGCTCATTGAATCCCGCGGGCAGGAGCACGATCCCGGTGATGTACGTGGGCGTGCCGAAGAATTTCGTCAGCAGAGCGCTCCGGATGCGGACGTGCTTGATCCACGCGATGTCCTTCGGCGGCTCAATGGGCGGCATCACTTCACTCAGCTCGACGCGAATCAACTGGTTCGAAGCCGAGTCGATGTGGATGCGCTGGACGGTGCTGTAGAGATTTCCCGGCTTTCGATTCCAGTGCTGACCTTCTCCTTTGTCGGGCGGCAACTCAATCGTGTGGCCGTTCGAGAGATGATACGTTTGATAAATATTGAGCACGGCCTGAACGTAATAGTCGCCCGCAGGGACTTGCGAGAGGCTGTCGAGAGGATAGCCGAGCACGGACGCGTCGACAGTCACGGGTGTTCCCGGCGCCCAATCGCTGACGTCGATGCCAAACATTTGCGCGGCGTCGAGCGCCGTATAGCCTGACTGGAAGCGCGGTTCGGGTTTGTCCGTGGTCGCCAGCACGAGGACGACGCGGCCGGTCAAGTGCGCGACGCTGCGCGAACTCGGAAAGGAAATTTCGAAGCGCAGCTTTCCCGATGCCTGCGCCCGAACCGCCCGCGGCGCGAACGGCGCAAGAAACAAAATCACAAACAAGATTGCGAAATTCCTGCGCGAATGCATCCAGAACCTCCCGCGAGATATACGACCCGAACCAAGCGGGGGAATCATACTCGCGTTTCGAATGATCGGCGCCGAGTTTTTCGCACGTTTCTTGACGGTGCAACAGTGGTCGCATTCGTTACTGACGGATACAACGATTGGCA
>JBAQYT010000003.1:0-6003 GCA_049787175.1 Candidatus Acidiferrales bacterium | reverse complement strand
ACTGGGGACTTTTTGATCGCGAACTCGGCTCCAAGCGTTAGGATCACCGTTGCGGAGGATTGCGGTATTGCGTGCTCAGACTGAATCGCTCGATTGCACGGAACTTTCCTTCGCTTCGGACGAGTCCGGCGAAGACGCTGTGCGCACGCCGGTCCGTGTTCCTTGCCTCGACGAGGCGGAGTTCCGGGCCTTCTACGAAAAAACCGCGCCCGCTCTTCGCGGCTACCTGCGCCGAGTTTCCGGAGATCCCAGCGTCGCCGATGATTTGCTGCAGGAATCCTATTTGCGTCTGCTGCGCGCCCCGCTCGCTCCCACCGAAGAGGCGCACCGCAAGCACTATCTGTTCCGCGTGGCAACCAATCTGTTGCGGGATCATTTTCGCGCCGCCAAGCGCTCGTTCACAACAACCGCGCCGGAGGTTCCCGCCGCTGCGCCACCAGCGCGCGATTTCGCGCTCCAGCACGATTTAGAGCAGTTCCTCCTCGAACTGAAACCGCGCGAACGCGAACTGCTTTGGCTCGCCTACGTGGAAGGCTATCGCCACGAGGAAATCGCAAAATTCATGAGTTGTAGGGCCGCGAGCATTCGTCCCATGCTGTTTCGCGCGCGCGGGCGGCTGGTCGAACTCTTGCGCGCGCGCGGCTGGAAAGGCAAATCCCAGGGAGAAAGCACGTCATGAAACAAGACCATTGCGTCTTTGAGGAAAAAATTGCGGAGGCCAGCCGCTCCGGTGAGTGGAGCGATGCTCTTCTCGCACACGTCGCGGATTGTCCCGCATGCGAAGAAGTAGTGCTGGTCGCGAGTTACCTGTGCGAATCCAGCAGCGCGGCTCGCTTCGGCGCCGAGCTGCCCGACGCGGGCCGCATTTGGTGGAAGGCGCAAGCCACAGCGAAGGCCGCCGCGATCGAAAGAGCGCTGCGCCCGATTGTCTGGGCGCGCCGGTTTGCGTTTGGCGCGTGCGTGGCTGTCACTCTCGCCGTGATCGCAATGGGGTGGCCGAGCATCGCGGGATTTTTCGCAAATTTCGCGGAATCGTTGACGCATCGCAATGCGCACGCTTCGGCCGGGCACGATAGCTTTTTGTTCCTCGTCACGGCCGTGTTTCTTCTGATTCTTATTCCGTTGATTTTCGGCCTCTATTCGGTCTGGTCCGAGGATTAGCCGCTTACTCATGCGGACGCCGCGCTTGCGCGCATACGTTGCGCTCAAGCATCTTTGGACGCGCTTTCCACGCGTTGCCGTGGCGTGCTACTCTGCCCACCTCACAGGCTTATTGCAATTTACAGGAGGCATTCATGAGCAGCACGCTTCATCACCGCCGCAGCCATCGCGCTGGTTCGCAGCGTCGCTTCGCCATTCTCATGCCCGCCGCCATTGTTATCGGTGCGGCGCTCGCGCTTTTATTGACTCCCGCACGCGCCGTGGCCCACGATGAACACGGAACCACATTCAACACCTCCTCCGGCGCGACGATTTACTATGAGGTTTTCGGTTCCGGCGACGCCACGCCGCTTTTCGTCGCCAACGGCGGCCCCGGATTTGATCACCAATATCTGCATGTTTCTGATGCTTGGGACACGCTGGGACAGAATCGCAAAATCGTGATGTGGGATCAGCGCGGCACGGGCCGTTCCGGCCCGCTCAAGCCCGGGGAAACCTGCACGCTCGCCGATCAAATCAACGACCTCGACGCCCTGCGCGCGCATCTCGGCTACGATAAAATCGATCTTCTCGGGCACTCGTGGGGAGGCTTTCTCGTCATGGCATACGCGTCCCGCTTCCCACAGCACATCGAGCGCCTCACCATTCTCGATTCCGCCGCTCCCAAATGGAGCGACACGCTCTTCCTGTTCCATGACGTTTTTCCCGACGTCACCGCGCAGGAGGACGCCAATGCTTTCACCGCCGATCTCAATGAAAAGGATTCCGCTGCGGCCCGCGACGCCTCAACGGCACTCTACGAATCCATGCTCTTCTACGCGCCCGAGCATCGCGATGAATTCGCCAAAAAGATGGCTGGCGACAAGGAGTATTACAACATCAACCGTCTTGTGAACGAAGACGTGCGGCGCTTTGATCTCAATCCGGAAATCGCAAAATTCCGTTTTCCGGTGCTTGTCGGCTGCGGCCGCTTTGACATGAATGTCGCGCCAGTCATCGCCTATAAAATTCATCAGGCGATCCCGGGATCCGAATTCGTCGTCTTCGAAAAGAGCGGACACATGCCGTTTTTCGAGGAGCCCGAAAAATTCGTCTCCGTCATGAACGCTTTTCTTTCCGGCACATCCGCGTCCATTGCGCCGTGATGCATAAGAATTTCTCCGCGCTTATGGGAATGACCTTACCCGCGCCTGGGCCGTTGTGTTCACGGGCGTTCCAGTGTAGGTTATTCGTCACTTGAAACTGCCGGACGAAGAAACCGCGACTCACTTTCCGAACGGTTTGGGAGACGAATCATGCGCATCACTCGCTTTTCAAATCGCGTACTGACATTCACGGCAGGAATCTTCGCTGCTTGCAGTCTTTTTGCGCTGGTCGCGCTGCGCGCTCGCTCGCAGAGTCAAACTTCAGCGGCTTCGTCTCACGGCGTCGAGCTTTCCTCGCTCGACAAGACTTGCAAGCCTTGCCAGGATTTTTATCACTACGCAAATGGCGGCTGGCTGAAGAAAAATCCGATCCCGCCCGCCTATCCAAGCTGGGGGCGCTTCAATGAGCTCCAACAACGCAATCGCGAGGAACTGCGCGGAATCCTCGAGAAAGCTTCCGCAGACCGCGCCGCCGCCGCTGGCTCGAACGAACAGAAAATCGGCGACTACTACGCAAGCTGCATGAACGTCAAACAGGTTGATGCCGCCGGCGCCAAGCCATTGCAGCCCGAATTCGACCGCATCCAGGCCATCGATAGCGCAGCCGGCCTGCAGGTTGAACTCGCGCGTTTGCAGGCTCTAGGCGCCGACGCCATTTTTAATTTCGGATCAACGCAGGACGAGAAGAACAGTTCGCAAGTGATTGCTGGCGCCGACCAGGGCGGCCTGGGCCTGCCCGACCGCGACTACTACCTCAAGACCGACGAAAAATCGAAGCAGCTCCGCGCGCAGTACGTCGCGCACGTCACCAAAATGTTCGAGCTTCTGGGAGATGATTCCGCCAAATCCGCGGCCGAAGCCAAAACCGTGATGGACATCGAAACGAATCTTGCCACTGCATCCATGGACCGTGTTGATCGGCGCGATCCCGATAAGACGTATCACAAAATGAGCGTGTCCCAGCTCCAGGCGCTGACGCCCAATTTTGCCTGGCAGAACTATTTCCACCAGATCGGTGCGCCCAATATCGAGTCAATCGACGTTACAGCGCCGAAGTTTTTCGAAGCCGTGAATCGTGACTTCAAATCCGTCTCGCTCAACGACTGGAAAATCTATCTCCGCTGGCACCTTGTCCATTCTGCCGCCAAATGGCTTTCGCAGCCATTCGTCGACGAGAATTTCAACTTCAGCGGCAAAACCATGCAAGGAACCAAAGAGCTTCTGCCGCGCTGGCAGCGCTGCGTCACGGCGACGGACAACCAGCTCGGCGAAGCGCTCGGCCAGCTCTACGTGAAGGAGTATTTTCCGCCGGAAGCGAAGGCTCGCGCCCTCCAGATGATCAACAATTTAATCGCTGCTTTGCGCGATGACCTGCAAACTTTGCCGTGGATGGGACCTGCCACACGCAAGGAAGCTTTGGCCAAGCTGAACGCTTTCACCGTGAAGATCGGTTACCCCGATAAATGGCGCGATTATTCGGCCTATCATGTCGACCGCGGCCCGTTTGTGCTCGACACGTTTCGCGGCAACGAATTCGAAACGCGGCGCGACCTCAACAAAATCGGCAAGCCTGTCGATCGCAGCGAGTGGGGAATGACGCCGCCGACCGTCGACGCCTACAACGACGGGGTGATGAACGAGATTGTTTTTCCCGCCGGAATTCTCCAACCGCCCTTCTTCGACGCCAAGGCCGACGATGCTTCGAACTATGGCGGCATAGGCGCCGTGATCGGACACGAGATGACTCACGGCTTCGACGATCAAGGACGCAAATTCGACGCTCACGGCAACCTGCGCGACTGGTGGACTCCGCAGGACGAGAAGAATTTCAATGATCGCGCCCAGTGCATCGTCAACCAGTTCAATAGCTACGTGGCCGTCGATGACGTGCACGAAAATGGCAAGCTCGTCCTCGGCGAGAGCATCGCCGATCTCGGCGGGTTGACTATAGCTTACAACGCGCTCGAAAAAGACCTGCAAGGCAAACCGCGGCCGCTCATCGCGGGCTATACGCCCGAGCAGCGTTTCTTTCTCGCGTACAGCCAGCTATGGGGCGCAACCGACCGTCCAGAATTTGTGCGCTTGATGGCGAATCTGAATGAGCACGCGCTCGACCGCCTCCGGGCAATCGCGGCGCCTTCGAACATGCCGGCGTTCGCGAAGGCGTTTGGCTGCAAGGAGGGCGACGCCATGGTCCGCCCCGCCGCGCTCCGCTGCCAAATCTGGTAGCGTTTTTTGTCGCATCGCGGCTTGGATGGCTCGAAGCGCCGGAGTAGAATCGCGGACATGACGGGTGACGCTTCGTCGCGCGTAAATATTCCTGCGCATCTCAATATCGCTGACGAATTTGTCTCACGGCCGGCGCGCGAGCATCCGCAACGCATCGCCATCCTCGGCGAGCCGCGCCCCTTTTCCTACCGCGAAGTCGAACAAACGGTGAGTTGTGCCGCGAATGTCTTGCGCGAGTGGGGCTGCAAACCCGGCGACCGCGTTCTGATCGCGCTTCCCGATTCGATCGATTTCATCGCGGCGTTTTTTGGCGCGGCGAAGATTGGCGCGATTGCCGTTCCGGTGAATTCGCTCGCCCGCGCTGCCGATTACGCCTACTATCTTGCGGACACCGGCGCGCGCATCGCCATCGTTCACAAATCCGTTTTCGGCGTATGCCCGGACAGATGGCCCGCCGCTTTGGAAGTCGTCGCCATAGCCGGTGAATCCGCGTCGGAAACCGAGGATCGAGAACGGGCCATGGCCGAAAGCCTTTCCGCGCGCACGGTGGTGTCGTGGGAAGAGCAGTGTGAGCGCGCCTCGCCCGAATGCGCCACGTATCGAACGGCAGCGACCGATCCGGCATTTTTTCTGTACACCTCCGGAAGCGGAGGCACCCCTAAAGCTGCTATCCATCGCCACGAAGACATGATGCACACCAGCCGCGGCTACGCACACGGCGTTCTCGGGTTGCGGCCGGACGACATCACGTATTCCGTCTCGAAATTGTTTTTTGCCTACGGCCTCGGCAATGGAATGTATTTCCCATTTTCCGCCGGAGCCAGCACCGTTCTCGACCCAGGAAAACCGAAGCCGGAGCGGGCTGCCGAAGTTATCAGGAAATACCGGCCCACGATATTATTTTCGGTGCCGACTTTTTTCGCCGCGCTTCTTCGCGAAGCGAATCGCGGCCTGGCCATCGACTGCTCATCCTTGCGCATGGCCGTCTCCGCGGGAGAAACATTGCCTGCGGAAATTTTCGAGCAATTCAAAAAGAAATTCGGAGTCGAAATTCTCGACGCCATCGGCTCGACGGAAATGTTGCATATGTTTTTGTCTTCGCGTCCCGGACATGCACGGCCTGGAAGCTGTGGCTCCGAAGTTCCCGGCTGCGGCGCGAAAATTCTCAGCGACGACGGCGCCGAAGTCCCTCGCGGCGAAATCGGGAATTTGTGGGTTCGCGGCGGCAGCGCGTTTGCGGGCTACTGGAACAAAGATGAGCTGACCGCGCGCGCGAAAAAAGGAGAGTGGGTTTTGACCGGAGACAAATTCACATGCGATGCGGACGGATATTTTCATTACTGCGGCCGCACCGACGACATGATGAAAGTTGCCGGCATGTGGGTCTCGCCGAGTGAGGTGGAGAATGCATTGCTTGCGCATCCCGCGATTGCAGAAGTCGCCGTTGTCGCCCAGGCGAACGAGAATG
>JBAQYT010000278.1:0-11147 GCA_049787175.1 Candidatus Acidiferrales bacterium | reverse complement strand
GTTGCATGGATTGCTCTGTCTTAACAACAGTGCGATACTTCGTCCCTTGCGCGAATCACTGTTCGAGCTACGTGTGCGTTTCGCAGCAATGAATGGGACACCGGAGGGACGGATGAAGCTACATATGGACAAGCGTTCTGTTGGGGCTTGTGCATTTCTGGCAGCGAGCCTATTGATATGCGCGGCGGCGCCTGCGCAGCAGGACGGGAGTGACGCGAAACGTACACTCACTGTGGCTGACTATGCGCACGCGGAAAAATTCATGCCATATAACACAACTCCGCTCGTCTATGGCGCTGACCGCATCACTTGGTTATCCGGCGATCGCTTTTGGTACAGGTCCACCACCGCTGAGGGTAGCGAATTCGTAGTGGTTAACGCGGCGACGGGCGAACAGAAACCGGCGTTCGATCATGTAGCGCTTGCGGCTGGCCTGTCGAAAGCGACCGGAACGCACTATGACGCACGGCATTTGCCGTCCCATGTGGCCGGCTTCTCCGAGGACGATGGGACGATTTCTTTCGCTATTCGAGGAAGGCGCTGGGAATGCAATTTGCGGAGCAATGAATGCAGTGCTAAGGAAGCGTTCGGTGAAACCGGCTTCATGCGACAGGATGAATCACTCAGCGCACGAATGGCTGCAGAACACAATGAATCGCTATCTCCCGATGGAAAGAGCGCTGCGTTCATCCGCGATTACAATTTGTGGGCTCGCGACGTTGCCACCGGAGAAGAAACGCAATTAACCACGGACGGCGTGAAGGATTTCGGTTATGCCACGGACAATGCCGGATGGACGCACAGCGACCGGCCGATTGTTCTGTGGTCGCCGGACTCCAGGAAGATTGCCACCTATCAACAAGATCAGCGCGGCGTCGGCGAAATGTACCTGGTGCATACGCAAGTGGGGCATCCGACGCTGGAGGAGTGGAAGTACCCGCTGCCCGGAGATCGTGTGGTGACCACGATTCAGCGCGTGGTGATCGATCTTGACGGCAGGCGCGTTGTTCGCTTTCAGATGCCGCCCGACCAGCACCGCTCAACGTTATGTGACGATGTAGCATGCAAACCGGGAGAATGGTCCGACGTGCAGTGGAGCCCCGATTCGACCCACGTTGCGTTTGTTTCAACTTCGCGTGACCACAAGCACGAGCAGCTTCGCGTCGCTGATGCCGCGACGGGTGAAATACGAGACGTATTGGAAGAAAGCGTTTCCACATTTTACGAATCGGGGAATGGCGCCGTTAACTGGCGCTACTTGCCGGCATCGAAAGAAGTGATTTGGTTTTCCGAACGAGACAACTGGGGCCAGCTCTATCTCTACGACCTGGAGACAGGACAGCTAAAGAATCAAATCACCACGGGCGAGGGTAACGTCACGGAAGTACTCAGGGTCGATGAAAAGAATCGCATGATTTACTTCCTTGCTGTGGGGAAGGAAAAGGGAAGAGACCCGTACTTCATTCATTTGTATCGCATCGGCTTTGATGGCGAGGGCTTGAAGCTATTGACTCCCGAGAACGCCAATCATGTTGTGACGCTCTCGCCTTCCGGAAACTATTTTGTCGATAGTTATTCAACGCCAGACGTTCCTCCGGTTACGGTGTTGCGCGACGCAGATGGCAAGCTGGTGGCGACCGTGGAGAAAGCGGATATTTCGCGGCTGTTGGCGGCCGGTTGGAAGCCGCCCATTCCTTTTACGGTGAAAGCGCGCGACGGCGTGACGGACTTGTACGGCCTGATGTTCAAGCCCGCGAATTTCGACGAGAGCAAGAAATATCCCATCATCAACCACATTTATCCAGGGCCGCAAACCGGCAGCGTCGGAAGCAGGAGCTTTTCGGCGGCGCGCGGCGATTGCCAGTCGCTCGCGGAGCTGGGATTCGTCGTGGTGGAAGTCGATGGAATGGGAACGCCGTGGCGTTCGAAGAAGTTTCACGAGGCCTACTTCGGCGACATGGGCGACAACACGCTTCCAGACCAGGTGGGGGCCATGAAGCAGCTTGCACAGCGCTACTCTTGGATCGATATTGACCGCGCGGGAATTTATGGGCATTCCGGCGGAGGCTTTGCGACAGCAGACGCCATGTTCCGCTATCCCGATTTTTTTAAGGTGGGAATCTCGGAATCAGGTAACCACGATAATCGCGAGTACGAAGACGATTGGGGAGAGAAATGGCAGGGCCTGCTCGTGCGGAATGCAGACGGCTCGACGAATTACGACGACCAAGCCAATGAAAGCATCGCTAAGAATCTGAAAGGCCATCTGCTTCTCGCGCACGGAACCATCGACAACAACGTTCCGCCATACAACACCCTTCTCGTCGTCGATGCGCTTATCAAGGCAAACAAGGATTTCGACCTCCTGATGCTACCGAATCAACGGCATGGCTATGGAGATGACACGTCGTACATGACTCGTCGGCGCTGGGATTATTTTGTTCGATACTTGCTCGGGGCCGAGCCTCCGCATGAATATGAGATGCATCCGCCCATGCCGAGCGGCGCGCCCGGCGGCATGTGAACGCCAAGGAGCGTCCTGTCGGCTGGTGGGCCGCTTACTTAGACCATTTAGGCGCAATCGGCATAATTGTCCAGACAGGTCCGTCCTCGTAGAGAGGTCCTTGCTCCCGAACCAGGGCCGGAGCAGAGCCGCCGAGGACCCAAGCATCGCTGTTAGCAGGCTGTTTCCCTACCAAAGGAGCAACCACACCTGCGGTGCCACCGATGTCCACTTTTATCACGTAATGAATCGCAGCATGCTGCGAAGTGTTTATGAAGAAAGGCTGCTCGCCGCGCGGAGTAATGATGAGGTGCACGATGCGTGGCTTGGGTGTCGCAGCCACCATGGAAACAGTTGTTTGTACCGCTTTGGGGTCTATATCCTTTAGGATGATAGGCACGAGTCCATTGGCGACATCGGTAGGAAGATCAATCTTTTGGGACAGGAACTTCTGTTTGCCGTCCTTGTCAGTGTATCGAGCCTTGAATTGCCCGGTAGCGCCGTCGATCCAGGTTTCCACAGGTTGTTTGAACGATGAGCCTTTCTCAATGAGGTGATCGCTCAGCAATCGGAATGCGCGGCGCTGCGAGAACACCGTCGTTTCATCATATATCGAGCCATCATTGAAGTGGAACACCAGGTGCAACGTCATGCGGCTGCAGGTTCCCACTTCGACCCAATCACCTATCGCTACGGCGCGTCCTTCGACGGTTTGTAACACGAGGAAGCCGTGGGACTCGCCCTCAAGATGGCGCACGGGAATCGGTTCAGCCCGCACGCGTACTGCGTGGAGCAGCATCCCGCAGGCAAGCAAAGCCCCCATCGATCTCCAGCAAAGTTTTGCGTGTGAATGAAGCACGATCCATACCCCCGTGTCGTTCTCATGCGCCTACTTCGCGCGCCAATCTCGTAGTCTACCCGGACTCTTTGCCGCTGGCTATCCAGACTTAGCCCGAGTTGCAAAGGAATTGTCGGTAAATTTGTGGGACCATGGGTTCTTATCAGTGAAAATCTATTGGAACTTTCGAGTAGGTTTGCGGGAATATAACTTAGCGTCAGATGGACCTGCAACGCACGTTGCACGGAAGGAGCGTGACGCAGATGAACATCAAAGAAATTAGTAAGCGGTATTCCGGTCCGGCAGCGTTTTTCGCGGCATTCATACTCATGGGAGTGCTTCTCTGGCCGGTTGTGAGCCCGGTCACGGCAGCCGCCGATCAAACTACGAATCTTGCCGGCACATGGAAATTGAACAAGGACAAGAGCGACAACCCGCGGCAAAAAATGCGAGAAGCGATGGGGAACTCGCAAGGCGGGCAGGGCGGAGGGGGAGGCTACGGCCAGCGTGGTGGGGGGCACGGTGGACCACGCGGCAACATGATGGATGAATTCAACCAGCTCACCATCGTGCAAACCGGTTCGGACGTTAAGGTGACCGGATCATCGGGACGTACCCTCGCGGTATTGCCAGCGGATACAAGCTCCAATCCAGATGCCAATTCAAATGCAGATTCAAATGCAAATGGCCAATATGCCCCGCCAGCTCCCACGGTGCACTGGCAGGACAATCAACTCATCGCCGAAGTCCAAGGCCGCCGCGGCGGCAAAACGACGCGTACGTACGAACTTTCTCCCGATGGCAAGCAGCTCTACGTGACAACGCGTATGGAAAACCAGCGCTTCAGTCAGCCAGTGACGTACCGTCTCGTCTACGATCCGGTAAAGAGCAATTGAAGAACGGAGTGTGCTTCGCCGCCGATCTACTTCGATGGCCGGTTCGCTCCTCAAGCATTACTGAAGAATCGCTTACAATTGCCGATTGAGGAGCGAACCCGGCCGCCACAGTGAGACACAAGCCTCCGATTACACGCCCGTTTCTATGGTTTGCCGCGACTTTCGGCTGTCTCATGCTGGCAGCGACGCTCGCATTCGCGCAGCAGACGCCCACCGCAGCCGGGACAATCGTCGGAGACGTGCGATCGGCGGACGGCGTAGCAGTTCCGGGCGCGACTCTCAGGCTGACAAACACCGAGACGCATAAAGTCTGGGTGAGTTGGACCGATGAGTCAGGCAAGTTCGAATTTCCAGATCTTCCGGCTGGCCACTATTCCATCGAAGCAAGTCAACTTGGTTTCCTTACCTCGACGAGCCAGGCAGCGATTTCGACCGCGACCCCTGTGAGAATGGAGATCCCGCTTCGCGTGGCGACGCTCGCGGAGCTGGAGGCGCAACCCAGCACTCGGGCGAAAGCGGCGCCGAAGCAGAATGTAGGCGCTAGTCAAAATGGAGCGACAAATCAGTCCGGCGGAGCGTCCGGCGGGGCGCGGCGGCAAGGGCGAAACTCGCAGTTGCCTCCCGGCGTTGTGAATGCGCTCAACCAAGGAATGTCGCAGTCCGGATTCGCACAGACGGACCTCACGGGTGAGGCTGCTGGCCAGGCGGATGAGAATCCCGCCAACGCCGAAGGGCTGGCAGCAAGCGCAGAAGGGGCGGGTTCATCGTCCAATTCATTTTTGCTCCAAGGAACAGTCGGACAGGGACAGGCAATGAACGGCGCGCAAGGCCCGGGCGGTTTTGGAGGTTCGGGCCAATTCGAGCTTGGCTCGCTGGCACCGGGAGTGCCGGGTGGGCCGGGAGGCCAGCGCGGGATGGGCGGGCAATTCGGACAGGGCGGCCCGCCGGGCGGCGGTGGCATGGGACCAGGAGGCGGCGGAGGAGGGTTTCGCGGAGGCGGCTTCGCCGGGGGTGGTGGAATGTTTGGCGGACGAGGCGGTAGACTCGCGCGCCAAGCGGTGAACCGTGTGCGCTTCAGTTTTTACGACCGTTACGAAAACTCGGCGGCTGATGCCGAGCCTTTTTCCATCACCGGGAACCAGTTCCCGAAGATTAGTCACTACGACGAGCGCCTGGGGGGAAATCTCGGCGGCCCTTTGGTGATTCCCCACATCTACAACGGCAGCGACCGGACATATTTCTTCGTGAATTACCAGCACGAAACCGAAAAGAGTCCCGTTGACACATTCTCGACGGTGCCAACGCTCGCCGAGCGCGGCGGCGATTTTTGCGGCCTTGGGATCACGTTGTACAACCCTTATTCCAATCTGTCTGGGATGCGTACGCCACTCGGCGCCAACGGCTGCCAAGTCCCTTCGGGCATGATAGACACCGCAGCGCAGGGTCTCCTCAACTACATTCCGATGCCGAACGTGCCGGGGCAAACCGTGCAGAACTATCTCTTGGAGACCACGACACCGGAGAACACGGATTTGTTGAACATCCATGTATTGCACACGATCAATTCGAAGTTCAGCCTAAACACTGGGTACAACTTCAATTCGCGGAGAGAGAACACGCTTGGGAATTTCGCGGATATCGCGGGGAGTCAATCCACGCGGAGCCAGAATGTTACTCTCGGTTTGTCGCATACCTGGTCGACGCATTTCATCGAAAATACGCAGTTGAATTGGAGCCGCAATCGGATTCAGGTTCTCAGCGACAACGCCTATGTCAACAATGTCGTAAGCGACCTGGGAATTCAGGGCGTCTCGACGCAGCCGATCGATTATGGAATTCCGCAGATCGGCTTCACGAGTTTTTCGGGGCTGAATGATCCTGTTCCTTCGTCGGTGAGGAATCAGACCCTGCGCTTCACCGATGGTTCGACCTGGGTGCATGACAAGCATACTTTGAAGTTTGGAGCAGAAATCCGCCGGATTCAGTTGAACACAAATTCCGACCCCACCCCGCGCGGAGCCTTCACGTTTACCGGCCTGATGACTAGCCAACTGGATTCCGACGGGCAACCTGTGCCTGGCACTGGCAGCGACCTCGCAGATTTCTTGCTCGGACTGCCATACAACACCAAGGCGCAATTTGGAAATCCGAGCACGTATTTCCGGAATTGGGGCTTCGTTGGCTACGCGCAAGACGATTGGCGGATGGAGAAGCGCTTCACTGTCCAATATGGCGTACGCTACGAAATGGTCACGCCGCCGGTGGAGCTCTACGATCAGATCGCGAACTTGGATTTGAACGCCACGGCGACGGCAGTCAACGTCGTGACTCCCGGCCAAACCGGACTCTACAATGGAACGTATCCGAGCGCCTTGGTGCATGGGGATTACGACAATTGGGCGCCCCGGATCGGCATCGCATGGGATCCGGGCCTGAAACCGAGAACCATCGTTCGCGCCGGCTATTCCGTTTTCTACAACGAATCCGCCTATAACACACTGGCGCAAAGCTATCTGGCGTACGAGCCGCCGTTCTCGGCGGCTGAAAACTGGTATACGTCGGCCGCTCAAATTCTGACGATCGAACAGGGTTTTCCGGGAGCCGCGCAGACGACCGGAAAAATTCTGAATACGGCCGGTGTCGATCCGTTCTACAGAGATGGACACGCGCAAATCTGGATGCTCGGCACGGAAACGTCGTTCAGCAGAGACTGGCTGCTGGATTTGACATACACGGGCACGGCGGGAGGCGATTTGGATCTGTTGCGAGCGCCGAACCGCGCGCCACTGGGCACAAATCAACTCGAGACGCAAAGCAGCCTCGAAATTCCGTACGCGACGAGTTTTTACTACGATCAATCAGGAGCGCACTCCCTGTATAACGCCTTGCAGACGCGCGTTGTGCATCGCTTCACGCACGGACTTTCCCTGCAGGGTGTCTACACGTTCGGAAAATCGCTGGACAACGCGAGCACGATCGGCGGCAGCGCACCCGTGGTTGTGCAACAGGATGGTAATTACGCGGCAGAATATGGCCGGTCGTCATTCGATATTCGACACCAAGTCCGCTTCTTTTCCGTTTGGGAACTTCCGTTTGGAGAGCGCCATCGCTATGGGGATCGCGGCTGGGCCGAGCACGTGCTCGGCAACTGGCGGCTTCAGAACATCATCACTTGGCAGACAGGCTTGCCGGAGACAGCGCTGCTCGGTGGAACCGCTTCGGATAACGGAACAGGTGCGAACTTTTCGCTTCGCGCTCAAGAGATCGGCAGCCCGAGCTACGGAGTTTGCGGCGGGTCGCAGTCGGCATTCTTTAATACCGCCGCGTTCACGACGCCGCCTCTTGGGCAATATGGCGACGAGCCGCGCGGAGCGATCAGCGGGCCTTGCTCGTTTAGCTGGAATGCGTCGCTCGCGAAGTCCTTCCGGTATGGCCCGGAGCAGCGGCACCATGTGGATGTGCGCTGGGAAGTTCAAAATGTCGGGAACCACGTCAATTTCAGTGGTGTATCAACGTTGTTAGGGTCATCGACATTTGGGCGCGTCACCAGTGCGAGTTCGATGCGGACTATGGATGTCATGTTGCGGTACAACTTCTGATGAAAGCACGCGCACGCCAAGCCGTGGCTGTTCTGGTGATCGCCGGATTTTCGCTGACGTCCGTCTCAGGCAGCGCACAACAACAACCCACGCCGCCGCAGCAATCGTCTGCATCGGGAAACATTTCGGTTCTGCGCGCGGCGTCGAATTTCGTGCGAATCGACGTGGAGGTGACGGACCGCTCCGGCAAGCCGGTCACCGGCTTGCGTGCGGATCAGTTCAGCGTGACCGACGATGGGAAGCGGCAAAAGATCACCAATTTTTCGTACTCCGACATCGAAAAAATCGAGACGGCGGGCGCCGAAAACGCCAAGCCGATCGTCGTGCCCGTGGACAGCGAGGAGCCGGCTGCATCAGAAGCCGTGAGCGACGCAGTGCGCGATCGCCGCATGATCGTGTTGTTTTTCGACCTGACTTCGATGGAAACGGACGATCTGATTCGCGCGCACGACTCCGCGATGAAATTCGTTCGCAAGCAAATGACGCCGGCGGACCTTGTGGCAATCGTGACTTTCTCATCCCGCCTCGCGGTGCTCGCGAATTTTACGAATGATCACGCCGTACTGGAAAAAGCCATCGCCAAGATCGTTCCCGGAGTCTCTTCTGACCTTTCCTCGCCGCTGGATGCGGCGGCACAGAACGGCGAGGCGTCGGTTCAGGAATACACTGGCGCGGCGTACACGCCGGACGAAACCGAGTTCAACGTGTTCAACACCGACCAGAAGCTCGCCGCGGTCGAGGGCCTGGCAGACGTCCTCGGCGCGATCCCTGGTCGGAAGGCGATGGTCGAGTTCACGGGCGGGGTTACGCAAACTGGCGAAGAGAACCGCGCGGAGCTGCGCGCGGCGACGGACGCCGCAAATCGCGCGGATGTTTCGATCTATTCGATCGATGCTCGCGGGCTTTTCGCTTTGCCGCCGGGAGGCGACGCGACCACGGATGCAGCCTCTGGAACTTCGATGTTCAGCGGCGCTTCCGTCTATCACCAGACCGACCAGCGCGAGGATTCGCGTGACACGCTGGCAACGCTCTCGACCGACACGGGCGGGCGTGCGTTTTTCGACCTCGGTGATTTGAGCGATGCGTTTCCGAAAATTCAACAGGATAACGGCGGCTACTATCTGGTCGGCTATAACCTTGCGGCGGATGTCAAACGCGACGGCAGTTGGCACACGATTCGAGTGAAGGTAAACGCACCCGGCGCACACGTCCGCTACCGGAGCGGCTACTACGCGCCGAAAGATTTTCAGCACTTCGCATCCGAAGATCGCAAGGAACAACTGGCCGATGCGATGCAGTCGGAAAGCCCTTACGTCGACCTGCCTATAGCGGTTGAGACATCGGCCTTTCGGCTCAACGACCGCCAGATTTATGTTCCGATTGCCGCGAAGATCTCGTCCAGCGCGCTGCAGTGGGCGGAGAAGCGCGGCGAGAGAGAAGCGAGTTTCGATTTTGCGGCCGAAGTTCGCGCGTACCCCGCCGGTCAGGTCGTCGCGCAACTGCAAGACACCATCCATGTGAAGCTCGGGGCGCAGCGCTACGCGGAAGTAAGCGGCAGCAACCTTGTCTATGAAGGCGGTGTCGTTCTCAGTCCAGGTAAATACCGCCTGAAGTTCCTGGCGCGGGAGAATGAAATGGGTCATATCGGAAGTTTTGAAACGGATCTTGTTCTGCCGCCGCGCCCGGCCGGTCGTCTGTCGCTGAGCTCCGTGCTTCTCTCGAACGAGCTAGTTCCAGCTGTGAAGACTGGTGAAGTTCAGACAAAAGGGCAGGGACGTGTGGCCAGAATCGGGGCCTCGCCGCTCGAGATGGCGGGCGAAAAAATTATCCCCAGCGTGACGCGGCTTTTCACGCAGCAGCAAACGCTTTACGTATTCTTCCAGGCGTACTACCCGGATGGCGTAGACCCGAGGGCGCTGCGCGCCGGACTGATCTTCTTCCGGAGCGGAGCGGAAATCAAGGCGACGCCGTTGCTGATGCCCACGGGAGTGGATACAAACACGCGCACGGCATCGTACCGAGTCAGCTTGCCGCTATCCAAGCTGCCCACGGGACGCTACTCCGTGCAAGCGGTGGTCGTAGGAGCGGGAACCCAGCAGGCGGCATTTGGCCGCGCATATCTCGCCTTGCTACAGCCCATAGTGGCATCATCTGCAGCGGCGGCGCCGAAGACACCGTAACACAATACGAAAAGCCCCCTGGCTAACTACGCGGCGGCACAATGGATCACAAATTTTGCCGGAAAAGATGGTGGTTAAATCTAGCGGCTAGGATTTTGGGCCACGCAGATTCGATAACTTATCGGATCGGCTGGCCTAGGCGCCGGGCAGATTTGCCGTTGTCCAGCCGCCGCCCAGCGCTTTGATGAGAAGAACGCTGACGACCATGCGTCGCGTCAGAATGTCGGCTGCCGTGCGCTCATCGTTCAGCGCGAGGCTTTGCGCGGTGGCCACTTCCAAGTAGGAGGTGACGCCGCCTCTGTACCGATTCAGTGAAAGGTCCAGCGAATGCTGCGCGGCTGCAACAGCGCCATCTTGCGTGACCGCTTCCTCTTCCAAAATGCGCTGCGCCGCTAGATTGTCTTCGACGTCCTGAAAAGCGGTGAGTACCGTCTGGCGATAATTTGCCACGGTTTGCTGATATGCAGCCTGCGCTTGTGCGGTGACCGCGCGGCGGCGCCCACCCTCAAAAATCGTGCCGAATGCGGATGCGCCAATGGCCCACAATGCGCTGGGTCCCGACAACAAGGTTCCGATGCCCGCCGCTTCGAATCCACCACTACCCGATAAGGTTACCCCTGGATAATAGGCAGACTTGGCGACTCCGATTTGTGCGTTCGCTGAATCCATCTGCCGCTCCGCGGCCGCGATATCCGGCCGGCGTTCGAGCAGTTGCGAAGGCAGGCCGGGCGGGATAGCCGGGGGAGGAACGCTGAGCGGAGAAAATGCCAAATCGAAGCTGGAGGGTGGTTGTCCGGTCAGCACTGCGACTGCATGTTCGTATGCTGCCCGTTGAACTTCTACGTCAATGGCCTGCGCACGGGTCGTCTGAAGCTGTGTTTGCGCTTGGGCAACATCGACTGCGGAAGAGAGGCCGCCCTTGAACCTGTCCTGAGTGAGCTGCAAAGTTTTTTGAAATGCTTCCACGGTGTTATTCAACAATTGCTCTTCGGCGTCGAGCCCGTGCAACTGGAAGTAATCCATCGCCAATTCAGCATGCAAGCTGAGGTTGACCGTCGCCAGATCGGCGGCGCTTGCCTGCGCTTGCGCCCGCGCCGATTCGACCTGGCGCCGAACCTGCCCCCAAATGTC
>JBAQYT010000270.1:0-6002 GCA_049787175.1 Candidatus Acidiferrales bacterium | reverse complement strand
TGATGGAGTCCTGCACGCGAATGGCGGCAGCGATTTGCATTTCGGAAATGCGCAACTTCGCGCAGCGAACAGGCGCTCCCATCCAAGCGAGGACGGCGTTCGTGCCAATGGCGCGAAGGAATGTGCTCTTGCCAGACATGTTGGAGCCGCTGACGATGAGGAAGCGAGTTTTATCGTCGAGACGAACGTCGTTGCTGACGCAAATGGTTTCGTCGAGAAGGGGATGGCCGAGCTGCGTAGCGTCAAAGAGCGGGCCGCCGTCGATGATTTCAGGAAAAACGTCACGAGGATGCTCGAAAGTGTACGAGCTGAGAGAAAGGAGCGCTTCGAATTCGCCCAAGGCAGAGAGATAGTTCAAAAGATCGGAGCCGTGACGGCGATACCAGCGGTCGATAGCCATTGCGAGCTGAGTGCCCCACAAGAAAAAGAAGAGCGGCATATTACTTTCCCAATCCAGCAGATGGATGAAACGGCTCAGGCGGCGAAGGGCGATTGAGGCGACGCACTGCCGATTTTTGAGGCGCTGGGCAAGACTGCTCAGGCGCTTTGAAGAGAATTTCTCGCGCTCGATGATGGCAAGAAGTTCACAGATGATGGGCAGCTCGACGGAAGGCACTTGGACGGACTGGATGACGGATCGCACGTGTTCACGAAATGAACTCCCCAGAATAGCTTCGAGCGCCAAAACAGCGATCAGACATAGCCAGAGGCTCTGCAAGCTGAGAAAGGCCGCCCAAAAAAGACAGGGTAAAACAATCAGCAGAGGAGCGAGCAAAAGAGCCAATGGCGCAGCAAATGAGGGAAAGGCCGGCAGAGAAGACATTTCCGCCGTCCATTTTTCGAAGGTGCCGGACCGGCAATTGGAAAATTCCGTGTTTCCCGCAGCGGCGACGGATTCGAGCAGTTGGCGGCGTTCGCCGAGTTCGGAAATGGCGTTTCGCCGGGCGAGAACCTCTTGCCGCGGCGCCTGCGATTTCATCCAGGAAGCGAGAGTCCCGCGGCCGAGATGCGTTCGAGCCGAGCAGAGCAATTGAAAGAGAGAGCCGCGGCCGAAGAGGTCGAGGTCGGTCGCATAGATATGATCGGGATCGATGAACTCCTTGCCGTCGTCGAGCGAATCCCATTCGTGTTTGAGACGCGCAATACTCTTGTCGTAATAGCGGCTCACGTCCAGCAGTTTAAGCACGCGTGCGCGATGCTGCAGGGCTCGCCGCGCTGCAAATGCAAGGACGATTATCGGGACTGCTGCGCTCCCGTAGGGCGTTTTTTTCGTGGCGAAGGATTCGTAGAGAAGGGCGCAGACGAGAAGGCAAAGGAAGACAGAGATGGAGAGCCATTTCCCACGGCGCTCGTTCGTTTGCTCCAACAAGAGCTGAAGCTCTTGCGAGCGTTTGGAGTAAGCGCCTAGCGGAGAGGGGCTTTCTTGTTGCATGACGCGCTAATACTAACACGCGACACGTTGGGCGGTTTTGGCAGCCAACTGAGAGTCTATTCGCGGACGTATTGGTAGATGCCGAAGAGCGCGAAGGCCATTCCGGCCAGGAAGAAGGACGGGAGCAAATAGCGAGTGAGGATAGGAGCAAAGGGAACCGGCAGTTTCAGAGGGCTGACGGGCGAAAGCAGATAGTAGACGAAGGCGACGGCCATCATGTACAGAAGGCCGCGGCGAAACGCGGTGGGGCGATGTTCCGCAGCGGCGGCGCGAGATGCGGAAGCGGCGCTGGGAACGCGGCGCTCCGGCAGCGCCTCGTGACAGTGCGGACAGTCCCTAAACGCATCAGAAATCGACTTCCCGCAAAAAGGACACTCTCGAATACTCATTTGCACTCTCGGTCCCGCGAATCAGCAACGAAGGGTACGCCTATGAGAAAAGACTAGAGTGCGGGAAGAATGGTGTCAAGAATGAGCGCGCGGGAGGGTGCGTGAAGAGGAACTGCCGAGATATGCCCTCCTGTAAGTCATTTAATTAAAGCCGCTTATGGTAGGGCGCGCGGAGGCACCCGCATCCGGGCCGCTGACGACCCTTCCAAGAACGGCTAAAACTCGGGAGCGGGCTGGGCCGCGTGATGCGGGAAAGCCTCGGACAATTCGGAGACGTTCCATGCCCAGGCTGCCAGGACCGCCGCGCCTTCGTTTATCTGATCAGGAATGACTTTGTCGAAGGTGTCGGTCTGGCTGTGGTGCGCTTCGCGGTATCCGGCGGGAGCCTGGACGCAAAAATAGGAGGCCACGCCAGCACGAAGGTAAGCGACATGGTCCGACGAGCCGAAATAACGCGAGCTGACGGGCCGCAAATCGAAAACCTCCTGAAGCGGCTGATAAACTTGCGCCATGAGAGGAGCAGTTTCGTAGAGACCTTCGAGAGCGATGCTGAAGACACGGCCAGTTCCGGTGTCGTGAGTGAGCACGGCGTCGATCTTCGGAATTTCAGCGGCGTGATTGGCGAGAAACAGGCGGACGCCTACACCGCCTTCTTCTTCTCCGGTGTACAAAATAAATGTGATGGTGCGTTTGGGCTGGAAACCAAGAGCTTTGAGAGTGCGCGCGGCTTCGAGGACGGCCATCGCGCCAGTGCCGTTGTCGACGGCACCCTGGCCAAGATCCCAGGAATCGAGATGGCCGCCGATGATGACGCGCTCGTCGGGATGGTCGCTGCCCTTAATTTCGGCGACGGTGATGGAAGCAGGAACGGGTCCAGGGCTGAAGGTGCCTGTGAGGTTGATTTTCATGGTGACGGCGCCGGCGTGCGAAAGGCGATAGAGCAGGCTGTAGTCTTCATGAGTGAGGAAAGCAGTGGGAAGCGTTGATGGTTCATAAGGCTTGCTGGAACCGCCGCCCATGTTGAAGAGGTCCCAGGGCTTGCCGCTGTCGCGAAGAATGACCAGGGCGCCGGAATTTGCAAGTGAATCGAGCATCTTTCGGTATTCAGCAAAATTGAAAGCGGGCCCGCTTGGAACTCCGCGCGCGGGAGGGATGACAGCGTCATAGGCGTTGTCGGGAACTTCGGAAGAAGGCGCGAGAGTGGCAGGGTCGCCGAAACAGATGATCGCGCCTTTCAGTTGGGGCATCTTGGATTGGACATCGGCCAAGTCGCGAGGATTGAGGAAAACAATCGGGCCGGAGACTTCGCCTTTGGTGGCGCTGCTCCAGCCGAGCGAACGAATGGGAACGCGGCGCGCGATTGGGCTGACAATTTCGGCGGAGTCGGCGCCACGATACCAGGCGTGCGGGACGGTGGTGGTTTCGAGATGCACGTCGATGCCATATTCCTGAAAACGCTTGAGAGTCCACTGGCTGGCGGCTTGCATTTGCGGCGAGCCGGTGAGGCGCGGACCGATTTGCGTGGTCAAATATTCCTCGTTTTTCATCAGCTCAGAGTGCGCCTGAACTTCGTCGGCGATTTTCTGGTCGGCGGCTTCCATGGCTTTGCGATAGGACTCGGTCGCGTGGGGATCGGAGCCGTATTGAGGCGCGGTGCTCTGCGCGAAGGCAGGGGCAACGACAAAGATTGCGGCGGCAAAGATGAGACCAAATGAAGCGAGGAATCGGACGCGCGGAGCTGGGGCTGTGCTTCCTTGCATGAAACGAGCCTCCGGAATTGGATTTCGCAAAACGGGAATCTGAGCGGGCCGATTATATGCCGAGATGCGGAGAAAATAGAAAGACGGAATACGGGTTGCGAGCGATAAGCAGTATGCGGATAGACTCAGGAAGATCCTTGTAGAGGGTGCAATCGAAAGCTAACCAACTCGCATCCAAATTCTTGGATGCAACGATACATCCAGAAGAGTCTTTAGTAGAGTACTTATTATGAATATGGAGAAGCAGAGATGACGGTGAAACGCGCGCCCGCCACGGCGGGCAAGCCGGAATTGACGTATTCGGACATTACGCCCAAGGGAACGTACACGAACCGGCGGAATTTTTTGTTTGGAATGCTGGCCACAGGCGGCGCAGTGAGCGGCTGGAAACACCTGACGAATTGGATGACGGGTCCGGCGACGGGCTCGGTGCCGCAGAAATTGAACGGCGTGGTGAAGGGGCCGTTCAATACCGATGAGAAGATCACTCCGGAAAGCGATGTGACGACGTACAACAATTTCTATGAATTCGGGACGGGAAAGGGAGACCCTTCGCAAAACGCCAAAAATTTCCGGACTTCGCCGTGGGAAGTATCGATCGAAGGAGAAGTGAAGAAGCCGCTGAAGCTGAGCATGGACGACATCATGAAGATTGCGCCTCTCGAGGAGCGCATTTACCGGCATCGCTGCGTGGAAGCGTGGTCGATTGTGGTGCCGTGGATTGGATATTCGTTCAGTAATTTGGTGAAGCTGGCCGAGCCGACGCCGAAAGCGAAGTACGTCGCGTTTCAAAGTTACTACGACACGCGGCAAATGCCGCTGGGGCCGGAGGCGGGAATTGAGTTGCCGTACGTCGAGGGATTGCGACTGGATGAAGCGATGAATCCGCTGACGCTGCTGTGCGTGGGAATGTATGGCGAAACATTGCCGAATCAGGACGGCGCGCCGGTGCGCATGGTGATTCCATGGAAATACGGATTCAAGAGCATTAAATCGCTGGTGAAAATTCGCTTTGTGAAGAGCGAGCCGCCAACGACCTGGAATATCGCGGCGCCCAATGAGTACGGCTTTTACTCGAACGTGAATCCGACAGTGGACCACCCGCGCTGGAGCCAAGCGAAAGAACGGCGGCTGGGCGAATTTTTCCGGCGGTCAACGTTGATGTTCAACGGATATGGCGATCAAGTGGCGAGCCTTTATACCGGCATGGATCTGCGAAAGAATTTCTAAGCGAGCGTCATCGTGTTGAATTCCATTCTGACAAGCAAGTGGACGAAGGTGGCCGTGTTTTTGGCGTGCCTGATTCCACTAGGAGTCTTGATCTGGCGCGCGACGCAAGGCGAGCTGACGGCGAATCCGATTGAATTCATAGAGCACTGGACCGGGGACTGGACGATGCGGTTCCTGATTATCACGCTGTGCATCACACCGCTGCGCAAACTGCTCAAGATGCCGCAACTGATCCGGTTTCGCAGGATGCTGGGGCTTTTTGCCTTCTTTTACGTTTGCCTGCATTTTTCCACGTGGGTGGGGTTGGATCGTTTTTTCAATTTGCCGGATATGTGGGCGGACGTGCAGAAGCGGCGGTTCATTACCGTGGGTTTCGCGGGGTTTGTTCTGCTGATTCCGCTGGCGGTCACTTCCACACGAGGCTGGATTCGGCGCTTGGGCGGAAAACGCTGGCAGCTTCTGCATCGGGCAATTTATCTGAGCGCGATCGCAGGCGTGATTCATTATGCCTGGCTGGTGAAATCGGACGAGCGCAAGCCACTGCAATATGCGGCGATGGTCGGAGTGCTGCTGGCCTGGAGAATTGGCGCGTGGATTCGCAAACGCTGGCAGCGACAGCCGGCGGCTCCCGGGCTTCGTTCTAACGAACCTACTACTGCTGAAACGGCTTAGAAGCGACCTTCGCACGTACTTCCCTTCCTCGCGAACCTCCTGAAACGCGCGGCGCAGGCTGAGCGTCTCAACCGTCGATAGCTCGTTCACTGGGGATGCGTCCCACACAACAGGTTTGTTAAGAAGTCGCGGAGGATGATTGTGCGAAAACTCGGAATGGCAGTAGCGGTATTGGCGGCGGTGTGCGCGATTCTGCCTATGGCGGCACACGCGCAGAGCGAAACGGATCTGAACGCCATCTACACGATCAAAGATCTTGGCTTCAATCATTCGCAGATTATGGACATCATGAGCTACCTCACGGATGTGTACGGCCCGCGGCTGACGAATTCGCCGAACATGCGAGCGGCGGCGCAGTGGACGGAAGACGAAATGAAGCAATGGGGCCTGGCGAATGTGCACACCGAACCGTGGAAGTTCGGGCGGGGCTGGTCAAACGAGCGCTTTTCCGCGATGATGATTTCTCCGCGGCCTTACATCCTGATTGCGTACCCGCTCGCTTGGACTCCGGGAACGAAC